>CAZOGN010000044.1:0-15610 GCA_964579655.1 uncultured Lachnospiraceae bacterium
GACGCTTGCCCATACTATCTATGCTAGCTTGCATTTCGTCTTGACGCTTGCCCATCTTGTCCATCCTGGTTTCTAGGTTGTCCATCTTGGTTTCTAGGTTGTCCATCTTGGTTTCTAGGTTGTCCATCCTGGTTTCTAGGTTGTCCAGCCTAGATTCAATTCTACCCTGACCAGAAACTAATTCTTTTAAAGTTTTCAAAATCAATTCTTCATTATTCAATTTTGCCTCCTTACCTGACAAATGTTTAGTGAATTACATTAATTATAAACCACCTTTTTTATAATATCAATATGGGATATTCAATAAAATATTTATAATTCCTTGTTCATTTTGTTAGTTCTAAGAAATTAATTTTAGGCGAAAACTTAGAAGGACAGGCCTATAATCTAAGATCTGTCCTTCTATACTTATATCAGAATTAGTTTAATAATATATTACCTAGCTTGTTTGGTTAATACTATCCGTAAATGTCTTTATGTTTGATGTTCCCACATATTTGGTGTATTCATCATCTTTAACAACAACTAAAGTAGGCGCTTGCATTATGCTATACTTACTTGAGATTTCAGGATTATCATCTGCATCTAGCTCAGTATATTCATTATCCTTTAAGTACTCTCTTGCAAATAAGCAGTTAGGACAAGTTTTTGTTGTAAACAAATATAAATTCTCATCTTCTGATGAACTTTCATTTACTTCTTGTATGTCTTTTCTTTCATCATTTGTATTACTCATAAAAATCACCCTTGAC
This sequence comes from uncultured Lachnospiraceae bacterium, assembly GCA_964579655.1. GTDB lineage: Bacteria > Bacillota > Clostridia > Lachnospirales > Lachnospiraceae > JAAYRG01. The sequence goes on from CAZOGN010000044.1 coordinate 753, forward strand.
TTGTTAATATTTGATTTTGTAAAATCATATTCTTGTCTATCTTTGTATTCTTGAGTCTTACCGTCATTCCAGTGTTGAACTGGACGATAGTAACCCGTAATACGACTATAAACCTCTGCCTTTTCACCACATTCTGGACATTCAAAATGTTCTCCTGTTAAATAACCATGGGTCTTACATATTGAGTAAGTTGGTGAAATTGTGTAGTATGGTAACTTATAGTTCTCTGCAATAGTACGTACAATCTTCGCTGCAGCCTTCCAATCAGGAAGTTTTTCTCCTATAAATGAATGGAATACAGTTCCTGAAGTATATAAAGTTTGTAACTCATCTTGAATATCTAAGGCTTCAAAAACGTCTTCTGTATAGCCAACTGGCAAATGAGAACTGTTAGTATAGTAAGGAGTTTCTCCCACTTCTCCTGCTGTTTTAATATCTGGGAATCTTTTTATATCATGTTTAGCTAGTCTGAAACTAGTAGATTCTGCAGGTGTTGCTTCAAGATTAAATAAATCTCCATACTCCTCTTGATAATCTGACAAACGCTCTCTCATGTAATTTAAAGTCTTTGCTGCAAAGTCAGAAGTTTTCTTATTAGTCATATCTTCTCCTAACCAATTTGCATTAAGTCCAACTTCATTCATCCCAAGTAAGCCTATAGTTGAAAAATGATTTTCAAATGTACCTAGATAACGCTTTGTATACGGATAAAAACTTGATTCAAGCAATCTAGTAACAACTTTTCTCTTTGCATCAAGGGAACGAGCTGCTATATCCATCCTCTTAGCTAAAATTTTGAAGAATTCACTTTCATCCTTTGACATGTAAGCAATATTAGGCAAATTAATGGTAACAACACCTATTGAGCCTGTGCTTTCACCAGCTCCAAAGAATCCACCTGATTTTTTCCTTAACTCTCTTAAATCAAGTCTTAATCTACAACACATAGAACGAACATCACTAGGTTCCATGTCACTATTAATATAGTTTGAGAAATATGGTGTTCCATACTTGGCAGTCATTTCAAATAACAGCCTATTATTTTCATTATCTGACCAGTCAAAATCACTTGTTATTGAGTAAGTTGGAATTGGATATTGGAAGCCTCTTCCATTAGCATCGCCTTCTATCATTATTTCTATAAATGCTTTATTAATCATATCCATTTCTTTTTTACACTCTTTATAAGTAAAGTCTAGTTCTTCTCCTCCAACAAGACATGGACTGTCTGCCATATCATTTGGAACTGTCCAATCTAGAGTTATATTTGAAAATGGAGCCTGTGTTCCCCATCTACTTGGTGTATTTACGCCGTAAATAAAGGATTGAACACATTGCTTTACTTCATGGTAGGAAAGGTTATCTATCTTAATAAAAGGAGCTAAATATGTATCAAAAGATGAAAAAGCTTGAGCTCCTGCCCATTCATTTTGCATTATGCCTAAAAAATTCACCATCTGATTACATAAAGTAGAAAGATGCTTAGCTGGAGAAGAGTTAATCTTTCCTGCTACTCCTCCTAGTCCTTCTTGAATTAATTGTTTTAGTGACCATCCTGCACAGTAGCCAGTAAGCATAGACAAATCATGAATATGTATATCAGCATTCCTATGTGAATTAGCAATTTCTTCATCATATATTTCTGAAAGCCAGTAATTTGCAGTAATAGAACCCGAATTATGTAAAATCAAACCACCAACTGAATAAGTAACAGTAGAATTCTCCTTAACTCGCCAATCTTCTTCTTTAACATAGTTATTTACTAAATCTTTATAATCAAGAAATGTAGAATTCATGTTACGAATCTTTTCTCTGTTCTTACGGTATAAGATATATGCTTTTGCAACATCTGTATATCCGCTTTGCTCTAGGACATGTTCTACACAGTCTTGAATGTCCTCAACATGAATCTTGTCTCCTTCTACTTTTGTCTGAAATTCTGCAGTAACTCTTAATGATAATAAGTTAATAATATCCTCTGTAAAGTTTTTGTTTGTAGCTTCAAACGCCTTAGTAATTGCAGAACTGATTTTAGATAAATTAAATTTGCCAACCTCTCCATCTCTTTTAATGACTTGTATCATAATACCCTTTCCCCTTCCTGATTCTCATTAGTGCTTATTCTATACTTTTATAACCGCACTTTTATTTTAGCAAATCAGCCTATGATAGTCAAGAAAAAACACAATATATGCAGACTTATTTTTAGCAAGACCACAATATGTTGTGTTTTAAGCCTTTTCAAGCTTTTGTAATTATCAGTATATATACATTTTTATATCAACTGTTTTTCAATCTTTTTGTATAAGTCTTTAGGCAAGTAAGCTTTTACTAGTATTCCGTCTGTCTTATATTCCTCTAATATCAATTCACCATACTTTCGTATTTCTTGAATTAATCCAGCTTGCTCAAAAGGAAATATTTTTTTTATATAAACTTTTTCATTTCTTAAAATATTTTCAAATGTTTCTAAAAGTTTTTCTATGCCTGTTCCCTTTTTTGCCGAAATTTTCAAAGTATGTTCTGCTTGTATATCTTTTAAAGTAATGTCTTTATCTCTTAAATCATCTTTATTAAAAACTGTTATAATGGGTTTTTCTGTAACATTTAAATTCTTTAACGTTTCATATACTATATGCATTTGTTTATATGAATTCGCATTAGAACTGTCTACAACATGCAAAATAATATCAGAATATTTGGCTTCTTCTAAGGTACTTCTAAAAGCTTCTATTAAGTTATGAGGAAGTTTTCTAATAAAACCTACTGTATCTGTCAATAGTACTTGCTGTCCACTTGGTAAAACTAGATTTCTTGTAGTAGGATCTAAAGTTGCAAATAACTTATCCTCCTCTAATACATTAGCATCCGTTAATTTATTAAGTAAAGTTGATTTACCAGCATTAGTGTATCCTACAATTGCGATTACAGGAATTAGACTTTTCTTTCTTGATTCTCTCATAGTTTCTCTTGAAAGTTTTACTTGGTCTAGTTCTCTGCCTAGCATTGATATTCTATCTCTTATAAGTCTTCTATCCGTCTCTAATTTCATCTCTCCAGGACCCCTGGTGCCTATACCTCCACCTAGCTTAGATAATGAGTTTCTCATGCCTACTAAGTGAGTTAGGCGATGTTTTAACTGGGCTAACTCAACTTGAATCTTTCCTTCTTTTGTAGTAGCTCTCCCTGCAAAAATATCAAGTATTAATACAGTTCTGTCCATTACCTTAACATCAAGGGCATCAGAAATATTTCTCATCTGAGAGGGAGACAACTCATCATCACATACTACTCCTGTAGCATCTGTCTCAAAAATCAAGTCTTTAACTTCTTCAATTTTTCCTTTTCCTATATAAGTTCTTGGATGTATCTTGCTTCTATTTTGAAAAAGTCTACCTACTGTGACTCCTCCAGCTGTATATACTAATTCTTGCAATTCATCTAAAGATTCTTCTGTATCATCATCTTCATTAGTTGCCACTGCAAGCAATATAAGTTTTTCTTCTTTTTCTTCTATTTTATGCATTAAATAAATTTACTCCTCTACTGGTGGACTTGCTTGGGGTAATCTTGTAAGTGCAAATTCTAATTCTTTAATAGCTTCATCATCTTCTGGATAAAGAAGAGTATATTCCTGTAACAATTCGTAAGCCTCTTCATAATTACCTAAGGATTCAAGTGCAATTACCTTGTTTTTTAATAAGGCTTTTTTTAATAACGGTTCATCTAGACTAAGTCCAATATTAAAACTCGATAAGGCTTCCTCAAATTTTTTTAACTCCAACTGGCTATAACCCAACTGATTATATGATAGAGCAAGGTAATAAGAAGAAATATCTTGTTCATTAATTGGAAGCAAAAGCAGTTCTTTGTAATAAGTTACAGCCGCTTCTAACTTACCTTCCTGTTCCATTATCCTAGCTAAATAGTAATTAGATTCATTAATTCCCTCTTTAGCTGTATCTGTAAATACTTCAAAGGCTGCATCATAATTTCCTAGGTAATAATTCACTTTTGCACTATTATATTTATCTGTTTCATTTTTAATTTCTATATTTACTGTTTCTTGTAAGGCAACTTTTGCCTCATCTTCTTGATTTAGTTCTATTAATATAAAATATTTGTCAAAATAGTATGCATAATTATATGGTTCAAGTTCTATAGCCTTATCTAAGTCTTCTATAGCCTTTTCTAAATCTCCTAAATCCTTATAAACACTTGCTCTTTTCTTGTAAAATTCCCCTACACCATCATCCATCTCAATCAAAGTATCAAGACTGTCCTTTGCTTCTATATTAAGTTTTAATTGCAACTGAGCATTTGCCTTATATTCTAAAATATCAATATCCCATTTTTTTAATACTTCAATAGAAAGTGCCTTATTAAATTGTTCAATAGCATTATTATATTGCTCCATATAATAAAAGCTTATACCTAATCCATAATAAGCTTTTTTATTGTTTTCTTTATTTTCCTTCTTGTCATTATCAGTAATAGCTTGCTCAAAATATGTAATAGCTTCCTCATATTCCTCTAGCATAATCAAGGCATCAGCATATGCAAGATAATAAGCTTTCTCTTCCGGGTCTTGATTAATTGCCTCGTTTAATTCACTCGCAGCAAGTTCATACTCTGAAGCTTCAAAAGCTTTCATTCCATTTTTGTAATTTTTTGCTCCCTTACTACAAGCAACAAGCAAAAGTACATTTATAATTAAAATCAAAAAATAAAATCTCTTCTTATTATTCATAAATTATCATCCTTAATTTATTTTGGGTGCCTGTCACCATCACAGAAGTGTTATATTTTAACAATAAGTCTGTAATGTTGACAGGCACCCAAAATGGAGATAAGCGGGTTCGAACCGCTGACCTCTTGAATGCCATTCAAGCGCTCTCCCAACTGAGCTATACCCCCACACTTACACTAATTAAGTATAATCAAAAAAAGTATAATTTGCAAGGCCTTAAAAAACATGTTTCAGCCATTTTCCTGTGGCAAATCTAATTATAAAACAAAGGGAACGGAATAACCAGTCTACAAACATAGCTATCCATACCCCGAGAACGCCTAAGTTAAAGTAAATTGCAAAGACATAACTTAACACAATACGAAATAGCCACATTGATATCATTGAAATTCCCATAGTAAACCTTACATCATTTGCAGCCCTTAATGCGTTAGGTAATGTAAAGGAAGACGGCCACAAAAATATACCAACAATACAATGTGCTATAGATAATTGCGAAGCAAGTATTTTTGTATCTTGCGATAAGTTGTAAATGCTAAGTATCGGATCTATTGATAGCAATATAATTATATTTAACACAATAAATATAAGATAAGTCAAACCCATCATCTTTTTTGTATAACTTTTTGCTTCCTCTAATTTATGGGCTCCTACGCATCTTCCAATAACAGTAATCATAGCAAGTCCTATAGCTGCCCCGGGAATTACTGTTACAGATGAAATATTGCTTGCAACAGCATTTGCAGTGATTGCTGTTGTTCCAAAACCCGCAACTATACCTTGGACTAATATCTTTCCTATATGAAACACACTATTTTCTAGGCCATTTGGAATACCTATACTTGATATTCTCTTAATCATAGGCCCATTAAATCTAATTTTACTGAAATTTGTAACAAACAAAGGATTCTTAGGGTTTCTAATCAACATTAACATAATTACGGCTGCAACAACTCTAGAAATTAGTGTGGGTATAGCTACACCCTCAACTCCCATTTTAAAAGCATATATACAAATTGCATTTCCAACTATATTAATACTATTCATAACAAATGATGTCTTCATAGATGTTTTTGAGTTGCCCATTATACGAAATAGTGCTGCACACCCATTGTATATAGCCAAAAATGGAAATGATAATGCGGTTATATAAAAATAAATACTTGCATTCTTCATAACAACTACTGATAAATCACCATAAATTAATCTTAATATTAGTTTATTTCCAACTAATGAAATGACAGTTAGCAGTATTGATAAAACTGTAATAGAAAGCAGCAGTTGCTTGGACGATTCATTAGCCTTTTCTTTGTTGTTTCCACCTAAATATTGAGCTGCTACTACAGAACCTCCTGTTGCCATAGCTGAAAATAGCCCTATTAGAAGTATAGCTATAGCATCTACTAATGAAACACCAGAAATAGCGGATTCTCCAACATTTGAAACCATAACTGTATCAGCCATCCCTACAGCAACAGCTAAAACTTGTTCAATTATTAACGGTATAATTAGTTTTTTTAAATCCTTATTAGAAAACATCTGACATTCCTCCTGTTGCTAGGCACTTCCTTATTAAAATAATATAAGCCACTAAACATCTTGCCACATTATTATAAATGTGGCAAGTGTATTTAGTGACTTTCTTAAATATTTATTGCTTATAATTTTAAATAATATTGATTTTACTCATATTCTACTACATCTATCCAATTTATTAAGAATTCTCTTTCTTCTTTCTTATCTTTTACAAGCTGTGATGCAGCAACTATTGGAACCCATTTTTGGATATATTGAATAGCAGTATCTGTCTTTTTTGAAAACAGTTTCAGATATTTGTCTGCCATATCTTCCTTGCCCTCTAAGTAAAACAGTAAGTAAGTTCTTGCTACATCTGCGGATGCATTTCCTTGAGTAACATGAGACCAGTCAATTATATAAGGAAGACCATCATCAGTGATTATGATATTCGTTGGGTTAAAGTCTCCATGACATACTTTGTGGTGCTTTGGCATACCTGCAAGACGCATGTTTAGCTCATAACGAGTTGTTGCATCTAAATCTGTTTCAGATATTTTCCTTCGCATTTTATCATGATGCTTGTTTAATAAAGGTGCTCTTTTTTCATGAACCAAAAGTTGTAAATCAACAAACTCTTCTAGGTATTCATCAATTTTATCTGGGTTCTCATTTATTAATTGTTCTAAAGTCTTACCTTCGATGTAATTCATAATAATAGCCCAATTACCATCAATTAAGGTAACTTCTCGCAACTTAGGAATTGCAAGACCCGTTTCCTCTACCCTGGCTTGATTTAAAGCTTCATTTAGTATATCTGACTTGGAATAAGTATCTCCAAATAACTTGATTAGCTTGTCACCATCACGATATATAACCTTATCTTTTCTTCTTACAATTATATTTTCAATATTGTCAAAGTTCATTACTTCGCCTCCCCATAATATGAATTCAAATACATTTGTTTAATTTCACTCATAAGCGGATACCTTGGATTAGCACCAGTGCACTGATCATCAAAAGCTTGATCAACCATCTCATCAATAGTTTCTAAAAAGTCTGCCTCTTCAACATCATAGTCTTTAATAGTTTCCTTAATATCAATTTCTTTTTTTAGTTTGTCTATTTCTTTTATTAAATTATCCACTTTTTCTTTGTCATCTTTACCTTTTAGACCAAGATAGTCAGCAACTTGTGCATATCTGCTCATTGTATTTGGATGGTCATATTGTGGGAAAGTTCCCATTTTTGTGGGCTGCTCAGATGAGTTGAATTTAATTACTTGATTTATTAATAGAGCATTTGCAACACCGTGAGGTAAACCATGGAATGCACCTAATTTATGTGCCATAGAGTGACATACTCCTAAAAATGCATTTGCAAAAGCCATTCCTGCCATAGTTGCTGCATTAGCCATCTTTTCACGAGCAATTGGATCCTCTTGGCCATTATTATATGCCTTTGGTAAATATTCAAATATTATCTTTAGTGCTTGTAAGGCTAAACCATCAGTATAGTCACTTGCCATTACTGACGCATAAGCTTCTAAAGCGTGGGTTACAGCATCAATACCTGAAGCTGCAGTAAGTCCCTTTGGCGCTGTCATCATAAGGTCCGCATCTACAATTGCCATATCTGGTAACAGCTCATAATCTGCTAAAGGATACTTAACTCCTGATTCCTCATCAGTGATTATTGCAAATGGTGTTACCTCAGAACCTGTTCCTGCTGTAGTAGGAATCGCTATAAAATACGCCTTCTCACCCATCTTAGGGAACTTCTGTATACGCTTTCTTATGTCCATAAATGTCATACTTAAATCCATAAAGTCAACATCTGGGTGTTCATACATTACCCACATCATCTTGGCTGCATCCATTGGGCTTCCACCACCAAGAGCTATAATACAATCTGGTTTAAATGCCAGCATCTCTTCTGCACCCTTTCTTGCACTTGCAAGGGTTGGATCTGGTTGAACTTCAAAAAAGGTTTTGTGTGCAATTCCGAGTTGATCTAGCTTGTCTGTAACTCTTCTAGCAAAGCCACTTTGATATAAAAATTCATCTGTAACTATAAATACACGTTTTTTATCCATTACTGAACTTAATTCATCTAGTGCAACAGGAAGACAACCTCTTTTTAAGTAAACTTTTTCAGGTGCTCTAAACCAAAGCATATTTTCTTTCCTTTCTGCAACAGTCTTTATATTTAGCAAATGTTTAACTCCAACATTTTCTGAAACGGAGTTACCGCCCCATGATCCACAACCAAGTGTCAATGAAGGTGTGAGTTTAAAGTTGTAGATATCTCCAATACCACCTTGAGAAGCAGGTGTATTAATAATAACTCTACAAGTTTTCATTTTGGCTTGGAATTTATTCAGTTTTTCTTTTTCTTTTATTGTATCAATGAATATGGAGGAGGTGTGTCCCATTCCACCATCTTTAATCAACTTATCAGCCTTATTAACTGCATCATCAAAATCCTTAGCCTTATACATAGCAAGTACAGGTGATAACTTCTCATGAGCAAATTCTTCTGATAAATCAGTGCTTGTTACTTCACCAATTAATATCTTAGTATCTTCAGGAACTTCAACTTCTGCTAATTTAGCTATTGTATGAGCGCTTTGCCCTACTATCTTACTATTAAGAGAACCATTTATAATAATTGTTTTTCTTACTTTTTTTATTTCTTCTTTATTTAAAATGTATGCATTTCTATAAGCAAATTCTTTCTTTACTTGATTATATATCTTATCTAAGACAATAACTGATTGCTCTGATGCACAAATCATACCATTATCAAAAGTTTTAGAATGAATTATTGAGTTTACAGCAAGAAGTATATCTGCACTATCGTCAATAATTGCTGGTGTATTACCTGCACCTACTCCAACTGCTGGTTTACCTGATGAGTATGCAGACTTAACCATACTAGGTCCACCTGTAGCAAGTATTGTATCAGATTCACTCATTAATAACTGAGTTAATTCTAACTTTGGTACATCTATCCAAGCAATTATATCTTCTGGAGCCCCTGCAGCAACTGCTGCATCTAAAATTATCTTAGCTGCCTTAATTGTACAGTCTTTAGCTCTAGGGTGAGGACTAATTATTATACTATTTCGTGTTTTTAGTGTTAATAATGATTTGAAAATTGCTGTTGAAGTTGGATTAGTTGTTGGTATTACTGCTGAAACAACTCCAACTGGTTCTACTATCTTCTTGATTCCAAAAGAAGCATCCTCTTCTATCACTCCACAGGTTTTTGTGTCTTTATATGTGTTATAAATATATTCAGACGCATAATGATTCTTAATAACCTTGTCTTCTACACAACCCATTCCTGTTTCTTCTACTGCTAACTTTGCAAGTGGTACTCTAGCTTTATTAGCAGCCATTGCTGCCGCTAAAAATATCTTATCTACTTGTTCTTGTGAATAGCTGGCAAATTCTTGCTGAGCTTTTCTACTCTTTTTTATGAGTGCTTCTAAAGCTTCTATACTATCCACAATTTTATATACTTTGCTCATATCATTCTCCATTCCTTTCTTAATAAACGTTTATGAAAAATTTTGTCATTTATTGTTTGTTAAATTATTAACTATCTTCTATGTTTTTCATTTTAACAGATGCTATGTTTATTGTAAAGAAAAATGTCTTGCTTAACAAGTACTTGTTTTTTACAAATTGTAAGACCTTTTTTACTAATTAATGCAAAGCCAAATAAAAACAAACATAAAACTCATCAATTTATAGTTATCAAAAATAATGTTTAAATTTTACCAAACAAAAGTACCAAAAAACTATGTTTTTTTTGAAAATATTTTGTTATTATGTACAGTTAATTAGTAAAGAGAGTTATTCAAAAAAGTATTGAATAACTCTCTTATATCAATGTTTAATTTTGCTTTCTTTGTTTTTTATCATAAAGTGAACCAACAAATATGCCTATTAACATTCCATATGCAACAGTAACTTCTCCAAATTGCTGAATAAATAAAGAACCCACCAAAAGCCCTGACACTAGTCCTATACTAGTTCCCCAGTGTTTTTTCTCATCATGTTTATCCATAAACATCCTCCTAAATTCTATTCAAAACTATTCTTTTTTAAACTTCGTTCAATTATACTAACACCTACTGAAAACACAAGAATAATAAAAAATATACTTAACGCAAGTTGCTCTATTACAAATTCAAATTGTGTAGCAATACTATATGGAAAAACTGTAAGAATATAATTACCAATTTCCGTTTGTGCTGATATAAATGAGGCCATGATTATAAAAATACCAAAAAAAAGTTTTCCTATAACATTATTGATAAGAATACATATTATTTGTATTAATAATGCAAATGGTATAAAACATATGAATGAAAAGGCCATTGGAACAAGCACTGCCTGAACAACCACCTCTATTCCCCTCTCCCATAACAGACTACTTCCGGCAACTGTTATAACAACATAACTTATTATTACAATAATAATATTCACAAAAAACTTTGCTCTAATTACATTTCTAATACTTTTAGCATTTGATAAAATTAATCCCCAGCCATTATTTTTTTCTTCTATAAATGAACTCCAATTATTTACTAGCAATAACATCAAAGGGAGACAGAGTAGTAGCTGCACCTGGCAGAGCATTATAAACATATAAGCATCCAATCTTCCTGCAACATAATCGGCTATTAAATTTGAAATATTATTGTTAATAAATATAGAAACAATTGTTGTAAAAAAAACTATTAGAGAAATAACCCAAGCTATTTTAATTTTTACAAATTCAGCCTTAATTAATCTTAACATAATCTTCTCCTTTACATTACAAAATCACTATTTTTCCTCATTGTTTTCTTCGAAATGTTTAAAAATAAAAGCTTAAGTAGGAAGGTGATTAAGATAACAGCAAGCATTTCTTTTCCTGTAACCCTGAAACCATGTGATATATATGTAAATGGATATTGCAATAACAATTTATTTGTCTCTCCATAATAAAGCCCGATATTTAACACCATTAGTCCAAAGGAAAGCGGTAATAAAAATGATATTTTCCTTAAAAGACATACCAACATTATAAAAAATGCCGCCATCATTGCAGAAGAAAACACTTGCACTGAGAATGATTTTAAAAATAATGCAGCCTCAAACTTTCCATATACTCCAATAATCTTTCCAATTATATATAAGAATGTATAGTCTGATATGAAATAAATCATTATGTTTATTAATACAACTACAAATTTCCCCTGAATTACACCTTTTTTTCTGTATTGAGTGCTTGCAATCAACATCCACCCGTTGTCTTTTAATTCAATATAGAAGGTTTCAAATACTAATGCAGCTACAACAATATGACATAATTCCGAAAAATATAGTATTGTCTGCTCTTTAAAAATTAGTTGCCAATATGTTAACTTAAGTTCCTGCATATGTGGAAGCAAATACCCTTCATAACGAGTGCTTAACGATAATAACAGCAACAAATTCAACATAAATGGTAGAAACACGCACAATACAGGTATCCATCTTCGCTGCTTTATTAACTCTATCTTAATTGCGTTTATCATAATTCATCACTCCTGTTAATACATTTCATATAAGAATTTTCTAGAGTATCCTCCTCGTAGTCACTTAGAAATTGCTGAATTCCACCACTATACATAATTTTCCCACGTTTAATTACAACTATCTCATCTACGACTTTGTCAAGCTCATTTAGAATATGACTTGCAATTAAAAAGGTCACCTTTCTTTCTTTACGAATTTGCATAATTAGATTTCTTACTTCAATAATTCCCTCTGGATCCAGTCCATTAATCGGCTCATCCCAGATAAGCATTTGAGGATTTCCTACCAGTGAAATAGCTATGCAAAGTCTTTGTTTCATTCCCATAGAGAAATTTTTTACTTTTTTATTACCAACATCTTGTAATCCTACTAGTTTAAGAAGTTCACCAATTTCATTATCACTAGGTGATAAATTCTTCATATAATAAACAACCTTCATATTTTTATAGGCATTTAAGTTTCCATAATAAGATGGGCCTCCAACGATTGCTCCTACACCTTTAGATTTGTAATTATCCAAATCACTAACTATGATTTCTCCTGAAGTTACCGGTATAATATCCAAAAGTAACTTAATAAGCGTAGTCTTTCCAGCACCATTAGGTCCAATAAATCCACAGATAGAATTTTTTTTAATTTTAAAAGTTGCATTTTCAATTACTTTATTGCAACCAAAGCATTTGTTTACATTTTTGAATTCTACGATATTTTCCATTCCTACTCCTCAATTATTTCATCATTCTTTACACGTAATGTTATGTGCAATCATTGTAATACAGTTCCACCTTCTGCCATTTTACCAAATGAGGTTATATTTGTCAATTGTATGCTAATCTTTGATAGCGTCAATTTATTTTAGAAAATTATGTCATTATATATAGTTAATTAGCAAAGAGAGTTATTCAATGTTTTTTGAATAACTCTCTTTAATCAGTCTTTAATTAAGTTTTTTCTATTTAATAAGTTTAATTTCACTTATACCTTAGTTCCGCATCCTGTACAAAACAAATCATCTTTTTCAAGTCTCTTACCACAATTAGTGCAAGACTCATTTACATCTTCCACTTTTTCCTCTTCAGGTTCTGCTTCAACTTCAGGCTCTGTTTCAACTTCAGGTTCTGTTTCAAGTTCAGGCTCTTCTTCTGCTTCTGCTTCTTCTGCGCTTTCTTCTGGTACATCTTCTACCTTTTGTCCACAACCTGTACAAAATACAACATCATCATCCATCTCTTTACCGCAGTTAGAACAAGTTTTCTTTATTGAAACTATAGGCCCTTCTTCTGCTTCTGTTATATTCGACTTTTCGTCAATAGTATTAGTGTCCATACTAGCACTAATGTTTTTCTTTTCTTTGTTTTTCCCAAGGATTAAAGATATTATCATCCAAATCGATGTAATAATTGCTAGTGCGAAAGCAACTATTAATAACCACCATATTATTGCAATGAAATTAAACTTTGTTGCCTTTACAGAAAAATCTAGTTCCGCCTCATCAGATGTTATGGTTATAGTTCCTCCATCTATACTAACATCCTCTTTTAAAATTCCATAATTATCTCTAATCTTAAAAAAATCATTCTCATCAATCTTTTCTCCAAATGGTAACTCTAACGTACAAGTCATAGGTGTATCGGCCAAATTATCACCCAATAAGTCTTTAAAATCGATTCTTTCTTTCACAAAACTATCAACTTTAAATGATGTCTTTTTCTTTTCTCGTGCATATTTGGTGATAAAGCCCAAATGACCAAATATCTCAATAGAAGCTTCTCGTTCTTCTTCCATAGTTCCTTCTTGCTTAATGGTAACTATATAATTATCACCTTCTGTTTCATATGTAAGTTCAGCATATTCTCCTGCCGAACTATCAATTTTACTTTTTATACTGTTTTTATCTTCCTCATCTAGTTCTTGTGAAAATATAAGTTCTACATATCTTTCTATCTTATCTTTTCCTTTTATTTTTGTTAATACATCAATTGAATCAGGAGTATAAGAACTCGTTAGCTCAATTTTGAAAGTTGCCTGATCAATACTCTCAATAAACACTTCATTATATCCTTCATAATCATAAGACTCATAAACCGATATACTTGACAGATTTTCCTCTCCATCATCATATGTTTCTAATACTTCTGATGCTGAAGTGTCTACGTTATTACTTATATAATAAGCTATTGGCGTCTCTCCATAATCGTTAGATGAAAAATGTGAAGTATCTATTGTTTCTTTATAAGCAAATGAAGTATCTAACATTCCAGGTTCATCATTAAATTCCGATATGGTTATACTCGATTCATCTGAATGAAATATAGCTTTCATTGCAGCATCTAATTTATCAATAGTTAATCCTTCCATGTCTATTGTACACATAGCATTATTATTATCATCTTCCCATGAAAATGTTGCATCTGAAGGAATTCCTTCTTCTATAAAGGAAGTTATTTCTTCTTTCTTCTTTTCTAGAGAACTTAATGGTACGTGAAATACAACTGTTCTATCATATGCATCCTCACTATAAGCTGTTGTAAAAATCTCTATATTAACACCATCTAAATATTCTAAATTTGATACACTTATCATTTCATAAGTATCAGTATATTCCTCTGAATCGAATATAAAAGTAGTAGTATCTGATTCGAATATATAACTTTCATTTTCAGAGGAAACAAATCCTCCTTCTACAAGTGCATCTTTTAACCATGAAAGTAGTTCTTCACTTTTAAAGTTCTCCTGATATTCAATACCATCAACAAATACTCCCTCTGGTTTTACAACTTCAATTTCACGGTCTTCGCCTATTATTGCACTAACTTTTGATTTGTAATCTTCAATATTACTAAACTCTAAAACAAAAATACATTCATATTCAGCGTCTGTGTCAATCGTTTCCTCTTCAGTCTCGTCTTCTGTTGTTTCCTCTTCTGTGACTTCCTCTTCTGTTGCCTCCTCTTCTGTGGCTTCCTCTTCTGTGGCTTCCTCTTCTGTTGTTTCCTCTTCTGTAGTTTCTTCTTCTG
>CAZOGN010000045.1:0-11037 GCA_964579655.1 uncultured Lachnospiraceae bacterium
TGGTTTATGGGTACACTGGCTCATATTCTGCTTTATGGAGAACCAGAGCTTGACAGATGGGATAGACCTCTTATCTTCTACAGTACCTTAATTCATGACAGATGTCCCCGTAGATCATACTTTGATCAGGGGATTTTTGCAGAAAAGCTAGGGGATAAAACCTGTATGTTCAAATTGGGATGTCGTGGACCAGTAACCAGAATAGACTGCCCGATCAGGCAATGGAATCAATATGTTAATTGGCCTATTGAAGATGACACGCCTTGTATAGGCTGTGCACAATTTGGATTTCCTGATGCTATGGAACCCTTTGTTAGCTATGATACAACTCGAGAAGTAACGAGGAATGAGGGGGAACTATGACTAAGAAAATTACGATTAATCCAGTTACACGGATTAGTGGCTTTATGGAAATTCAAGCTGATGTTGATAATAATCAGGTAGTTGATGCAAAAACAGAAGGACTTTTATTTAGAGGCTTTGAAAAAATGTTGATTGGTAGGAATCCATTGGATGCAATATACTTTACCCAACGTATATGTGGAATCTGTTCAACCGCACATTCCACTGCTTCAGCCCTAGCCTTGGAAGATGCAATGGGTATTGTTCCATCAGAACAGGGAAGGTATTTAAGAGATATAATCCATGGATGTGAATTCCTACAAAACCATATCCGTCATTTTTATCAATATACCATTCCGGATTTTGTTAAGCTACCTGATGATTATCCTCTCTTTCAAGCAGAGCATAGTGATTTCAGGTTACCAAAAGAAAAGAATGATAAATTGGTCAAGGATTATTTTGATTCTCTTGATATAAGCAAGAGTGCACATGAGATGCTTGCTGTACTTGGCGGCAAGGCTCAACACAATCATGGAATATTTGTAGGAGGTATCACAACACAAGCAAGCACTGATAAAATCATTAAGCAAAATCCATCTTACATTCCATACAAGAATTTATTAATAATATAATGATCCCAGACGTATATGCCATTGCTGATTATTATAAGGAATATTTTTCTGTTGGTGGAGGATATGGTAATCTTCTAAGCTTTGGTTGTTTTGATGGATATAAGGAATTAGGAACCTTATACTTAGATCATCTTGTATATACCGATGGTATCACTAGCATATTCTCTCCTGAAAATATAACTGAGGAGATTGACTATGCCTGGTATAAAGAGGAAGAAAACATTAACAAACCATATGAAGATAACCAGGATGATGATATGAGCAAGCCTGGTGCTTATTCATGGGTAAAGGCCCCAAGATATAATAATCTGCCTTTTGAGACTGGGCCACTGGCAAGGCAATGGCTTACTGGTGAATATAGAAATGGAATATCAACTATGGATAGAACCATTGCTAAGGTTCTTGAAGCAAGAAAAATAGTAGCAATTATAAATACATTATTAGAAAATCTTATTCCGGATGTATCGGTGCAAGGAAAGTATTCAATTCCTGATATAGCAATAGGAAAAGGATTAGTTGATACTACAAGAGGGGCTTTAGGACATTGGTTAAAAGTTGATAATCAAGTAATCTCATTTTATCAGCTAATTACTCCCTCAGCCTGGAACCTTTCTACCCGAAGCAGTAACAATAGAAAAGGAACTGCCGAACAGGCACTTATTGGTACACCTATAAGTGATATTAATGCACCTGTAGAAATCGGAAGAATAATTCGTTCTTTTGATCCATGTATTTCATGTGCAACCCATGTATACACAGAAGGAGAGTGCGTTAATATAATAAAGATTGTTCATTGAAGGGGTAAGCCCAAGCTAATATATAAACATTTATGATAGGTAGGAAGATCTTGTATAATTGATCTTTCTACCTTTTTTGAATTAACCTTTAGACCTCGTATTTTTTCAACATACATTGACATAATCTGTATTATGTATTACGATATAATGTATAAATATAGCAAGTTATGGAGGATGTTATTATTACTTGATAAATACTCCACATTTGGAAAATGAAAAGAAAACATTTTATTCTTTTGCGAATCAAGCAATAAGCTCTATTAAGTTTTTATGGACACATATATTACATAGACCAGCACATCATATAGAAGTATTTCCTAGACATAAGAAAGAACAAATCATTTACTACTCATTTTCTAGAAGGAAGTACTGACTTAAAATATATTCAAGAACTTCTAGGACATAGTAGCAGTAAAACAACAGAAGTATATACTCATGTTATAGATAAAAGCCTAAGGAATATTAAGAGCGCTTTAGATTGTCTATAGGGAATACAATAGAATTGATAAATATAAAATTCAAAAGAATATACGGACTTTTATTTCTACACCTGATGATGAAAAGATATTAAAGATTTATGAAGAACGTTTTAAAAACCAAAGAAATGAAGTTAAATCTTTCTTAACTTAATCAGAATTATTAGAAATGACTAAAGAACTAATATTTAATTTAATAGATAATAAGCCTTGTTTTCATGTAATTATATATTCTGTTAATACTTACAAGCTTTAAATTAACATAAGACATGTATTAGATATTATCACTAATGGAACTAAAGTAGAAAAAAAGTCAGTGTAATACTTTACACTAACCGATATTAATGGGGAGGGGAGATATGAGCAAAAGATATCGTTTGTTTTTACTAGTATTATCATCAATACTATTGATTATTATTGGGTTATTAATTGAAAGGAATTTGATGTTTTTGATTGAAAGTTTTTGGTTTTCATCTGGAGTATTGATGATGATAATGCTTTCACTGATTGACCAACCTTATTTTTCAAAAGATTCAAATATATTTGTTAATTCGGTAACGGCTAGTATTTCATTACTTTTGGTTGAATTAAATGAAAGAGACTTCATGTTTTATATTTTCGTTTGTATTATTGTTTATTTACTTTTTAGTAGTTATGTTCTAATTTGGATCAGGAAATCACCTTTATATGAAGAAAACAAAGTTGTTCAGTTTGTTTCAAGAATCAATAGGAATATAGGTAGACCAGAAACGCTTTTTTCGGCACTATTTATATGGGGAGCAATTAACCAGTATAAGTTGAATTCTTTAGAATTCAACATGTTGTTTTTTTATTGGCTATTGTTCTCAATATTAAATATACCTGAAATCGCAAAGACAATTGATTCAATTTTCGCAAAAAGGGAATTAGAGTAAAAGATTACATAGGGATTATTCTTGGAGTACAATCAAAAAACACTTTCCTTGTGAAACTGGAAGAGAATAGAGGAGCGATTAGAATATTTGATTTTGTTGAATTCCAATATTCTATTGATAGGGTAATACGACAAGGTCTTATCTGTGACGTGTATTATCTAAATAATGAAAAGTGGATCAAGGTTATTTCTAATAATGAAATCGAATCCATCTTCGAAGGTAAGTCGATATATGAGAAGCATAATCTTGATTCGGTATATTTGATTAAAGAGATACCAGATAACAATTATTTGACCAGGTTTGTTGGAATTGTTACCGAAAATAGCACTATTAGTAATGTTCGTTTTGTTTTCAACTCAAAAATCTGTATTTCAGAAGGACAATTGCTTGAAGTATCACAAGATGGAAATAAAGTACTGTATCAGATTATTGAAGGTAGGACTAAGATAGAATCACTTGAGAATAAGAACCAGACTGACCTAATAGTTGGTGAAGCTGTTCAACTGGGTAAATGGAATTATGACAAATGCCAATTTGAAAAACATGGATGGGTTCCAAGTATTAACACACCAATATATATCGCTTCAGCAATAGATGAAACTAGTATTAATGATGATGAATATGTAGTAGGTCATCTTCCAAATACTAATTACCCAGTTATACTTAATAAATCATTAGCAATTACACATCATACAGCAAT
Source organism: uncultured Lachnospiraceae bacterium (assembly GCA_964579655.1). Classification (GTDB taxonomy): domain Bacteria; phylum Bacillota; class Clostridia; order Lachnospirales; family Lachnospiraceae; genus JAAYRG01. Next base: position 3,862 of record CAZOGN010000045.1, read on the forward strand.
AGTAGGAGTAACAGGTACTGGTAAATCTGTTTTTGCTAGAAATTTAATAAGGGAATTCTTAAAAGATAATAACACAAAAGTTATTTGTATTGACTTTACGAATGAGTACGAAAACAAATTCTCTGATTTATCACTAAAAACGATTGTAGACGATACACTTTCGAATACCCTGTTCAATAAAATTGATAAAATAGAGATGATTGTTGGGAAAAATTATAATAAGGATAATGATAATTCGTTAAAGTTAAGAAAAGAAGTTGAGAAATCAATGAATGGTAAATTAGTTGAGTTCTTGAAAGGGAAAGAGCAATTATCAATTTTTGAGTTGCCACACGTTGAAAATACATCAGGTGTGTTAAGCTATACAAAGACTTTTTTTCGGTTATTATTTAATAACGCAAAAAAAGAATACAATTATGGTAAAAGGGTATGCTTGGTACTTGAAGAGGTACATACGATAATACCAGAATGGAATTTTTCCGGCGTATCTGATAAGATTTCACAACCATTACTGAATAGTATCGCACAAATTGCCTTGCAAGGAAGGAAATACAATATAGGTTTATTAGTCATAGCTCAAAGAACCGCTAATGTGTCTAAGACTATATTGACACAATGTAATTCAATTGTATCTTTTCAAGAGTTTGATAAAACTAGTAGCGACTTTCTAGCGAATTATTTTGGAGATGAAATAGTTAAAAGCTTGCCAAACTTAAGATTTAGACAAGCAATTGCTGCTGGAAAGGCATTTAGGTCAAATATACCCATGATATTTGAAGTGCCTGAAATAGACGAAAAACAGTCAGAATAAACGTCCTATAACAAAATGTTCTCGGACACCCCTTGGCCAACCGAGACGCCGACTGTATTAGCCGACCCAAAGGGTACCCAGGCATGAGCTGTCGTCTGTAGGCTCAGAGGCGTCGCGAACACAGAACGTTAGTGCGCCAAGCAAAGCTTGGAATTACTGGTGACAGTAATGGTAAAGCGTACACAGAGTATTACATAAGACCATAGGGGAACCGCATCCCTGAAGCATATTCAGCCCCTTTAACGTGTCCACGAAAGTGGAAAAATGCAGATAACGACATATTTAAAGTTATGGAAGTCTATATAAATGAAACGAATATGGCGAATTTCATGAGGGTCTGTCGGGGTCAGATGACATGGTATGTGTGAAGAGTAATGTCAGGAACCTGGGAGGTCTTATTGCATCTTAATGGAGAAGCATGTATCAACCGAAAAAGAAGATCATGTAAAGGCAATAAGAAGTCGGATTTTCCATAGTACTCAGAGAGCGGGAGAGCCGCTTATAAGAGAAAGGGAGGAACAGGAGTATTAAATATACATTCATTATATATTAGACCTATGGTTCGAAAAAGTGGTCAAGAAACACATTTCAGGTGAAGGTATGTTAGTGGACTATGCAAATGATTTTATATGTGCTTTAAGGTGCAAACAAGATGCAGAAAATTTTATGCTAGAACAAAAAAAACGATTTAAGAGGTTTGGACTAGAACTTTCTAAGTATAAAATAAAACCCATACCTTCGATGGTAATTTGTTTTTTAATATTGAGCTTATCCTAAAATATGATAGAATAAAGATAAATGATCTGTACGATAACTTGAATATAGGGGGCAATATTGTGCAAAAGACAATAACATATCTATTTCCAAATAGTGAGAAAGCATCTTCTGTTAAAATGTTTCAAGACAGAACTAATCAAATAAGGGCATTTTATTTTACTCGTGAAAATATCAAGGAGATAGAGAAGCTAGAATCGGGAACGAATTATGCTGTATATTTTTTATTCAATGAGGCCGAGGATAATGAAATAACAAAAGTTTACATAGGGCAATCAAGAAATGGTGCTAATAGAATGTTATCACATGATAAATCAAAGGAATTTTGGTCATTTTGTATTATGTTTGTTACAGATAATAACTCTTTTGATGCTATGACAATTGATTTTATAGAATACTATTTTATAAACAAATTAAAAAATAGTAGTTCATACTTATTAGAAAACAAAGATATGAGAAATAGTGAGCCCATTGTAAGTATATATGATAAGCCAAACCTTACAGCATATATAGAACATATAGAATTCTTGTTAAATACAGAAGGTATAGATTTTAATGAACAGCAAATAACTGAAGACAGTAAATTTTATTATTCAAAGAATAAAAAATATCATGCTAAAATTTCTATAAAAGAAGGGAAGTTCATACTTCGTGCAGGCTCTTTTATAAGAAGTCCAATAGAATCTTCAAAAAACTGGGCTGATAAAGGAAAGTTTTATAATCGATACACGGAAATAGTTAATGATTTATTAAAAGATAATAAGGTTATTAAGAATGATAATGGCTATAAGACCTTGGTAAATCTTTCGTTTAAAAGCCCTTCCGTGGTTGCATCTTTAGTAAGCGGAAGAGCAGAAAACGGATGGTTATTTTTTGAAGGCTTAAATGACTTACGAGACAAAGATTAAAAAGCGAAAAAGAAGAAACTGAAGAACTGTTCATTTGTTACATTGTTAGCTGATCGTCAATCAAGAAACATACTTTCTTGGTTGGCGGTTTTTTTGCATATTGTGATTTGCTAAAGAAAATGATATCTCCCTCCTCTCCTTCAACAATTCCATCTTCTCCTGAGAAACTTCAAGAGTTGATGGAATTTTCTTTTTTCCTATATATTAATATTGATTATTTTAAATTTAATAAGAAATTATTAAAAATTATATTGACATAAAATGAAAATTGTTATATATTGAATTTAACAAAATAAAAAGCCGATGCAGTATTTGGGATTTAACATCAAGGAGGTGTAAAATGAAAGTAGGCGAAATTGCTGAAGTAAGGACAGGATTAGTGCTGGCAAGAAAAAAAGCAACTGTTAAATACGAAATTAAAAAAATATATAAACTAATAACTTTAAAAAACATAGAAGATAAGGGAGTGTTTAATGAAGAGGCTTTTGAAATCTTTGAAAGTAATGATGAATTGAACAAAGAATATTTCACTAAAGAAGGAGATATTCTAATAAGATTAAGTGCTCCTTATACAACTATTTATATTGATAAAAGAAGAGCAGGTTTATTAGTACCTTCTTATTTTTCTATAATTAGACTTAAAACACAAAGATTCATTCCAGAGTATATTACTTGGTACTTAAATTCTGACAAATCAAAAAGAGAACTTATTAGATCACAAACTGGTACAGCTATGTCAACTACTAATAATACAATAATATCTTCCGTTGATATAAAAGAGTTACCAATAGAAAAACAAAAAGTAATTGCTAAAATTCAAGCACTATATTTAAAGGAAAGAGACTTGTTAAATAGATTAATCAAGGAAAAAGAGAAATGTTATAAAGGGATAACAGATAAATTAATCAATATGAACTAAGGGAGGAAGTTACTATGGATAAAAACACAACACAAGCACAGATTAATCAAACATTATGGGAAGCCTCAGACACATTCAGAGGGAAAATTGATTCAAGTATATATAAAGATTATGTTCTTGTAATGCTTTTTATTAAGTACTTAAGCGATACATATAAAGAACATCTAGAAGAGTATACAAATAGATATAATGGAAATGAAGAAAGAATTAGAAGGGCAATGTCAAGAGAAAGATTTATTGTAGATGAAAAATCTACTTTCGATTATCTTTACAGCAAAAAAAATGCACCAGAAGTAGGGTCTGAAATAAACAAGGCCTTAGAAAAGTTAGAAGAAGACAACCCTGGAAAATTAAGAAATATATTTAGAAATATTGATTTTAATAGTGAAGCAGTATTGGGTCAGACAAAAGATAGGAATGCAATGCTTAGGGCATTGCTGGAGGATTTTGACAAATTGGACATAAGACCTTCGAAAATAGGTGATGAAGATATTATTGGAAATTCCTATCAGTTTATGATTGAAAGATTTGCTTCAGATGCAGGGAAAAAAGGTGGGGAATTTTTCACACCATCAATGGTTTCAGAACTTCTTGCAAGACTTGTGAAGCCTGAAGAAAATGATAGAATCTATGACCCGACTTGTGGTTCTGGTTCACTACTTATTAGAGTGGTTAATCAAGTTCCCAGTAGAAAGGTAGCAGTATATGGCCAGGAGAGAAACGGACAAACTCATTCCTTAAGTATGATGAATATGTTCTTACATGATATAGATGATGCTAGAATTGAATGGGGAGATACTTTATCAAACCCTCTACATCTAGATAATGGGAAGTTAATGAAATTCCAAGTAATAGTAGCAAATCCTCCCTTTTCACTGGATAAGTGGTCAATGGGATTTGCAGGAGATAATGATGATAAATTTAAAATGGAAGCAAGCCTAGACCCATATGGAAGGTTCGAATGGGGAGTACCGCCAAAATCAAGAGGAGACTTTGCCTTTGTGCAACATATGCTGTATTCCTTAGCTGAAGAAGGAAGAATGGCAGTAATCCTTCCTCATGGAGTTTTATTTAGAGGAGCTAGTGAGTTAAGAATTAGAAAGCAAATAATAAAAATGAATCTTCTAGATGCAGTAATAGGACTACCTGAGGCCCTTTTCTATGGTACAGGGATTCCAGCATGTATTATACTGCTTAAAAAGAATAGAACTAAAAGGGAAGTATTATTCATAGACGCTTCAAGAGAAGGAAACTATGAGAAAGAGAAAAATCAAAATAGGTTAAGAGATCAGGATATAGAAAAGATAGTAGAGACCTATGAAAACTATGAAACAAAAGATAAATACTCTTATGTTGCAAGTATAGAAGAAATCAAGGAAAATGACTATAACTTAAATATACCTAGATATGTAGATACTTTTGAAGAAGAAGACCCGGTAGATATGGAAGAAGTAGCTAGTAATATATCTAGTATCAAAGAGGAGATTAGAGAAGTAGAGGAGCAGATGGCTAAGTATTTGAAGGAATTAGAACTTTAATTACAATTGGTTGCTTTATTGGGGGGGATAATCATGTCAAATATAGATAAATATACAGAAAAAATGTTCGATGATATAATGCACTTTACTGAGGACGGTATAGAGTTTTGGTATGCTAGGGAATTGCAATTAGCACTAGAATATACAAAATGGGATAACTTTAAAAAAGTAGTAGAAAAAGCAAGGCTATCATGCAGAAATAGTAATATCAATGATGCAGACCATTTTGCTGACGTCGGGAATATGGTTCAACTGGGCTCTGGTGCTCAAAGGGAAATTGAAGATATAATGCTATCTAGGTATGCTTGTTACCTTATTGTACAAAACTCTGACCCAAGGAAGGAAGTAGTTGCATTAGGGCAGACTTATTTTGCAGTAAAGACCAGAGAAAGAGAAGTAGAAGAAGATTTTGGTAAATTAAGTGAAGAGCAAAAACGATTAGCTATAAGAAATGAGTTGAAGACTCATAATAAATCTTTGGCAGAGGCAGCACAAAAGGCAGGAGTCCAAAAAGGTATGGACTATGCTATTTTCCAAAACAAAGGATATCAAGGACTATACGGCGGACTTGGAGCCAAAGATATTCATAAGAGAAAGAAGCTTGAAAAGAAGGAAAAAATCCTTGATCATATGGGCAGTACGGAGTTAGCAGCCAATCTATTTAGAGCAACTCAAACTGATGAAAAGCTCAGGAGAGAAGAAATAAGAGGTAAGGAAAAAGCAAATCATACTCATTATGAAGTAGGGAAAAAGGTTAGAGAGACCATAAAGGAATTAGGTGGTACCATGCCAGAGGAGTTACCTACACCTGATAAAAGTATAAAAGAGATTGAAAAAAGCAGAAAGAAACTAACAGAAGATTAAAGGGCGGTGAAAGTATTGAATGCAGAAATAAGAGAAAGAATTGAAATTATAAATAGAGGAGAAGTGCCTGAAGGGTATAAGAATACTAGTGTTGGGATTATACCTGAAGATTGGGAAGTGAAATCATTAGAAGAATTAGGAGTGTTTTTTAGAGGAAAAGGAATACCTAAATCAAAAATATTGAATGAAGGTATAGGGTGCATTATTTATGGACAAATATATACAACCTATAATTTTACTGTTAAAAAATTTAAGTCCTATATCGATAAAGAGATAGCCCTCAATAGTACTCCCATTAAGCAAAACGATATTCTCTTTGCTGGTTCTGGTGAAACTTTGAAGGAAATAGGGAAGTGCATAGCTTACCTAGGTGAAGATGAGGCTTATGCAGGAGGAGATATAGTAATATTTCGACCTTATGAAATCGATGGTGAAGTATTAGGATATTTATTAAATCATAATATTGTAAATGCTCAGAAATATAAACTGGGACAAGGACATTCAGTTGTTCATATATATGCTAAAGACTTGGGAACTATATTAATTCCTGTTATATGTGAGGAAGAACAACAAAAAATAGCCCAAATCCTATCCGCTTGGGATCAAGCCATAGAATTAAAAGAAAAACTAATAGAAGTAATGAATGAACAGAAAAAAGGTTTAATGCAGAGACTTTTAACAGGAGAAGTAAGATTATCTGGATTTGATGGAGAGTGGGAAGAGGTAAGGCTTAAAGAAGTAGGTGAGATAGTTACAGGAACAACACCTAGTACTAAAATAAAGGAATATTATGAAGGTGGTATTTATCCTTGGATTACGCCTACAGACATAACAAAAAACAAATACATTTCAGCTTCAGAAAGAAATTTAACTGAAACAGGTTTAAAAATAGGTAGATTTTTACCTGCAGGGAGTTTGCTAATAACTTGTATAGCTAGTATAGGGAAAAATGTAATTTTAACAGTTGATGGAAGCTGTAATCAGCAAATAAATGGAATTATAGCTAATGAGAATTATTTGAATGAGTTTTTGTACTATTTAATAGGGTTTAGCACTAATTATATTAAGTCATATGCGGGGAAAAGTGCTACTGAAATAATTAATAAAAAAACTTTTGAAAACTTAAAATTTAAAATACCCCCTCTCCAAGAACAAAAAGCCATAGCCCAAGTCCTTTCCACAGCCGACAAAGAAATTGACCTACTTAAAGATGAACTAGAACAACTAAAACTCCAGAAGAAAGGTCTTATGCAGCTACTTTTAACAGGAATCATTAGAGTGCAATCTTAAGGAAGGTGAAAAAATGTCAAAAGCAAATCTATATAAGGAAGAAAATATTAGTCAAGGACCTGCAATAGAAGT
>CAZOGN010000045.1:11137-15359 GCA_964579655.1 uncultured Lachnospiraceae bacterium
CAAAAGCAAATCTATATAAGGAAGAAAATATTAGTCAAGGACCTGCAATAGAAGTATTGAAAAACTTAGGATATGAATATATATCTGCAGAAGAAGTGGATAAAAACAGAGGAAATCGTTACAATGTGCTTCTTACTGATATATTAAAGGAATATCTAACAAGGCTTAATGAATATGAGTACAAAGGCAAAGCCTATAAGTTCAGCCAGAAAAACATTGAACAGGCTATTAAAGACTTAGATGAGCCTTTAACAGATGGATTAGTTAAAACCAATGAAAAAATATATGATAGCTTAATGCTTGGTAGAAGTTATGAAGAAAATCTTCCTGATGGATCTAGAAAGTCTTTCTCATTAAGATATATTGATTGGGACGATGCATATAAGAATGTGTATCATGTAGCAGAAGAGTTTATAGTAGAAAGAGAAGATGGAGAAGGCCATATTAGACCAGATATAGTCCTATTTGTAAATGGTATTCCACTTGGAGTTATTGAATGTAAAAGGGCTTCTATAGATATAAGACAAGGGATAGAGCAAATGCTACGAAATCAAGGGAAAGATTATGCTCCCCATTTATTTAAATACAGTCAAATATTAATGGCTACCAATAAAAATGAAACAAAATATGCAACATCTTATACTCCAAGAAAATTTTGGTCTGTATGGAGGGAAGAATATGAAGACTGGCTTCAGGACAACTTAAGTAAAACAGTATTTGATAGACTTCCTACTAATCAAGATAAAAATATAATATCTTTATTTCATCCAGAAAGACTAATGGAAATAACTAAATATTTTGTTTTATATGATAAAAATATTAAGAAGATAGCCAGATACCAACAGTTCTTTGCTGTCAAGGAAATTGCTGAAGTCATAGAGGATAGAGATGAAGATGGAAATAGAAAATCAGGTGTAATCTGGCATACTCAAGGAAGTGGAAAATCAATAACCATGGTTATGTTTTCTAAGTATGTATTATCAGAACTTAATGAATATAATCCAAAGGTTGTTGTAGTGACTGATAGGGTAAACCTTGATAAACAGATTTATCAAACTTTTAATCATACAAGATTAAAAGCTAATAGGGCTACATCAGGACAACATCTTGCTGATCTTATTATTGACAATAAAGCAGATATAGTAACGACTCTTGTACATAAGTTTGATACAGCTACAAAAAGACAAAGACCTATCTTATCTAAAGATGTATTTGTATTGGTAGATGAATCCCATCGAACTCAATATGGAGAGCTTCATATTAAAATGAAGCAAATATTTCCTAACGCTTGTTATTTGGGATTTACAGGTACTCCACTTATGAATAAAGAGAAAAATACAATGATTAGATTTGGTAATCTTATTCATACATATACTATAGCAGATGGAGTAAAAGATAAGACTATTGTTCCGCTTTTATATGAAGGAAAAATGGTCGAGCAAACTGTTAATAGAAAAGCTATTGACAAAAGGCTTGAAATGATTACAAAGGATTTAAACGATAAACAAAAAGAAGAGGTTGTAAAGAAATGGAGTCAATTTGAAAGGATAGCATCTTCTGATCAGAGAATTTCTTTTATAGCCTATGATATTAACAGACATTTTGTAGACAATTACAAGACTAGAGGCTCCCAATTTAAAGCCATGCTTGCTACTAATAGTAAGGCAGAAGCCATAAGATATTTAAAGCATTTTAATGAAGCAGGAGACCTAAATGCAGCTGTTGTTATATCTCCACCAGACCAAAGGGAGGGCTATGACACAGTAGATGAAGAAACTCAAGATATGGTTAAAAGATTTTGGGACAAGATGATGGAGAGGTACGGCAAAGAGGAAAACTATGAAGAATCTATTAAAGATGAATTTGTAAATGGCGATGATTTAGACTTACTTATTGTTGTAGATAAATTATTGACTGGTTTTGATGCTCCTAGAGCTACTATTATGTACATAGATAAACCTATGAAAGAACACACTTTATTACAGGCAATAGCAAGAGTGAATAGGATTTATGAAGGAAAAGACTATGGGCTTATCATTGATTATAGGGGATTGCTTGAAAGACTAGACCAAGCAATGGAGATGTATTCTGGAGCAGGCCTTGAGAATTTTGATTCTAAGGATTTGAAGGGTGCTTTATATGATGTAATAAGTATAGTGGGCTCACTTAGGCAGTACTACACTGACTTAATTAATCTCTTTATATCAGTTAAAAACAAAAAAGATGTAGAAGAATATGAAGTATTATTAGCAGATGAAGAATTAAGAAAAAAATTTTATGAAATACTAAGTAATTTTAGTAGACATCTAAAGATGGCTTTAGAATCTGAAAGGGTATATAATTCTTTGGATCAAGAGGAGATAGATAAATATAAGAGAGATTTTAGATTTTATCAAGAATTAAGAAGAAGTGTAAAGATAAGATATTCAGATACAATAGACCATAAAGAATATGAATCAAATATGCAAAAGTTAATGGATAATTATATAGCTGCTGAAGATGTAATCAGAATAACCAATCCTGTGGACATCCTTGATAAAAAGGGGTTTGAAGAAGAACTCAACAGATTAGGTTCGCCTAGAGCAAAGGCTGATGCTATAAGGACTAGAGTGTCCAGAAGTATAAGTATAAACTGGGATGAAAACCCTGCATTTTATAAAAAGTTTTCTGAGAGAATTGAGGAAACATTACAAGCCTATAAGGATAAGAGAATTAGCGAAAGAGAATATTTTGATAGAATGAATGACTTGAAGAATGACTATCAAAAAGGTTATTCAGGTATAGAATATCCTGATAATATTAAATATAATCCAAATGCTCAGGCGTTTTATGGAGTAACTAATAATGTAATTAAGGAAAGTAATAATTATAATACAGGAAATACCATAGAAAGCATAAGTCAGGAGCAAATATCTGAACTTTCTATACTTATTGAGAACGTTGTGGGAAAATATACCAAGGTAGATTGGCATGATAATACAGATGTTCACAATAGGATAGAACAAGAGGTTGAGGATCTATTATTTGAATTTGCAGAAACTAACAATATAGAATTAGCTTTTGACCAAATTGATAAAATATTAAAAGAAGTTACAACTGTTGCTTTGAGGAGATATTAATGGACCAGATACTGACAAGACATACGGTAACATACGGAGACAAGAAGATACATTTTGAACTAGAAAGAAAAAAAGTCAAAAATATTAATTTAAATATTAGGCCAGACATGAGTATAGGTGTAACTGCAAATGATAGTGTGCCATTAGATTACATTAAAGATTTTGTTAAAGAAAAAGCCCCATGGATATTAGATAAGATAAAATATTTTAAAGATTCTCAACCTTTGGCTAAATCTGAAAGAGAATATGTAAGTGGAGAATCCTTTAAATATCTTGGTAAGCAATACCGTCTAAGAGTAAGGGAATCAGAAATTGAAACTGTTAAATATTTTAGAGGCTTCATCTACCTTTATCTTAAAGATACAAATGATTTTAAAAAGAAAGATACGCTTTTTAATAAATGGCTGAGTGAAAGGGCGAATTTGCATTATAATGAATCTTTAGATAGAATGTTTGAATTAATCAAGAATTACAATATTCCTAGACCAGAGATAAAGATTAGAGAAATGAAAGCAAGGTGGGGCTCTTGTCATAGGGAAGACAAGCTTATACTATTAAATTCAGAATTAATCAAAGCACCAAAACACTGTATTGATTATGTAGTTCTTCATGAACTTATACATTTTAAATATAAAAATCATAATGCTCACTTTTTTACCTTTCTAACTTCTTTAATGCCGGATTGGGAAAAACGTAAGAAAATTTTAGATGAGGAAATAATTAAGGATTTGTAGAGCTATGCCAGATTTGAATCATTTCTTAAGATAAAGGATTTATACTCGATTGTCTCTTTTTAATTAATAGGTAATATCTATTACATTAATTATATAGTAATATTTTATAACTGGAACACCATGTGGTGGAAAATCAACAATTTTTCTAGAATTAGGTAAAAGACACAATTATGAATAAGCAATTCAAGAATGCTGATGGTTATTGTAATCGACTGGATTATACAGGTTTCAGAGATTTTATCAATAGTGCTACTGATTTAGAAAAGGCGAAATATGCATGTAATGAGACTTTAAAAGATATCAATATGAAAAAATAGTATGGGATGGATTAGTGCGGCAAAGTAATTTGTCGCACTAATTCTAGTTATT
>CAZOGN010000046.1:0-6679 GCA_964579655.1 uncultured Lachnospiraceae bacterium
ATCAATAGATTGTCTTAAGTATCATATGACTACAAAAATGGAGGGCCAAAATGTCTAGCAACTTGTATCCAAGAAAATGGATTCATTCAATTTATACTGATATAGATTTTGAAAAACTCTACAAGGCAGGTTATCGTGGAATAATATCTGACATAGATAATACCCTGGTTGAACACGATGCAGATGCTAGTGAAGAAGCCGTTAAGCTATGCAAAAAACTAAAAGATATAGGATTTCAACTCTGCCTTATGTCTAATAATGATGAAGAAAGAGTATCAAGGTTTAATCAAGATATAAACGTACACATGATATATAATGCTAAAAAACCACTCTTAAGCAGTTATAATAAAGCAATGGAATTGATGGGAACCAATAAAAAGAATACAGTGTTTTTTGGAGATCAGATTTTTACTGATATTTATGGTGCAAATAGAGCAGGCATTAAGAGTATCTTAGTTGATCCCATAAGTCCAAAAGAAGAAATTCAAATTATTATAAAAAGATTTTTTGAAAAATTAGTTTTGTTCTTTTATAAAAGGCGTATAACTAAGCAAAAGAAAGAGAAAAAGAATATAGTATTTATTGGTTTTATGGCTAGTGGGAAAACTACTATTGGTAAAGCTTTAGCAGAAAAAAAAGGATATTATTTTATAGATACAGATAAATGGATTAGTAAAAAAATGAATTCATCTGTAAGTGAGATATTTGATAAAAAAGGTGAAGATTATTTTAGACAATTAGAAACAAATACAATAAAAAAACTCTCTAAAAGTCTAGACAATACAATTATATCAACTGGTGGAGGACTACCCATTAGGAAGGAAAATATTCCTTATTTGAAAGATATGGGAACGGTGATTTTCCTAAAAGTTTCAAAGGAGACTGTAATAAGTCGTTTAGGAAAGAATAAAGAAAGACCCCTACTTGCTAACGAAAACCCTGAAGAAAAGATAGAAACCCTACTTAAAGAAAGAAATCCTATTTACGAACAGGTTGCAGATGTTATAATTGATACAAATAATAAATCAATTAAAGAAATTGTTGATGAAGTGATAAAAACTTTGAGAGGGCGTGAATAGTTTATGAAGATTTTAATAATTAATGGACCTAATATCAATTTCCTTGGAATAAGAGAAAGAGAAATTTATGGAGCTGATAATTATGACTATCTTATTCAGTTAGTTGAAGAAAAGGCTGAGAAAGAGAATTTGGATATTGATATGTTTCAAAGTAATCACGAGGGAGCAATTATTGATCGCATTCAGGAAGCCTATACTGATGGAACTGAAGGGATAGTAATTAACCCAGCTGCCTACACTCATTATAGTATAGGTATTAGAGATGCACTATCTCCACTTTCTATTCCGAAGGTAGAGGTGCATATATCTAATATTCACAAGCGGGAAGAATTTAGGCATACTTGTGTAACCACCCCTGCATGTGATGGTCAGATATGTGGACTTGGTTTAAAAGGATATTTGCTGGGAATTGATGCTGTTAAGTCTATGGCAAATAGTATATAATATAGTAGTTAGAGCAACAAAAAAATAGTTGAAAAAAGCATCAGGCTAATATAAACTAGTTATAGTAATCTAAGGAGGAAAATAGATGGTATCAGCAGGTGATTTTAAGAACGGATTAACGATTGAGCATGAAGGTAGTGTATATCAGGTGGTTGATTTTCAACATGTTAAACCTGGAAAAGGTGCGGCATTTGTTAGAGCTAAATTAAAAGATATAAAGCAGGGTGGTTTTATAGAAACTACTTTTAGACCTCAAGAGAAGTTTGGACAGGCACATATTGAGCGTAGTGAGATGCAATATTTATATTCAGATGGTGACCTATATTACTTTATGGATAACAAAACTTTCAACCAAATAGCACTAGAGAAGGATATGGTTGAAGAGGCTTTAAAGTTCATTAGAGAGAATGAATCAGTTAAGATTCTTTCCCATAATGGTAGTGCGTTTTCTATTGAACCGCCGATTAATGTTGAATTAGAAGTTACAGAAACTGAGCCTGGCTTTAAGGGAGACACTGCAACTGGTGCTACTAAGCCTGCAACAGTTGAGACGGGTGCTTTGGTATATGTACCCTTATTTGTTGAGATAGGTGATAAAATAAGCATCGATACTAGAACAGGTGATTATTTAAAACGAGTTTAATTTTTCAACTTACTGTTGTAGTTTAACTATTGTGTTAAGCTGCAACAGTTTTTTATTTAATAGGAAAGTGCTCCTATTAAATAAAAAAACGTTCCACTGTGGATGCGCACTCACGCGTTAAGTATTATGTCAGCTATGCTGACCGCGCTCGGCGCGAGAGTTTCGCAAGCGAAACTCTTTCTTGTTTTAATTATAGTGTAAAGCTACCTTTGGATTTGTCTTATCAATGGTATTCTGATTGCTGATAGAATCATGGTCAATGGAATAGATGTTGAGATTAAGAATGAGTTAGATTTGAGATCTTTTGATAGGGAGTAGAAGATGAAGATAAAATTAATAATACGAATTCTATTATGTTCTTTGTTGATAATATTAACAGAAAAGATATACTGTAATTTGAGTCCATCCTCTTATTCAATGTTTATACATATATATTTACCGAGTCTATTAATTTTGCTGTTATTATTTGCTTTTAACTATGTGGGCAACAGGGTAGAGATATTTTCAGTATCATTTCATTTAACTATGATATCAACATTAATAGGAACAGTACTCGCATTTGTGTGTAATGTAATTACGGATGATTCAGTGGTGAGCCTTATGCCAGGAGAAATAAAAAGCCAAGGCTGGGATTTTTTAATAACTATTGTTGTGTTTGCTGCCTTATTATTTTTATGGCTTATAATTTATATTTTAAATAAACTTATAAATGAATAGATAATACAAGGGGGAGCGCAAAACTGAGTTGTGCTCCATATTAATATTAGCACTTTACATTTAAGAATAAATGCACTATATTAATTTAAAGCGATAGCATGCTAATTGTGTGAAACTTTTAACATTTGACAAAGTAGAGAATAAAGTATAAAATTATTAAAATTTAAGAAAAAATAATAATAATTTTGAAACAATATCAATTACAATTTATAGGAAAAGGTGATGTTAACATGAAAAGTGATGCAGTAAAAAAGGGTATTAGTCAAGCACCTCATAGATCTTTATTTCGTGCATTAGGAAGGACTGAGGAAGAATTACAAAGACCTTTAATAGGTATTGTTAATTCCTTTAACGAGATTGTACCTGGACATATGAATTTAGATAAAATAGTAGAAGCCGTAAAAATAGGGGTTACAATGGCAGGTGGAACTCCAATGGAATTCCCAGCAATTGCAGTCTGTGATGGTATTGCAATGGGTCATGTAGGAATGAAGTATTCCCTTCCAACTAGAGAACTAGTAGCAGATTCAACAGAGGCAGTAGCAACAGCTCAAGCTTTTGATGCTTTAGTTATGGTACCAAATTGTGATAAGAATGTACCCGGTTTATTAATGGCTGCAGCTCGTGTTAACGTACCAACTATATTTGTTAGTGGTGGCCCAATGCTTGCAGGTTATGTTAATGGACAAAAAACAAGCTTATCTAGCATGTTTGAAGCAATTGGAGCACATAGTGCTGGAAGTATGACAGAAGAAGAAGTAGAAGAGTTTGCCAACAGTGTTTGTCCAACATGTGGATCATGCTCAGGTATGTACACAGCTAATAGTATGAATTGCTTAACAGAAGCTATTGGAATGGGATTAAGAGGCAATGGAACAATTCCAGCAGTATACTCAGAAAGAATAAGACTTGCAAAACATGCAGGTATGAAGATTATGGAATTATTAGAAAAAGACATAAGACCAAGAGATATAATGACCAAGGAAGCTTTTTCAAATGCTCTAACAGTAGATATGGCTTTAGGTTGTTCTACTAATACAATGTTACATTTGCCAGCAATTGCCTATGAAGCTGGAGTCGAACTAACCCTAGATATTGCCAATGAGATAAGTGAAAAAACTCCAAATCTTTGTCATCTAGCTCCTGCAGGAGCAACATATATGGAAGACTTAAACCAGGCAGGCGGAGTTTATGCAGTTATGAAGGAATTAGACAAAAAAGGTCTACTTAATACTGATTTAATAACAGCAACAGGAAATACAGTTGCAGAAAATATAAAATCAGCTGTAAATTTAAATCCAGAAGTCATTAGACCAAGTGATAACCCATATAGTGAAACAGGGGGTATCGCAGCACTAAAAGGCAACCTAGCTCCAGATGGTAGTGTGGTAAAGCGCTCTGCTGTAGCACCTGAGATGTTAGCTCACCAGGGACCAGCAAGAGTATTTGACTCAGAGGAAGAAGCAATAGCAGCAATTCATGGTGGAAAGATTGTTAGTGGTGACGTGGTAGTAATTCGCTATGAAGGACCAAAGGGTGGACCAGGAATGCGAGAAATGCTAAATCCCACCTCAGCAATACAAGGAATGGGACTTGGCTCTACAGTTGCATTGATTACAGATGGACGCTTTTCGGGGGCATCAAGAGGAGCATCAATAGGCCATATTTCACCAGAAGCAGCAGTTGGTGGACCAATAGCTCTCGTAGAAGAAGGAGATACTATTCAAATTGATATAGATAACAACTCTTTAAATCTTTTAGTATCAGATGAAGAGTTAGAAGCAAGAAGAAAAGAATGGAAACCTAAAGAAGCTAATATTAAAACAGGTTACTTGAAAAGATATGCATCAATGGTTTCCTCAGCTGATAAAGGTGCTATTTTACAAGTATAATGAGTAGGGGTGAGAGTATGAAAATGACAGGTTCTCAAATTTTAATCGAATGTTTAAAAGAACAAGGCGTAGATACAATTTTTGGATATCCAGGTGGCGCAGTTCTAAATATATATGACGAGCTTTATCGCCATCAAGATGAAATAACACATATTTTACCTTCTCATGAACAAGGTGCTGCTCATGCAGCAGATGGTTATGCTCGTTCTACAGGAAAAGTTGGAGTATGTCTAGCAACAAGTGGACCAGGAGCAACTAACCTAGTAACAGGTATTGCAACTGCTTATATGGACTCGGTAGCAATGGTTGCCATAACAGGTAATGTTTCTGTTGATTTACTTGGAAAGGATAGTTTTCAAGAAGTGGACATTGCTGGGATTACTATGCCAATAACAAAACATAATTTTATAATAAAAGATGTAAATGATTTAGCTCATACTATAAGGAGAGCATTTCATATTGCACAAAAAGGTAGACCAGGTCCAGTATTAGTGGATATTGCAAAAGATGTTACTGCCAATAAAACAGACTATACGAAGGAAGAAATTAAGCCTATAGAAGTAACAAATCATACTATCAAAGAAGAAGATATTAATGCAGCAATTAAGATGATAGAAAAAGCAAAAAAACCTGTAATTATCTTAGGTGGCGGAGCTAATATTTCAGATTCACAAAAAGAAATTGTTGAATTTGTAAAGAAAGTAAATGCACCAGTGGTTGACACATTAATGGCAAAAGGAGCATTTCCAGCTACTGACCCACTATATATGGGTATGGTTGGTATGCATGGTACAAAAACAGCAAACCTATCAGTTACAAAATGCGATTTATTAATTACAATAGGTGCTAGGTTTAGTGATCGTGTAACAGGTAATGCAAAAAGATTTGCAAGAAATGCAAAAATAATTCAAATTGATGTAGATCCGGCAGAAATCAACAAGAATGTTGAAACCAAACAAGCTATTATAGGTGATATAAAAGAAGTACTTAAAGTATTAAACAAAAAATTAGAACAACAAGACCATACTGATTGGGTAGAACTAGCAATGGAAAAGAAAGCAAAATATCCATTAAAGTATAATAAAGATATATTAACAGGCCCATATATTTTAGAAAAGTTACACGAATTAACTAATGGAGACGCTATAATTTCAACAGGAGTTGGCCAGCATCAAATGTGGGCAGCCCAATATTATAAATACAAGAATCCCAGATCCTTTATTACTTCTGGAGGTTTAGGTACAATGGGATTCGGCCTAGGTGCATCAATAGGAGCCCAAGTTGGAAATCCAGACAAACAAGTTATTAATATTGATGGTGATGGTTGTTTTAGAATGACTTTGAATGAACTAGCAACAGCATCACGCTATAACATTCCAATTATCCAAATTGTTATGAACAACTGTGTTCTTGGAATGGTTAGACAATGGCAAACCCTTTTTTATGGTGAAAGATATTCTCAAACAACACTACCTAACAATGTAGACTTTGTTAAATTAGCAGAAGCACTTAGTGTTAAGGCATATCGTATTAGCAAAAAAGAAGAAGTAGAAGATATACTTAAGAAAGCACTGCAAGCAGACGGTCCAGTATTAATTGATTGTGTAATAGATAGTGATGACAAAGTTTGGCCAATGGTAGCACCAGGTGCAGCTATTGATGAAGTTTTTTCAGAAGAAGACTTAGAGAATAGAACAAAATAAAGATTGCAATTAATATTCATGAGAGATTAATATAAACTGAAGAGTTGTTCTAGGCAGCTCTTCAGTTTACTATTTTACTCAATTAGTATAGATATGCTTACTAGGAGACTTTAAAATGAACATTAGAAATATAATTTTAGTAGCAGTAGGATTAATAATATCTATCTTAATAACAAGAAAGCTATGGATTGCTATACTTTT
>CAZOGN010000046.1:6779-14660 GCA_964579655.1 uncultured Lachnospiraceae bacterium
TAGGATTAATAATATCTATCTTAATAACAAGAAAGCTATGGATTGCTATACTTTTGATAGTGATTGGAATAGGAGTGTCTATATATTTGACCTCCTTAATCGAAAAACAGTAATCCTTGACATATTTTTAACCAAGTTTTATAATGTACTTAGTTAAAGTGACTCAGTGCCAAAATCCAATAATTTTGACATTGAATTTACCTTATATAAAAACACTCATTAAATAAAGGAGGATACAATAAATGGGAAGAGTATATAACTTCTCGGCAGGACCAGCAGTTTTACCTGAGGAGGTTTTAAAGGAAGCAGCAGAGGAAATGCTTAATTACGAGAATGTAGGAATGTCTGTTATGGAGATGAGTCATCGCTCACCGAGTTTTCAAAAGATTATTGATGAAGCAGAACAGGATCTAAGAGATTTGATGGATATACCAGATAATTACAAGGTTTTATTTTTACAAGGAGGAGCATCCTTACAATTTGCCATGATACCAATGAACATAATGAAGAATAAGGTTATAGATTTTATTATTACAGGTAATTGGGCAAATAAGGCTTACCAGGAAGCTTCAAAGTTTGGTAAAGCCAATATTATAGCATCATCAAAGGATAAGACATATTCATATATACCAGACTGCAGTGATTTACAAATTAGTGAAGATGCAGACTACGTACATATATGCCAAAACAACACAATTTACGGTACAAAGTTCAACACCTTACCAAACACAAAGGGCAAGCTATTAATTTCTGATATTTCTTCTTGTTTCTTATCAGAGCCAATTGATGTTAGTAAGTATGGAATACTTTTTGGTGGAGCGCAAAAGAACGTAGGACCTTCAGGAACAACGATTGTTATTATAAGGGAAGACCTTATAACTGAAGATTGCTTAGAGGCTACTCCTACAATGTTAAAATATAAAACACACTCTGATTCTGGCTCTTTATATAACACGCCTCCTACATATGGGATTTATATTTGTGGCAAGGTATTTAAATGGGTTAAGAATCTTGGTGGACTAGAAGCAATTCAAAAACTTAATGAAAAGAAAGCCAAGTTATTATATGATTATTTAGATGAAAGTAAGATGTTTAGAGGCACTGTTGTAAAAGAAGACCGTTCTCTTATGAACGTTCCATTCGTTACAGGAGATACTGATTTAGATGCTAAGTTTATAAAAGAGGCAAAAGATGCTGGCTTAGAAAATCTAAAGGGTCATAGATCAGTTGGGGGCATGCGTGCAAGTATATATAATGCTATGCCTTATGAAGGCGTTGAAGCGCTGGTAGAATTTATGAAGGATTTCGAAGAAAAAAATTAATCTAAATAAAATATGTGAGATATAAAGGAAAGGCAAGGTTAAGTAATATGGGAAAGTATATATGCTTAAATCCTATTGCTGAGATAGGACTTAAGTTATTTGGTGATAAATATACACAAACAGATAGTGTAGATGAAGCAGATGCCATTTTAGTAAGAAGTGCTAGTATGCATGATATGAAATTACCAAAGGATATTAAAGCAGTTGCTCGTGCAGGTGCAGGAGTTAATAATATTCCAATTGATAAGTACTCTGAACAAGGAATTGTTGTATTTAACACACCTGGAGCTAATGCAAATGGTGTGAAAGAAATGGTAATTGCAGGATTAATGCTTGCATCCCGTGATATTATTGGTGGAATCAATTGGGTGCAAGAAAATAAAGATGATCCTGATCTATTAAAGAATGTTGAAAAAGCAAAGAAACAATTTGCGGGGCACGAAGTTAAAGGCAAAAAGCTTGGGGTAATTGGCCTAGGAGCGATTGGAGTCTTAGTTGCTAATATAGGAATCCGTTTAGGTATGGAGGTATATGGATACGACCCATATATTTCACTTGATCATGCATGGCATGTATCTAGACATATTATTCATGTTAATACAAGGGAAGAAATATATCAGGAATGCGATTATATTACGCTTCACCTTCCTTCAACTGATAATACAGAGGGAATGATTAACAAAGAATCTATTGAACTTATGAAAGACGGAGTATCAATACTAAACTTTGCAAGAAACACCTTGGTTAATGATGATGATATTATTGAGGCACTAAACGCGGGTAAAGTATCAAAATATGTTTCTGATTTCCCAACACCAGCAATTGCTAATGCAAAAAATACTATAGCAATACCTCATCTAGGTGCATCAACTGAAGAATCAGAAGATAATTGTGCAACCATGGCTGTAAAACAAGTTAAAGACTACATAGAAAATGGAAATATAACTAACTCTGTTAATTTTCCATCAGTTGACGCAGGTAGACTTATAGAAGGAAGCCGAATAACAATTATTCACAAGAATATTCCTCAAATGCTAAATCAATTTACTACTATATTTGGGTCAGAAGATATTAATATATCTAACTTAGTTAACAAGAGTAAAGGAAATAATGCTTATACAGTAATAGATATCGATGTTGAATGTGATTATCCAGAGGTAGCTATTAATAAAATAAAAGAAATTAATGGTGTATTAAAAGTTAGAAAGTTATAGAAAGAACCAAGTGAATCTCCACATATAGATGCTTTAATCTTTATGTGGAGATTTTTAAAATAAGCAAAAAACAACAGGAGGAATAATAATGGCAAATATTAAACCATTTAAGGCTATAAGGCCAAATAAAGAAGTAGTAGATAGAGTGGCTGCACTGCCTTATGATGTGTATAATAGGCAGGAAGCTAAGCTTGAGGTAGAAAAGGAACCCTTATCATTTCTTAAAATAGACAGAGCTGAGACTCAATTTAACGATGATGTGGACACGTATGATGATAGGGTTTATGAGAAGGCTAGTGAAACATTATGGTCTATGCTAGGTGAAGGGATTTTTATACAAGATGATGAAGAATACTTTTATATTTATGAATTAATAATGGACGGAAGATCTCAAACAGGAATAGTAGGCTGTTCATCTATTGATGATTATGAAAGTAATGTTATTAAGAAGCATGAAAATACAAGAAAAGAAAAAGAGATAGATAGGATAAAGCATGTAGATACCTGTAATGCACAAACAGGGCCAATATTTTTGGCTTATAAAGCAAATAAAGAACTTCAAAGTATTGTAGACAAAGTAAAAACTAAGGATAAGCTTTATGGATTTACATCATCAGATGAAATTACACATAATATGTGGTTAGTTAGTGAAAAAAATGACATTAGTGCAGTTAAAGATATTTTTAAAACTATGGATAGTATTTATATTGCAGATGGACATCATAGGACTGCATCAGCTGTTCGTGTTGGTCAGATGAGAAGAGAGGCCAATCCTAATTACAATGGACAAGAAGAGTTTAACTACTTTTTATCTGTTTTATTTCCAGATGACCAATTACTGATTCAACCATATAATCGTACAGTTAATAGTTTAAATGGATATTCTAAAGAAGAATTTTTGTTGAAAGTTGGAGAGAACTTTGATATCAAGGAATTAGGAAAGACACCATATGCACCAGAAGAAAAGAACACTTTTGGAATGTATCTTGATAAGAACTGGTATAAGTTGAAAATAAAAGACAAGTTTTTAAATCCTAACAATCCAGTAGAATCCTTAGATGTTTCTATGTTACAAAATTATCTGCTTGATCCAATACTAAATATAAAGGATCCTAAAACAGATGAAAACATAGATTTTATTGGTGGTATAAGAGGATTAGAAGAGTTAGAAAAAAGAGTTAACCTCGATATGGAGGTGGCTTTCTCCATGTACCCAACAAGCATGGCTGAACTATTTGCTATATCGGATGCAGGAAAGCTTATGCCACCAAAATCTACTTGGTTTGAACCAAAGCTAAGAAGTGGTCTATTTATTCACAAGATTTAAAATATATTTTGAACTAACAGTATATATATAAAGGTTCCGCTAGCAATGCTTAATAAGGTGTTTCGTTTCCATATATGTAATATGATTATTACTATTATTGCTATTATTTCAGGCAGGGCATTGGGATAAAGGAACAAATTAATATCCTTTAAACAATATACAACAAGCATGGCTATTATAGTGTTTGGAAGTACCTTTCCTAGATAAAGTATATATTTTGGAGTTTCTTTATTATCAGGAAACATTAAGAAGGGAGTTACTCTTAAAATTGCTGTAACAAGAGCCATGACTCCAAACATTATTAGTGATTGACTTATAGATAAAGGCATATTAGATGCTCCTTTCAAGTTTATTACGAAAAACTGTTACTAATATTATAATTAAAATCATGCTAGGGATTAGAAAAATACTTGAACCAAATATTAATCGGCAGGCTATAGCACTAGCAGCACCTATTATTTCAGCAGAATAATTTTTCTTAGATAGTAATTGTTCTATGAATATTACAACAAAGAGTGCTGTTAAGACAAAGTCTATTCCTTCGGTATTAAAAGGTATGAAGTTGCCAAGTATACTTCCGAGGGTAGAGCCAACAACCCAATATATATGGTTAAGTAGGGTAACATAAAAAAGAAACCATCCCTTATCAATATTTTTGGGTGATTTGCTACTTGATAGTATTGAAAATGTTTCATCTGTTAAGCCATGAATTAGATACCACTTTTTCTTGCCAAGGCCTTTAAACTTTGATAGCATGGTAATTCCATAAAAGAGATGTCTTGCATTTACCATAAGGGTCATTAATGCTGCGTAAACGGGATGAAATCCACTTGCAATAAGTCCAACAGATACAAATTGCATAGAACCAGCGTAAATAAATATACTAGATAAAAGAACCCATATAATAGAATAACCTTTATTATCCATTAAGACGCCATAAGCAGCTCCAAGCATTAAGTAGCCAGTTAGAACTGGTATAGTATGTGGAAAAGCTGCTTTTAGAGCGTCTTTGTGTTTTTTGCTTTTCATATGTTCACACTCCTATTTTATAATTATAGTATTTTATCATTAAGTAAACAAGTAATTTGATAAAATGCTTTATAATGAAAGAAAGTTGTGATATTATGTTATAATATGAATTGTTGTTAATGATAAGTTGAAAGGTATGGTAATAAGTATGGGAACTTTATTTAATTTGGACAATCCAGTTTTTACGGCGATCAATAAATTTGTAGATATGTTATTTCTTAGTATTGTATATATAATAATATGCATACCTATAATAACTATTGGACCTGCAACAACGGCCTTATATTATACAGTTGTTAAGAATGTTAGAAAAGAAAGAGGCTATCCCTTTAGAGAGTTTTTTAAAAGTTTTAAAGATAATTTTAAGCAAGGAGCTCTTATTACAATAATGTTAGTAGTGGCATATATTGTTATGTATATTGACATTCAATTTGCAAAAACATTGACGGGGATACCGAATATGATTCTTGTTAGCATATTTATGGGGATGCTAATAGTTTTAGTATCTATTAATATATATGTATTTCCTTACTTATCTAGGTTTGAAGCTAAGACCAAACAAACACTTTTAAATTCACTATTCTTGGCAATTAGACATTTGCCATCCACCTTACTTTTGATTGTGATTTTAATAGCTGGAGCTAGTTTGGCATTTATAATACCCATTTTTATTATTATTGTTCCCTCTCTTACTGTATTACTCCAATCATTTTTAATTGAGAGGATTTTTAAAAAATATATGCCAGATAAGTCTAAAGAGAATTTAGAAGAAGGAATTGATGAGTGGTATTTAGAATAGAAAGGAGTTGGCTATGGAAGGCAAATTAACAGATATATTCGGAATGAATGTTTTCAATGATGCCAAAATGGTTGAATGTCTACCTAAGAAGATTTATGTAAAACTGAAGCAAACAATCGAGAATGGCGATGATTTAGATGTGGAAGTTGCAGAAGTTGTAGCTAATGCTATGAAAGACTGGGCAATAGATAGGGGAGCAACTCACTATACCCACTGGTTCCAACCTATGACAGGTATAACTGCAGAAAAACACGATTCCTTTATATCACCAACTGTTGATGGAAAAGTTATTATGGAATTCTCGGGTAAGGAATTAATTAAAGGAGAACCAGATGCCTCGGCATTCCCATCAGGTGGAATAAGGTCAACTTTTGAAGCAAGAGGTTATACTGCTTGGGATTGTACTTCACCTGCATTTTTAAGAGAAGATGCATCAGGAGTTACACTTTGCATTCCTACTGCTTTTTGTTCATACACAGGAGAAGCCTTAGATAAGAAAACACCTCTTCTTCGCTCTATGGAAGCAATTAATGACCAAGCTGTTAGAATACTAAAGTTATTTGGTCATAATGATGTTACAAGTGTTAGTTCAACTGTAGGAGCAGAACAAGAGTATTTTTTAATAGATAAAGAAGAGTATTTACAGAGAGAAGATCTGATTTTTACAGGTCGCACCTTATTTGGAGCAATGCCACCAAAGGGGCAAGAATTAGCTGATCATTACTTTGGGCACCTACGTGAGCGTGTAGCTGCATTTATGAGGGAACTCAATGAAGAATGCTGGAAGATGGGGATATTAGCAAAGACACAGCACAATGAGGCGGCACCAGCCCAACATGAGATGGCTCCCATTTACTCAACTGTAAATATTGCAACTGATCATAATCAACTTACAATGGAGTGTATGAAAAGAGTTGCCAATCATCATGGTCTAGAGTGTCTACTTCATGAAAAACCCTTTGAAGGAGTAAATGGCTCTGGAAAGCATAACAATTGGTCACTGGTAACTAATACTGGTAAGAATTTATTTGATCCAGGAACAACACCCCATGAGAATGTTCAGTTTCTATTGTTTTTCTCAGCAGTACTGAAAGCTGTTGATGAGCATGCTGACATACTTAGACTTTCTGCATCTAATGCAGGCAATGAGCATAGACTTGGTGCAAATGAAGCTCCACCAGCTGTTATCTCTGTGTTTATCGGAGACCAGCTTGAAGATGTTATATTTCAACTTATTGAAACTGGTGAAGCAACTAGCAGTAAAAAATCAGGCAAGTTTAGTGTAGGTGTACATAGAATACCAGAATTTTATAGAGACGCTACGGATAGAAATCGTACATCACCATTTGCCTTTACTAATAATAAGTTTGAATTTAGAATGATTGGTTCTTCAATGTCAATAGCAGATGCCAACACTGTAATTAATACAATTGTTGCAGATGCCTTATCTGACATGGCTGATGAACTTGAATGTTCGGAGGATTTTGACTTAACTGTTCATGATTTAATTAAGAAAACTGTTACTGATCATTATCAAATTGTGTTTAATGGAAATGGTTATTCTATGGAATGGGAAGAAGAAGCCGCAAGAAGAGGTCTAACTAATTATCCATGTTACCTAGGTGCAATACCTACTTTGGTATCCGACAAAACAGTTAACTTGTATGAAAAACACCATGTTTTTTCTAAGTCAGAATTATATTCACGTCTTGAAGTTGAATATGAAAATTACTCCAAGACAATTAATATCGAAGGAATAACTATGATTCAAATGACAAAGAGAAAGTATATTCCAGCAGTAATAAGGTTTTCTAATGAATTAGCACAGTCGATTAATTCTATTAAAACTGCCTGCGAAGCTGCAGATATAAGTGTACAAGAAGAAATGTTAATTAGTATACAAGACTTGCTTAGTCAAGCTCAAAAAGCTCTAAAACAATTAGAAGAACTTATTAAAAATGCAGAAACAATTGCAAACGAAGATTTAAAACCTTTAGAATATAGTAAAAACAATATAAAAGGACAAGAACTATCCTTATTTTTCAAAAATAGAGTCATTCCTGTTATGGAAGATTTAAGAAAGCCAATAGATCAATTAGAATTAATTATACCCAAGGATCTTTGGCCAGTTCCAACTTATGGAGATATGCTTTTTGAAGTGTAGTGTGTTAGGGGGGACGTTTCATTTGA
>CAZOGN010000047.1:0-1819 GCA_964579655.1 uncultured Lachnospiraceae bacterium
TCTTAAACGACTTATAACATTCTTAAGTCCTATTCCATTAGAACTTCTTTTAAGGTCTGCCTCTTTTAGTTGTCCATTCATAATTTCATATATAGTTTCCTCGTGCATACCCTTGCCATTGTCAACAACTTTAATGCATATGTTATCATGATCCTTATAAATTGATAAGACAATCTCACCTTCCCAATCTATGTCTCTAATTCCATAACTTAATGCATTTTCTACAAGTGGTTGTAAAATCATGCTTGGTACTGTGACTAATAATAAGTCATCATCAATATTTTTTTTAAAATTAATATTTTTAAATAATCGAATACTCATAATATATATATAATTATCAACTAATTCTATTTCTTCCTTTATAGTAGTGTCTTTATTCATTTGATTAATATTATATCTGAAAAATTCAGCAGTTTTTTCAATAAATAGACCTGTTTTCTCTGCATCCTCTATGGTTGCTAATTGTACACCTGCATTTAATGTGTTATATAAAAAATGGGGATTAATTTGTGCTTGTAGATACTTAAGCTGAGCATCTTTAAGTAAGTTCTTCATGAGCAATTCATTTTCTTTTAATTTTGCTTCATGTTCTATACTTTCTTTTATTTGTTTTATATACTTTTGAATATTAATAACCATTTTCTTAAAAGCTTTTGAAACAACTCCTACCTCATCATTGGCAAAAGTATCATCAAATGTAACATCAAAATTACCTGTTGCCACTTCATTTGCTTGGGAAGCAAGTTTTTTTAATGGTTCTGTAATGCTATTTGTTATTATTACTATTAGCACCAAACTTATTATTCCAATAACAATTAATATAATCATATTTATTGCTTCTAGGTATTTTAAAGCCTCTAAAAGAGCATAGTAATTGTCTGAGTTGTGTTTAAATTGCTGATTATTCAGACTATAAATATTTGCATTGATAAATTCATATAATTCACTTGCTTCTGCAAAATTTTTTTTGTATCTTTCTATATTTCTTCCTCGCTTAGCCTGTATAGTTATATCTGCTATTTCTAGATACTCCAAGGACATGTTACGAATCTTTCTTTCCATTAATATACTTTCATTATCTGTTATGTCATCATTGAGATCGTTTACCAAGTTGCTATAATCTTGAAAGTTTGTATAATAACTAGCTAGGGCATTTGAACTACTTGTATTTAGATATTCGTGCATATAATTTTGCACTTTATCTAAATTGTTAGTTAAATCATTTAGCTTTGCATTACTTACGTAAACATACTCTATTGTCTTTAATGACTTGTTGATATTCCAATACATATATAAATTTACTGTATATGTAGCTATACTTATAATTAAAAACAAGAAAATGATTCTTGTAACAATTGAAACATCTTTTATCTTTTGCACTATCTTTTTATTCATAGTCAGCAAAAATCCTTCCTTATTCAACTATATCAATATCGACGGATATATATTCGTTTACCATACCTGTGTCCAAATATTCATCTAAGGTTTCAACACTATATTCACCAATTTGTCTAGTGTTAATAACAATTGTAGAATCTATGATGTTTCTCTCTATTGCTCTTTCTATAACTTCTGAATTATAATAACCAATAATGCCAATTTGCCCTACCTTATTGTAATCAACTAATATTTGATACGCAGTAATAGTATCTGTTGGGTTTAGGCAAACAATTATATCAGGTGCATCTTTTTCAATCATAATAATATCATGTATTATTTCCTCTACACTAAAAGGACTTTGACGATTAATCATTTTAGCATCTACTTCCACATCACTAGCAGACAAGGATTCTTTTATACTAGAAAAAATAATATCATA
>CAZOGN010000047.1:1919-11548 GCA_964579655.1 uncultured Lachnospiraceae bacterium
TAAATACCTAGTTCTTCACCTTGAATTTTGGCTCCTTCATAAATAGATTCTCCAAAATCACTGTCTACATCTTCAAGAATTAAAGCTACATGTTTGGTATAAGACTGATCTGCTTCGTCTGAATTCTCCAAAATATCTCCTAAAAACTTTCTCCTATAATAAGTCATTCCATATATAGTCAAGAAAATAACTACAATAACTATTATAAAGATCAAAACAATTCCTATTTTGCGTAAAACTTCTTTTTTCACGTTTGTTCACCTCTACAAGTCACTTGTTGATTACTTACCCCTGTTAGAAAATGTCTTTTTATAGTTATAGCTTAATTTTCTACAATCTCTGACTATTTCAATACCTTCTCTGGCTTTAACACTATTAATAAAATCATTAATATCTTTTAACTTATGATCAAACAACATACCACCTCTAATATCATCAACGTGGTGAGAGTCTGAACCTGCCATAATTGCCATATTATTATTTAGGGCATATCTACTGGCTCTTTTATCATACTTCATGTTTCTATGACTGGAGTTAATTATCTCAACTCCATCACAGTCTTTAGGAAACAATCTAATCTTCTTAATATAATCTGCTTCCCTAAATGGATGGGCATGGATAAATAAACCTCCGTCTGCCTTTATATACTTATAATGCTCTTCGATACTCCAAGTAAGAATCTCTGGATGCTCAAGTAGCCACTCTTTGTCAAGGCCAAATATCAGAAAATCATTGCCCTCAAAGCTTTCTTCCCAGCCAAAAAATACGGATAAGCCAATTTTATCTCCTTCTCTTTTGGCATTTTCATATCCAGAAGCAAATCTTTCAACCCAGTCTTTCCAAGGTAAATTTCTAGGTATAGAAGTATTTCCATTATGAAAATGATCAGTTATTATAATACCTTCATATCCTAAATCTTTATATATTCTAGCTTGTTCTACACCTGTGGCAGTAGCACAAGCACTTACTTCTTCTGTGTGCATATGAGTTTCATATAAATAATTGCTCATTGTAATAACCTCGCCTTTCTAACACTTTTGAGTCACTGGCACAAGCCAAATTATTCTTTTTAATGTGATTTTAGTATATCATAATCAAAACATTCAGTCTACTTGTGTCACTTGTGGATATGTGTTAAAATGTTCAAGATTAAAGGCAATAGTATTCAGTTAAGTTGAAAGGAACATCATAAATGGAACAGTATAATGGTAGTCAAATTGTTGTTTTAGAAGGTTTAGAGGCTGTTAGGAAACGTCCTGGTATGTATATTGGTAGCACCGGTTCACGAGGACTTCACCATCTAATATGGGAAATAATCGATAATGGTATTGATGAACATTTAGCTGGACATTGTACACAAATCGACATTATATTACTTAAGGATGGCGGAATTTCTATTGAAGATAACGGAAGAGGTGTGCCTGTTGATATACACCCTACACAAAAGATTCCTACAGTAAGGGTTGTTTACTCCTTGCTTCATGCAGGTGGTAAGTTTGATCATTCTGTTTATAAGGTGTCTGGAGGCTTGCATGGTGTTGGTGCAGCAGTAGTTAATGCCCTGTCAAAGCATATGATAGTTGAAGTAAAAAAAGAAGGACACATCTACAGAGACGAATATAAAGATGGTGGACATCCTATTACTAAATTAAACAACAAAGAACTTCCTTCCGTAGGAAGTTGTAAAAAAAGCGAATCAGGAACCAAGGTTACTTTTTACCCTGATGACACGATTTTTGAAACAATCGAATTTAAAGCAGAAGTTATAAAGAAAAAATTACAAGAAATCGCTTACTTAAACAAAAATTTAAAATTAACTTTTACTAATGAGGAAACTGGAGAAACTAACACTTTTCTTCAAAAAGACGGCATTAAAAGTTTTGTGTCTCATTTAACAAGAGATTCAAATAATGTTCATGAAAATCCTATTTATATCGAAGGGACAAGCGGGGACATTGAAGTTGAAGTAGCATTTCAATATACGAATTCATTTTCTGAAACCATTAATGCATATTGTAATAGAATTAATGTCGTAGATGGCGGTACTCTAGTCACTGGTTTTAAGACAGCTCTTACAAGGATTATGAACCAATACGCAAGAGAATTAAATGTATTAAAGAATAAGGATGAAAATTTTGATGGTAAGGACATACGTAATGGCATAGTTGCTATTGTTTCTATAAAACATACCGACCCACAATTTGAAGGTCAAACCAAGTCAAAGCTAGGTAATACTGATGCAAAAACTGCTGTAGAAGATGTATTTACAGTTAAAGCCCAATACTACTTTGATAGACATGTTGAAGTACTTAAAACTATACTTGATAATTCACTTAAGTCTTTTAATGCAAGAAAGGCAAGTGACAAGGCTCGAAACGCTATTGTTAAGCAAATTTTAGATGTAGATACTCGTAGTAAGTTAGCATCTTGCTCTTCTAGAAAGTCTGAAGAATGTGAAGTTTATATTGTGGAAGGTGATTCTGCAGGAGGAACTGTAAAGACAGCAAGAAATAGAAGAACCCAGGCTGTTCTACCATTAAGAGGTAAGATTCTGAATGTTGAAAAATCAAGCTTGGAACGTATTCTAACTAACAATGAAATAAAGTCTATGATTGCAGCATTTGGCTGTGGTATTGGAGAAGATTTTGACATCTCCAAGCTTAGATATGATAAAATTATTATTTTAACAGATGCAGATGTTGACGGGGCTCATATTAGTACCTTACTTCTTACTTTCTTTTATAGATTTATGCCGGAACTAATAAAAGCCGGAAAGATATATATGGGACTTCCACCTTTATATCAAGTGGAATATCAACCTTCAGATAAAAGAAAAAAGAAAAAAGAAAGCAAGTATTTGTTTAATGATTTTGAATTAGAAAAGTTCAGAAAAAGCGATAAAGGCAAAATACTATCTCTACAAAGATATAAAGGTCTAGGTGAAATGGATGCTAATCAATTATGGGAAACCACATTAAACCCTGAAACGCGTTTGTTAGCCCAGGTTTCAATTAATGATTCAATTGAAGCTGATGAAATTACAACTACACTTATGAGTACGAATGTGCCTCCAAGAAGAGCCTTTATTATGGAAGAGGCAAAATACGCAAAATTAGACATATAGAGATAAGCATCTGTAATGAATTTAGGAGGAAACCATGAGTAAAGTTAAAGATAAAAAGTCTGATAATATTATACAGTTAGATTATGCAGAGGAAATGAGGAATTCCTACAGAGATTATGCAATGAGTGTTATTGTATCTCGTGCACTACCTGATGTTCGTGATGGTTTAAAGCCAGTACAAAGGCGAATATTATATTCTATGCATGAACTTGGATTAGATCCTAAAAAACCTCATCGTAAATCTGCCCGTATTGTTGGTGATACTATGGGTAAGTATCATCCTCACGGAGATAGTTCTATATATGATTCCCTTGTTCATATGACCGAAGATTATGCACTTTCTTTACCCTTAGTTGACGGCCATGGTAACTTTGGCTCAATTGATGGTGATAGTGCTGCAGCTATGCGTTATACCGAAGCAAGATTGTCAGAAGCTGGAGCTACCATACTTAAGTCAATCGATGATGATTTAGTTGAGTTTCTTCCAAACTTTGACAATAGCGAGCATGAACCAAGTGTTTTACCTGCTACACTTCCAAACCTATTGATTAACGGTACTACAGGAATTGCTGTTGGTATGTCAACTAATATTCCTCCACATAACCCCAATGAAGTAATCGATGGTGTAATTGCATATATGGATAATTCTGATATTAATATAGAGGGATTAATGAAGCATATTCCAGCACCAGACTTTCCCACAGGTGGAACCATTATAAACAAAGAAGACTTGTTAGATATATATAGTACAGGCTCTGGTAAAATACGCCTTAGAGGAAAAGTAGATATAGAAAAAGGTGAATACGGACGTACTAATATCGTAGTTACAGAAATTCCTTACACTATTGCCGGAAATAAAACAAGACTTGTAGAAAACTTGTCTACTTTATTAAAGGAAAAGGTTTTTGACGAATTACATGAAGTAAGAGATGAATCTTCAAAAGAAGGAATTCGTGTTGTTATTGAAGTAAAAAAAGATCGTGATGTGGAAAATTTACTCAACGGTCTGTATAAAAAAACTCCACTTGAAGATACATATGGCGTAAATCTTCTTGCTATAAAGGATCAACAGCCAGTTGTATTTAATTTAAAATCTTTGATTGAAGAATTTGTTTCTTTTCAAGAAAAGATATATACAAGGGAATTTGAAAATTTATTAAAGAAAGCAAGTAATCGTTTGGAAATTGTAGGTGGTTTAATAAAAGCTACTGATGTAATTGATTTGATTATTGAAATACTTAGAGGTAGTAATTCTACAAAGCAAGCAAAAGATTGTTTAATAAATGGAGTTACAACAGACATTAAATTCAAAACACAAAAATCAGAAAAAATGGCTTCGAAACTTGACTTTACAGAGCGCCAAGCAGATGCCATATTAGCCATGCCTCTTGGCAGATTAATAGGTCTTGAAATCCTTAAGTTGCATGATGAACTTACTTCATTAGATTCTAGTATTGCTGAATATACTAAGGTTCTAGGAAGCAAAAAAGAATTATATAAAGTTATTAAAAAACGATTATTAGAATATAAGAAAACTTTCAATAAGGCAAGAAGTACTTTAATTAAAGATAAGGAAACTGAAAGTTATGTTGAAGAAATTATAGAAGAAACAATCTATGTATTTATTGATAGATTTGGATACACAAAGACAATAGATTCAGCTAGCTATTCGAGAACATCACAAGAAACTTTAAATGAATATTCTCACATTATAGCTATGAAAAATACAGATAAGCTATGTATATTTACCGATAAAGGTAATATGCATCAGGTTAAGGTCTTTGATATACCTGAAGCTAAAATCAGAGATAAAGGTGTACTGATTCAAAACCTTAGCAATATGGAAAAAGAAAATATTGTCTTATTTATTCCATTTGAAGATTTGTTTGAAAGCCAATTAGTCTTTATGACTCAAGGTGGCTATATTAAACAAGTTTCTGGAGCCGAATTTGAGACAGTAAGGGCTACACTTCTTTCTACAAAGCTAGAAGATGATGACAAGCTTGTCTCTATTACACCATTATCAGCAGCAGAAGTTCTATCAAATAATATGAAAATAATTATTATTACAAAGAATAGTTTGTCTCTAGGATTCGATCTAAATGAAATAAGTGAATTGAAAAGAATGAGTCGAGGAGTTAGGGCAATTAAGTTAGATAAAGATGATTGTGTAGATTTTTCTACAGTAGTAGAGAATAGTGCTGATACATTTATTTATAATGAGAAAGAGTTAAGTGCTAAAAAAGTAAGAAAACGAAAACGTGCCCAAAAAGGTCACAAGGCTAATCTTTCTTTATAGTACTTAGAAAAATGTGAGTATAAATTTATAGTTAGAAATAAAATATAGGAAGAAGAATATAAAACAATTATTCTTCTTCCTATTATGTTTTTAATTGCTGCTTATATCATTAGATAATTTTTCTAACTTCTCTATAGTTATATTAAAATCATTTTCCACGTAATTAATAATTTTATTATCCTCTATATTATATAAGCTTTGGGTGTTATTTAATAACGTTGCTGGACTATCTTCATAGCTTTCAAGAAACATAATGTATTCACCATTTTGGCTTATCTGCGGTGCACCTTCTTCTATATATATAGTATCTTTCGTTTCTCCTCCAAATTGTTTTATCTCCACAACATCATCTTTTACGACATCCCCTTTAAAGGAATCTATAACCTGGACTTTATATATGGTAAACATTTCTTTTTCCTCATCTACATCACCGCCAGGATTTAATTGGGGGTCATCCTTTTGTTCTTTGGTTAATTCTATAACTTGTGACATATATTCCATACGCTTATCAATTACTTTACCTCTTATGACTAATGAAGCTTTTTCATAAATTGCACTTTCATCTTCATAATAGGGATAATCAGCTTTTGCAATAACTGTAGTTTTTTCACTATCTATAGCACCAGTAGAACAAGATGTAAACAGAAATGCAAAACCCATTATAATAGTCATTACAAATAAAGTTCTTCTCTGGATATGCTTCTTATAAACTTTATCTTTGCTATTCATAATACCTCCTTTCATGTGAAAAATGACTTTATATCTTTAGTCCTGTATTTACAGGGGTTAATGGTAATAATTAGAGGTAACCATTAACTACTACTTCTATATGTTGCCATTTTAGTAGTCCAATGTCAAATCATGTGGGCTTTCTTTTATTTAATCCTAATTCATTTCCTTTAGTAGCTGTATAGCTGAACTAGTACCAATTCTGCTACAGCCTTCTTTTATAAAAGCCTTCATCTCATCTAAGCTTCTAATACCACCTGCTGCTTTGATTTTCACATCTGGGCCTATATTCTCCTTAAATAGTTTAATATCTTCTAAAGTAGCGCCGGCTGTTCCAAATCCTGTTGATGTCTTGATATAATCAGCTCCAGCATTTGTAACTGCTTCACACATTTTTTTCTTTTCTTCTTCATTTAGATAACATGTTTCAATAATAACTTTTAGAATCTTATCAGAAACTTCCTCTTTTAAAATTCTAATTTCATCTTCTACTTTTTTATAATCGCCATTTTTAACATCTGCAATGTTAATTACCATGTCGATTTCATTTGCTCCTTCTCTTAAGGCTTGTTTGCATTCTGCAAGTTTTGCTTGAGTAGTTTGATATCCAAGCGGAAAACCTATAACAGAACAGATATTAACTTGTCCTTTATATGCTTCATGAATTCTACCGATATAACAAGGTGGAACGCATACGGAAGCTGTGCCATATTCTATGGAGTCGTCACATAACTTTTTTATTTCATCCCATTTTGCATACGCTTTAAGCAATGTATGATCTACATATTTAAGTACTTCTTTGTTATTCATCTTATCTACCCTTCTTTTTTAATCTTAGTATTTTTCAATTTCATCTATACTTACTTTTGCCAAAATAAGTGGCCTAACTTTAACTGGCTCATTAGAGTAAGAGTAAGCACTCAGTAATGTCTCTTTTGCTTTTTCTATAAGTTCTTCTTTGGATGTATATAAAACCGCTAGGACTTCTCCTTCTTGAACCTTGTCAGCAGTCTTCTTTTTTAGACTTATGCCAGCCGAATAGTCTAGAACACTATCTTTTGTTTCTCTTCCTGCACCTAATAGCATCGATGCAATTCCACATCTTTCTGTGTCCATATGACTTACATAACCACTTCTTGCCGCTCTTACTTCATATGAATACATAGCTTTTTCAAATTTGTCAGTATCTCGTATTTGACTTCTATCCCCGCCTTGTGCCCCTACCATCTCTACTAGTTTTTCTAGAGCACTTCCATCTTTTATTGCTTCTTTTACAAGTTCCTCACAATGAGCAATGTCACCCTTACCTGCTAAATATAGCATGTTGGCTGCTAGTAGTATAGATACTTTAGTTAAATCCTCCGGACCTTTTCCTTTTAAAGTTTCTATAGATTCAATTACTTCTAGGGAGTTTCCAATATTGTGTCCTAGGGGAATATCCATATCTGTTATAATCGCTATAGTCTTCTTGCCTGCATACTCGCCTATTTCTACCATCTTTTTAGCCAAATCAATAGAGTCTTCAACTGTTTTCATAAATGCCCCACTACCTGTTTTAACATCCAAGACTATGCAATCACTTCCTGCTGCAAGTTTTTTACTCATTATCGAGGAGGCAATTAAAGGAGTGCTATCTACCGTTGCTGTTACATCTCTTAGGGCATAAAGTAGTTTGTCAGCTGGGGCTAAATTACCTGTCTGTCCAACTACGCTAACACCTATTTTGTTGACTATTTCAATAAATTCATCTTCGTCAATATCAATTTGATAACCCTTAATAGATTCAAGTTTATCAAGAGTTCCTCCTGTATGACCAAGTCCCCTTCCTGACATTTTTGCAACTTTTACTCCACAAGCTGCAACAAGTGGACCTATAATTAGAGTGGTTTTATCCCCAACTCCACCAGTACTGTGTTTATCAACTTTAACGCCTTTAATTGCTGATAAGTCTATAATATCTCCAGACTTAGCCATGGCTATAGTTAAATCTGCTGTTTCTTCAGAAGTCATTCCTTGAAAGTAAATAGCCATAAGCAAGGCTGACATCTGGTAGTCTGGTATGTCTCCACTAATATATCCATTTATCATCTGTTTTATTTCTTCTTTAGTTAATGTTTCTCCATGTTTTTTCTTATTAATTAAATCATAAACCCTCATCTATTTATATCTCCTCTCTAACTTTTTGTATATTTCACTATTTCCTTTGATTTCATTATATCTTTGATTTTACATATTCGCAATTTAAAAATTTAAAATGTCACATAATATCATCTTGTGTCATATTATGTAATACCAATTATGAAAGGAATTTTGAGATGTCAAATTGTAGAAATAATAGATGTTATAAAGAAAGAAGATGTAATTACAATAGACCTTCTAGACGTGATAGAGGATGCGGTTACAATAGTTCTTATGGAGATGATAGTAGTGACTCTATGGGAGGTCGAAGAGTTCGTCCTGGTGGAGAACATTGTCCACATAGCACACCTAGAGCTTGGCAAAATTCTAAATGTAATAAACCTTGTCGCTAATATTATATCCTCAATAAAGAGAAAATATTATAAAACAAATTCAACTTTTATGATAATAAACGCCGGATTTATGTGGCTTTCACATACTCCGGCGTATTATCTAATTTATTTCTTAAGCAGTTTCATTGTTAATTCCTTCAAATTGACTATGATATAGTTCATAGTAAAAACCTTCTTTTTCTAACAACTCTTTATGACTTCCTTTTTCAATAATATTTCCATCATTCATTACAAGAATAACATCTGCTTCTTGAATTGTAGATAGTCGGTGAGCTACTATAAAACTTGTCCGACCTTTCATCATTTTATTAAAAGCATTTTGAATTTGAAGTTCAGTTCTTGTATCTATAGAAGAAGTCGCCTCATCTAATATTAACATAGGAGGTATTGATAACATTAACCTTGCAATACTAAGTAATTGCTTTTGACCATGGGATAAATCTCCACCATTATTTTCAATATTACTATCATATCCGTTGGGCAAACGTCTAATAAAGCTATGAGCATGAGCTGCTTTGGCTGCTTCAATAACTTCTTCTCTTGTAGCATCTGCTTTTGCGTAACTGATATTTTCAATTATTGTTCCTGATTTCAACCAGGTGTCCTGTAAGACCATTCCAAATTTGCTTCTTAAACTTTTTCTAGTTATATTACTTGTGTCTACACCACTTACCTCTATACTTCCACTATCAATATCATAAAATCTCATAAGTAAGTTAATAAGAGTTGTTTTTCCACATCCTGTGGGGCCTACAATTGCTACACGTTGTCCTGGACTAACATATAAGTTTAAGTCTTCTATTAACTTAACTTCTGGATTATATGAAAAGTATACATCCTTCATTTGAACTGTACCATCGACTTCCTTCAAGTCTATTGCTTCTGCCTTGTCTTCTTTAATTGAGGGTTGTTCTATCAAGTTAAAGACACGCTCTGCACAGGCTAG
>CAZOGN010000047.1:11648-14579 GCA_964579655.1 uncultured Lachnospiraceae bacterium
TTGGTCAATGATGTAAGTTCGCCTTTTTCTTCTGACTGCTTAGTAAACATTGCAAAGGTTCGCCTTGCGATAAAGCTTGCTACAAGAAGGGATACAGGAGTTATTACTAATACAACTATTGTTATTTTTATATTTACAGATAACATAAATAACAAGGTACCAAGTATGGTTAAAGCTCCTGTAAACAATTGAGAAAAACCCATAAGTAATCCATCGGCAAACTGATCCACATCATTAATAACACGATTGATTATATCACCATGTTGGTGGCTATCTAGATATCCAAGCGGTAAAGAAGTTATCTTGTTAAAGGCTTCTTTTCTTATATCTTTTACCACTAAATAGGTCACCCTATTATTTATTAAGTTTAAAAACCATTGACATAAGGAAGTTAAGCTAACTAGTATTGCTATCTTAATCAAAATAATAATTATTCCTTTAAAATCTACTTGTCCCTTGGAAATTATAAGATCCACAGTTCTACCTATTAATATTGGTACATATAAGGTCATTGCAACTGATAAGGCAGCGAATATTAAGGACATATATACTTGTATTTTATATTTTTTAATATAATTTATAACTTTTTTAATTGTATTATCCTTCATTTGCGGCCTCCTTTGGAAATTGTGAATAATATATCTCCTGATAGATTTCGCATTCATTAATCAATTCTTTATGAGGACCATAAGCAACTATCTTACCATCATTTAAGACAATTATTTTATCTGCATGAAGTATAGATGCGGCTCTTTGGGATACTATAAATGTTGTCATGTCTTCATCTAAGCCTCCTATTGCCTTTCTGAGTCTAGCATCTGTAGCGTAATCAAGGGCTGAACTACTATCATCTAAGATTAGAATTTCGGGTCGCTTTATAAGTGCTCTTGCTATAGCAAGACGTTGTCTTTGACCTCCTGATAGGTTTTTGCCTCCTTGCACTACCATATAGTCAAGTCCATTTTTCTTCTCTTCTATAAAGTCCATAGCCTGTGAGCTTATAAGGGCAATTTCCATCTCTTCTTGACTAGCATCTTTTTTCCCCCATTTTAGGTTTTCACGTATTGTTCCTTTAAACAATACAGCTTTTTGAGGAACAATTCCTACTTTTCCACGAAGAGTTTCCAAGGGATACTCATTTACATTTCTACCATCTACTATAATATTTCCTTGACTTACATCATAAAATCTAGGAATTAAGTTAATTAGTGTTGACTTTCCAGCGCCTGTTCCACCAATTATTCCAATAGTTTCACCTTTATCCACATTAAAAGATATGTTTGTTAATGAATCTGCACTTGCATCCTTGTAGCGAAATGATACATTGTCAAAAACAATTTGTTTTTCTTTTGTCTGATTAATTAACTTTGCTGCGTCATTGTCAGATACTTGGATTTTAGGATCCACTAGGCTTGACTTGACATCAAATACTTTTGAAATTCTGTTTGCACAAGCTAGTCCTTTATTCATGGAAATAATTAAATTTGCAAGTTTTATCATTTCAACTAATATTTGTGACATATAGTTTATTAGGGCTACTACTTGGCCTTGACTAATAACTCCATCGTCTACTTCTTTTGCACCTATCCAAATAACTGCTATAATAGCAAGATTTATCATAGTATAAGTAACTGGGTTTAATACGGCAGATACTTTTCCTACACGAAGTTGGGCATTTACAAGTCTGGAGTTTTTCTTTTCAAATTCTTCTTTTTCTTCCTCTTCTTTGTGAAAAGCACGTATTACTCTAACGCCTGTTAAATTTTCTCTGATAGATACTAGAACCTTATCTATTCCACTTTGTACTTTGTCATATAAGGGGATACTTATTAACATAACTCCAAAAACTACAATTGCTAACAATGGAATTGCCACCACAAAAACTAAGGCAGCTTTTATATTCACATAAAAAGCCATTATCATAGCTCCAACAACTACAAATGGAGAGCGCAAGAATATTCTTAAAAACAAATTCACCATGGTTTGAACTTGATTAATATCACTTGTCATTCGGGTAATTAAAGTTGTAGATCCTAAGGTGTCCATCTCTGTATATGATAGACCTTGTATGTGTTTAAATAGGTTTTTCCTAAGTGATGTTCCAAAAACTGTTGCAGCTTTTGCTGCATAATACTGGGCTGTTATTGAACATACAAGACCTACTAGCCCTAGTAAAACCATAATTCCTATCATCTGTAAGACATAAGTTGTATCCTTATTCTTAATACCTACATCTATAATTTGTACCATAACTAGGGGTACAATAAGTTCAAAACTGGCTTCTAGTAGTTTAAAGAGTGGCCCCAATACAGTTTCTTTTTTATAATCTTTTAGATATTTTAAAATATTCTTCATGTCGACCTCTTTTAGTTTGTTTTGCTAAATTATTTTCTGTTAAATATAAATACACACTAAAAAATTATAGCATATCTGAGAAAACGCCACAAGCCACTTGCTTTCAATCTTAAAAGAAATAAAAAGAGACCACTAAAAATATATTATATACTTTTTAGTAGCCTACTTTAAATGTCTAATTTTTTACAGGAGACTTCTCATCCTTTTTTATTATTTGCAAAAAGAACTTTTAAAACTAAAGCTCCTCCGCCAAATATAAATACTAACATCAACAAGTATTCATATAAATTCTTTCTTTGGAATATAAAACTGGTTCCTGCAATAATTGATGCTAGTATAAGAAGGAGACCAAGTCCTGTAACAAGTTTCGCAACAAAAGAATCAGAATTAATAAATAGCCAGATTATGCCCACAATAAAAGGAACAACTACTAGCCCCCCTGAACTAAGAGGTCCAATTCTAAGGCTGAAAAAGCCTGTTCTAACTGTTACACTAGACATGAACCAGTATAAACCTGCTACAAGCATGCCTAGTCCTGCTAAAAATTGAAGAAGTTCATTACTACCTTTTTTCATG
>CAZOGN010000048.1:0-6770 GCA_964579655.1 uncultured Lachnospiraceae bacterium
AAGTCTAATATAAAAGAGCTTTTAAGTAGGCAAGTATACTCTAGTGTTAAGTGGCAACAAAGTGTTGAAAACATGATAAGAGAAGGAGTAAACACATTTATAGAGATTGGACCAGGAAGAACACTATCTAAGTTTGTCAAAAAAATAAACTCCAACTGCAAAGTATTAAATGTTGAGAAGGTAGAAGATTTAGATAAATTACAGGAGGTAATCTATGCTTAAGGAAAAGATAGCTCTAGTAACAGGAGCTAGTAGAGGTATAGGAAAGGAAATAGCACTTACTCTATCTTCTTACGGTGCCACAGTAATAATTAATTATAATGGATCCAAAGAAAGAGCTGAGGAAGTACTAAATGAAATTATAAAAGATCAAGAAGATGCAATGATTTATCAAGCCGACGTATCAGACTTTGAAGCAGTAAAAATCATGGTATCTG
Source organism: uncultured Lachnospiraceae bacterium (assembly GCA_964579655.1). Taxonomy (GTDB): domain Bacteria; phylum Bacillota; class Clostridia; order Lachnospirales; family Lachnospiraceae; genus JAAYRG01. The sequence continues at coordinate 438 of CAZOGN010000048.1, forward strand.
ATATAAAAGAACAATTTGGGCGTATAGACATTTTAGTTAATAATGCAGGAATCACTAGAGATAACTTAATACTAAGAATGTCAGAAGAAGAGTTTGATGATGTGATAGGTATTAATTTAAAGGGTACATTTAATTGTGTAAGAAATGTATCACCACTTATGTTAAAAAAACGATGTGGAAGAATCATTAATATTTCTTCAGTTGTTGGAATAAGAGGCAATGCAGGGCAAATTAATTATAGTGCTTCAAAGGCTGGTGTAATAGGACTTACAAAATCCCTAGCAAAGGAATTAGGATCTAGAGGAATTACCGTAAATGCAGTAGCACCAGGCTATATTGATACTGAGATGACAGAAAATTTAAAAGATGAGTGGAAAGATCAAATTAAAGAACAAGTACCACTTAAAAGATTTGGTGAGACAAAAGACATAGCAGAAACAGTAGCATTTCTAGCATCTGACCATAGTTCCTATATCACTGGTCAAACAATTCAAGTAGATGGTGGTCTTGGAATGTAAGTAAAGAAAAGATATCTAAGCTAAGTGAAAGGAATATAGCAATGAAAAGAAGAGTAGTTGTAACAGGAATGGGAGCCGTTACTCCAATAGGAAATGATCTTGATACTTTTTGGAAAAATATAAAGGCAGAGAAAGTTGCTTTCAAACCCATTACTAAATTTGATACAAGTGATTACAAAGTAAAATTAGCAGCAGAAGTAGAAGACTTTGAGCCAAAAGAATACATGGATGCAAAGACAGCCAAAAGAATGGAACCATTTTCTCAGTATGCTGTGGTTGCGGCTATGCAAGCATTGGAAGATTCAAAGCTCAATTTAGATAAAGAAGATAGAACAAGAGTCGGAGTTTCAGTTGGTTCTGGCATAGGAAGTCTTGAAATATTAGAAAGAGAACATACAAAGATTCTAAATAAGGGGCCAAGAAGAGTTTCTCCTCTTATGGTTCCTATGATGATATCTAATATGGCAGCAGGTAACGTGGCCATTCAACTAGGACTTAAGGGTAAGTGTATTAACGTAGTAACTGCTTGTGCAACTGGTAGCCACTCAATAGGTGAAGCATACAGATATATTCAGTATGGTGATGCAGAAGTAATGTTTGCTGGAGGGACAGAATCAACCATATGTCCTACAGGCATTGCTGGCTTTAGTTCCTTAACGGCATTAAGTCCATCAACTGATCCTAAGAGAGCATCTATTCCATTTGATAAAAATAGAGATGGATTTGTTATGGGTGAAGGGGCCGGAGTAGTAGTCTTAGAATCCCTAGAACATGCAATAGCAAGAGGAGCAACTATATATGCGGAAGTTGCTGGATATGGTGCAACATGTGATGCTTATCACATCACTTCTCCCTCTGAGGATGGTGAAGGGGCTGCAAGGGCCATGCTTCTTGCTATAAAAGAAGGTGGAATCTTAGCAGAAGAAGTTGATTACATCAATGCTCATGGGACCAGTACACCCTTAAATGATTTATTTGAGACTAGGGCTATAAAAATGGCCTTAAAAGACCATGCTTATAATGTGAATGTAAACTCAAGCAAGTCCATGACAGGACATCTTCTAGGAGCGGCGGGGGCTGTAGAATTTATTGTATGTGTAAAGTCTATTTTAGACAATTATATACATGCAACAGTTGGTTATGAAAAAGTAGATGATGAATTAGACTTAAATTATACAAAAGATGCTGAAACAGCAAAGAAAGTGAACTACTGTTTAAGCAACTCCTTAGGATTTGGAGGACATAATGGTAGTTTATTAGTTAAGAGGTATGTTGAATAGCTTATTAAATAAGAAAAATAATAGTTAGGAGAAAAAACATGGAAATGGATCAAATTATCAGACTGATTCAAGAAGTTTCAAATTCCAACTTATCATCATTTAAGTATGAAGAAGATAAATTTACAATAGAATTGACTAAGAATAAAAATATTAATCAAGAAGCTTATCCATCCTTAGAAGAAGTAAAGAAGGCTGATTTGACTAAAGAAGATAGTTCTACCGATGTAGAAAATCTCGACAAAGAAGATGAAGATAATGACAAGTTTACGATTAAATCGCCTATAGTAGGAACATTTTATAGTTCTTCTTCAGAAGATGGTGTTCCTTTTATCAAAGTTGGAGATCAGGTTAAAAAAGGGCAGGTAATTGCCATTGTAGAAGCTATGAAGATTATGAATGAAATAGAATCTACAGTTGATGGAGTTGTAGAAGAAATACTTGTAGAAAATCAAGAAGTAGTCGAATATGGTCAATCGCTGGTACTTATTAAACCATAGTTTGCATCGTAAATAAGAATAAAAGTGGAAGGAGTATGAGATGTTAGATATAAACCAAATAAAAGAAATTATTCCACAAAGAAGTCCCTTCTTGTTAGTAGATAGGATAGATTTATTAGAAACAGGAAAGCGTGGAGTAGGAAGAAAATGTGTATCTTATAATGAACCGTTCTTTGCAGGACATTTTCCACAAGAGGCTGTAATGCCAGGAGTTTTGATTATTGAATCACTCTCTCAAGTTGGTGCTGTAGTTTGTCTATCACTAGAAGAAAACAAAGGAAAAAATGCATATTTTGCAGGAATAAATAAATTTCGATTTCGAAATAAAGTTGTTCCTGGAGATGTAATGACTTTAGAAGTCAATTTAATAAAAAGAAAAGGAAATATTGGAATAGCAAGTGCAAAAGCATATGACGAAGAAAAAGTTTTTGCTGAAGGAGAGTTAATGTTTGCCATAGGGTAAAACTAGGAGGCTTATTTAATGATAAATAAAATTTTAATTGCTAATCGTGGTGAGATTGCAGTAAGAATCATTCGTGCTTGCAGAGAAATGGGAATAAGCACAGTGGCAGTTCATTCGGATGTTGATAAAGAGGCACTACATGTACAACTAGCAGATGAAGCTATATGCGTAGGAACGGCAATGGCCAAGGATAGTTATTTAAAAATGGATCGAATCTTAAGTGCTGCAGTGGCAACAAGAGCAGATGCGATTCATCCAGGGTTTGGATTTTTATCAGAAAGCTCAAAGTTTGCAGATCTGTGTAAAAAGTGCAATATAATTTTTATAGGTCCTAGTGCTAATGTGATTTCAAAAATGGGTGACAAATCAGAAGCAAGACAGACTATGATTGCAGCAGGAGTTCCTGTAGTTTGCGGAACGGAAGAAATAATTACGACAGCTGTAGAAGGTATAGAGATAGCGGACAAAATAGGCTATCCCCTTATGATAAAAGCAAGTGCTGGTGGCGGCGGAAAAGGGATGAGATTAGTTAAAGACAGTGAATCATTCCTAGCCTCCTTTGAGTCAGCAAGACAAGAAGCGAAAAATGCATTTGCTGATGATAGGCTTTATATTGAAAAATACATTCCAAATGGCAGGCACATAGAATTTCAGATACTTGCAGATCACTATGGAAATGTCATTCATTTAGGAGAAAGAGATTGCTCTATCCAAAGAAGGCATCAAAAGTTGATAGAGGAAGCACCAGCCCATGGAATAAGTGATGAATTAAGACAGGAAATGGGTCATATAGCGGTCAAGGCAGCTAAGAAAATCAACTATACAAATGCAGGTACAGTAGAATTTATTTTAGATGAAAACAATAATTACTACTTTATGGAGATGAACACAAGGCTACAGGTAGAGCACGGCATAACAGAGATTGTTACAGGCATTGATATTGTAAAGGAACAAATCAAAATTGCGAACTCAGAAAAACTAAGTATTAAGCAAGAGGATGTGAAAATACAAGGTCATGCTATCGAATGCAGAATAAATGCTGAAAAACCAAGAGAAAATTTTTTACCCTCTCCCGGTCAAGTTACAAATATCCATATGCCTGGTGGATGTGGAGTTCGAATAGATACAGCTATTTACAACAACTGCCTTATACCATCAACCTATGACTCATTAATTGCTAAATTAATAGTACATGATGACAACAGAGAAATGGCAATTAAGAAACTTAAAGGAGTGTTAGGTGAGTTTGTTATAGAAGGTGTTGAAACAAATGTAGATTTTTTGTTTTCAATAGTTAACCATAAAAAATATAAAACTGGAGATGTAGATACAGGATTTGTAGAAAGGTTCTTGGATGATTTAAGAATGGAGATAATATGCTAAAAGATATGTTTAAAAAATCATCTGTTTTACAAAGAAAAACTAATAAAGAAACTCAGATACCTGATGGTTTATTTCAAAAATGTATAAAGTGTAATGAAATAATATACTCAGGTGATTTAATTGAAAATTATAATACTTGTCCTAATTGCAATCATCATAACAGGATTTACCCTAGAGAGAGACTTAGCATGATATTAGATGTAGATAGCTTTGTTGAATGGGATAAAGATATTGATATGGTAGATCCTATAGAATTTCCGGATTATAAGGAGAAAGTTAAGCATATTAAGTCAGTGACTAATTTAGATGAGGCAGTTATAACAGGAAGAGGGAAGATATATGGCAGGGAAGTAGCAATTGGAGTAATGGCATCTAACTTTCTTATGGGTAGCATGGGTAAGGTTGTTGGAGAAAGAATTACAAGGCTAATTGAAAATGCTACAAGTAAAAGATTGCCGCTTATTATATTTTCTTGTTCTGGAGGAGCCAGAATGCAAGAAGGAATGGTTTCTTTAATGCAAATGGCAAAAACTTCAGCAGCATTAAAAAAACATGATGAAGAAGGCTTGCTCTATATATCAGTTCTTACAGATCCAACTACTGGTGGTGTTATGGCCAGCTTTGCAATGCTAGGTGATATTATTTTAGTAGAGCCAGGAGCATTAATAGGATTTGCTGGTCCTAGGGTTATTGAACAAACCATTGGGCAAAGATTACCGGAGGGCTTTCAACGCTCGGAGTTTCTTTTAGAGCATGGTTTTATTGATAAGATTGTAAAAAGAGATCAAATGAAAAAGGCATTATCTATATTGATTAGAAGTTGCGAATAGAAGTTATAGAAGATCAGGAGTTGTATAAATAATGGAGAAGTTAAGTCCGTGGGATAAGGTTAAATTGGCCAGAAAAACTAATAGGCCTACAAGTATAGATTATATATCAAAAGTATTTGATAGTTTTATTGAACTTCATGGTGATAGGTATTATGGTGATGATGGTGCTGTAATAGCAGGGCTAGCAATGTTCAATAACCAAAATATTACCCTTATAGCACAGCAAAAAGGCAGAAATATAAATGAAAATAAAAAACGAAATTACGGAATGCCTAAGCCTGAAGGATATAGAAAAGCAATACGTTTAATGAAACAAGCAGAAAAATTCAATAGACCTATAATCTTGTTAATTGATACTCCAGGAGCTTTTTGTGGTGTTGAAGCAGAAGAAAGAGGTCAAGGAGAAGCAATTGCAAGGAATCTATACGAAATGTCAGCTCTAAAGGTACCTATTCTTTCAATTGTTATAGGTGAAGGCGGAAGTGGAGGGGCCTTAGCATTTGGAGTAAGTAATGAAGTTTGGATGCTAGAAAATTCAATATATTCTGTAATATCACCAGAAGGTTTTGCCTCAATAATATGGAAAGATGGAAAAAAAGCAGATGAAGCAGCAGGCTTACTCAAACTTACTGCTAATGATTTAGAAGAGCTTAATATAATAGAGAAAGTAATAGAAGAGCCTGAAGAATTAACAATAGAAAATATGAACAGTGTTATAGAAGAGATTAAAGAAGGAATCGAAGTTTTTTTGGATAATTATTCGAATATGACTAAAGAAGAGATTGTTGCTTCTAGGTATAAAAGATTCCGGGAAATGTAAGGAGAAAAGGAAGTATGTATAAACCATTAGTAATAGGAGATTTAAAAGCAAAGTTACCAATTATTCAAGGAGGAATGGGAGTAGGTATAAGCTTAAGCAATCTAGCTGGAACGGTGTCAAAGTTTGGAGGAATTGGAGTTATGTCAACAGCCCAAATAGGCTATACTGAGGCTGACTTTAGGAAAGATCCAGTAAAAGCTAATTTGAGAATGATAGGTGAACATATTAAAAGGGCTAGAAAGATTGCACCTAAGGGAATATTGGGAGTAAATATAATGGTAGCAATTGAGGATTACTCATTGCATGTGAAAGAAGCCATAAAGAATGGTATTGATATAATTATATCTGGTGCAGGCCTACCAATAGACTTGCCTCAAATTGCAAAAGGTTCAAAAACCAAGTTAGTACCTATTGTGTCTTCTGTCAAGTCTGCTAGTGTACTTTTGAAGATGTGGGATAGGAAATCTAAGACTACTCCTGATGCTGTCATAGTAGAAGGGCCAAAAGCAGGAGGGCATCTAGGATTTAAGCCTGAAGAACTA
>CAZOGN010000048.1:6870-14536 GCA_964579655.1 uncultured Lachnospiraceae bacterium
CATAGTAGAAGGGCCAAAAGCAGGAGGGCATCTAGGATTTAAGCCTGAAGAACTACAGGATGATAGTGAAACTATGGATGGCAGAACTTTTGATACAGTTATAAAGAAAATCATTGCTTTATTAAGAGAGTATGAGGTAAAATATAAGAAGACAATCCCTCTTATTGTAGCTGGTGGAATAAATACAAAGGCAGACATGGAACATGCATTTTCACTTGGTGCTTCCGGAATTCAAGTAGGGACAAAATTTATTCCTACCGAAGAGTGTGATGCCAATATCAGATATAAGGAAAAATACCTTAATGTAGATAAGGATGATTTGCTAATTATTAAAAGTCCAGTAGGAATGCCGGGTCGGGCAATAAAAAACAAGCTAATAGAAGAAACACTTGAGGGAAGGATTCCAATAAAAAGATGTTCTCATTGTATTAAGACCTGCAATCCAGCGACAACACCTTATTGTATTACGGATGCCTTGATTGAAGCAGCCAAGGGAGATGTTGACAATGGTCTACTGTTTTCTGGAGCTAATATTGAAAAACAAAGTAAAATAAGAACTGTAAAAGAGGTTTTAGCTGACTTTTTTTGTTAATAGGAAATTTATATGAATTTTGGGGGAAAAGGCATATGATTGAAGCAATTATAGAGTTTGTTTTTGAAATAATTTTTGAATTATCAATTGAGGGACTTAAGTCAAAAAAAGTTCCCAAGCCCATAAGACTTATAATATTTATCTTTTGTTTTCTCATTTTATTTGCTGCTACAATTTTTTGTCTATACATTACACTGATTATTGATACTAATGTGATTATAAAGATTATATCGTTTATAGTAGCAGCGGCTCTGTGCTATCTTCTTATTAAACTGACTAGACTAGTGGTGGAAAAACAGCAAAATTATGGAGGTATCTATTATGTTAGATAAGAAAAAAGTTGCCTTTTTTTCTTTTCTATTCTTTTTAGCATTTACAATCATAGGGGATGCATATATTTATTTTTTAGATGGTAGAATAGATGAAAGTGATTTCAAATATACAACAAGCTTTAAAGATGATGAATTAGGGCGAGAATACCTAAATGATTTAGAAAAAATAAGCGAAGAATTACATTTAAAAATATATGTAATTAACTCCACTGTTAATTCTAAGAACTCGTCTACCTATACAGTTTATTCTACAGATAATAATAAAGATTATGTAAAAAGTCGAATATTAGTGCAAAATGATGTTTCTACATTTAGTTCACTAATTAATGGTAGACGAGAAGTTATATTTAAACCACTTGGGGATGCTAAGTTAGCAAACAAGGAAGTATATTATAATGTTTTTGGAACTAAAGAAAATGTAGAAGTACTACGTTCAAAAACGATTGATAAGTACGGAATGAGTAAACCTATTGAAAACCTCTATCCAAATGATGCTACATTTATGATTGCCTCTGCTTGGATAATTGTTTTTTTCACAATATTATTGTATGTTGCAATTGAAGTGAATAACTTAAAAAAGGAAGTTTTAATTAAATACTTTAATGGTTCCGATAAAAAAGATATTATTCTTCCTCTTATATTAAATAATTCAGTTACAATTTTTATTAGCACTGTCATAGGTATTCTATTAGCACAACTGATAACAGAATCATTTAAATTTTTGATAATATCTCTAATTCTAGTGCTTATTATTATTCTATCTACAAATTTATTGTATTTGAAACTACGCAACTTAAATATTAAAAAGACTTTTGTCAAAAGTTATTATACATCAGGCTACAAATTATTGACATTTGCGACTTTATTTATTATAACAATAACATTAATATTAACTCTAACTTTAAATATAAAGACAATTTACGATGCGATGCTAACAATTAATCAAGAAGATAAATGGGAGGAGTTTCATGCTTATGACAATGTCTTATTTATGTTTAGACATTTTACAGATACCACGAACATAGAAACCGACGCTGAACATGCTGTTAATTTCTATAATGATTATCTAGATACATATCAGATACATCTATCTTTTGACTTTATAAACAATGGTGGTATAGCATCAAGTATGACAGATGTAAATGAAACATTTATATATTTAAATAAATATGCCAAAAAAAACATAGAGCATCTTAATGTTGATTTAGATAAACTAGTTGAAGACCGATATTATATAATTTCTAGATATTCGGATGAAGAATTAGAAGAAAAGGGAATTTTTGATTTAGCAGAACCAAATGAAATTACTGACCTATTAGGTGAAAATAGAGGAGTTTTCGAAACCATTTATATAAAAGATCCTTACAAATTATTAGTATACGATATTAACATTACAAACTTAGCGGATAATTACAAGAAAAACCCTATTATTATCCTGGATACTCACGATAAACTTCCTGGTAACCCCATATATGATTCACTTAGTGTTCATAATGGTGCTTATGTCTTTAATTCATTAATAAAATTTCAGAATGACAATGATTTTGAAGAATATATAAAAAAGATAGGTTATGAAAATGAGATTTTCTACAAGAATAATGTAAAAGACTTGTACTTAGAAAAGCGTGCAGAGAAAATGTTAATTTTATTGATTAATGTCATCTTGAGTTTGATGATATTAGTTCTATTTAATATTTCTTTATCTACCATTTTAAAAAATGATTTTAATTCAAGAGCCGTTGAAGTGGCTCTTGATAAAGTATTTGGCAAAACACTTTTTGAACGGTATAAAGGTTTATTTAGACTATTAATAGGAGCTTTTGGTTTAGGTATTATTATTGCTTTATTATGTAAACTTATATTTTATCAGTTTTCTTTTATTTTTATTCTTGTTTCAGCTATTATTGTGTTTATCAATACTATTTTCACTGTTTATTTGTATATAAATAAATATGAGAAAATTGGTATACCTCGAATATTAAAAGGTGGTGTATAAAATGTTAGAGATTAGAAATATATGCAAGAACTTTGGTGATCGTGTAATATTCAAGGACTTCTCGTGTTCTATAAAACAAGGAGATTTTGTTGTATTCACCGGTAAGAGTGGATGTGGCAAAACGACTCTTTTAAATATTATTGGGGGGATTGAAACGATAGACTCGGGAAAAGTCTTATTAGATGGTTTGGATTTATCTAATAACACAGATATCATTAAGGCCTATAGAGAAAAGTTAGGTTTCCTCTTTCAAAATTATGCTTTAGTAGAGAATAAGACAGTTGAAGAAAACATTTTAATGATTGACAAGAAATATAGGAACAACTTGACTGTTTCAGATGTCTTAGAGAAGGTAGGATTGAGCGATTTTAAAAAAAGCAAAATATATACCTTGTCTGGTGGAGAACAGCAAAGAGTAGCAGTCGCACGCTTATTTATGAAGAAATGCAGTGTTATATTAGCTGATGAACCAACAGGAAGCTTGGATAGGCATAATGCTGACTTAATTATGGAACATGTAGCAGAATTAAACAGAATAGGAAAGACGATAATTTTAGTTACACATGATGAAGATTTAAAAAGGATGGGGGATGTTATAATTGAACTATAAAAAAGTAATTATAAGAATTGTTGTTGCAATAATTGTTGTAGCTTCTCTATATGTAGGTATTCATACTCATTTTAATAATAAAATCGTAAATACTTATGCCCAAGGTTTTGATAAAAATGCGTTAGGTGACTATGCTAAGAATGAATCAGATATGGTGTTATCTGTTTATGAAGCTCCTCTTTTTCAAACATACACAAACTTAGCCATACATAGTAGCCAAGATAAAATAGATTTAATTATTTGGGTACCTCTTTATAATGATGATTTCTCATATGGACTTATTATAACAGATGATGAAAATGAGATTAGTTATCACATTGATACAAATGAGCATCTTGAAACAGAAGATGAAGAACTTAAACAAATCCTTGAATCAAAGCAAGAGGCTATAAGTAAAATAAAGTCTTTGGCGAACAAAGAGTGGGGGATTGACTTCTAATACAGTATATGCTACTCTCAACTTAATTAAATAGTTATCTTCAGGGCAGGGTGTAATTCCCTACCGGTGGTATAGCCCACGAACGAGCCTTTTTGGCACAGTATGATTCGGTGAAATTCCGAAGCCGACAGTAAAGTCTGGATGAAAGAAGATTAATAGAACGCATATTTTTTTATTTAATAGAAAAGTGCACATATTATACGTGATATTATAATCACCTTGAAGATTAAAATTCGAGGTGATTTTTTTATGAATAATGAAGAATATATGAAACGAGCCTTAAACCTAGCCAAAAAGGGCATTGGTTATGTAAATCCCAATCCTTTAGTAGGAGCAGTTATAGTAAAAGATAATAAAATTATTGGCGAAGGGTATCATGAAGTATATGGTGGGCTTCACGCAGAACGTAATGCTATACAGAATTGTTTAGTGTCTGCAGAAGGAGCCACTATGTATGTTAATTTAGAGCCTTGTTGTCATCAAGGAAAGACAGCTCCATGTGTAGAAGCAATTATTGAAAGTGGAATCAAGCAGGTCTTTGTAGGAAGTCTTGATCCTAGCCCTCTTGTAGCAGGTAAAGGTGTTCAGATTCTTAAAGAATCAGGAATTGAAGTTATTACTGGATTATTAGAAGAAGAATCTCAAAAGTTAAATGAAGTTTTCTTTCATTATATTAAAACATCAACCCCTTTTTTAATAATGAAATATGCTATGACAATGGATGGGAAAATAGCAACATCAACAGGTGAATCAAAATGGATTACTGGCGAAAAAGCAAGAGAAAGAGTTCATCAAGACCGTAATAGATACAGTGGGATTATGGTGGGTATAGGTACAGTATTAAGTGACAACCCAATGTTAACATGTCGAATAGATGCTGGCAGAAATCCTGTTAGAATTGTTTGCGACACAAGACTTCGAATCCCTTTAGATTCTAACTTAGTTAAATCAGCAAAAGATGTGCAAACAATAATAGCAACTTCCAATAAAGATAAAATTAAGCATAAAAAGTATATAGAAGCTGCTTGCCAAATAATTGTTCTTCCAAAGGATAAGGACCATCTTGATTTACAAGTATTAATGAAAGAATTAGGTAAAATAAATATTGATAGTATAGTATTAGAAGGGGGAGCAAGTTTGAACTTTTCTGCACTTAAAAGTGGAATTGTAAAGAAGGTTCATACCTATATAGCACCTAAGATTTTTGGAGGTGTAACTTCTAAAACTCCAGTAGATGGTGAAGGCTTTAGTAAAATTATAGACTGCGTAAAACTCCGTCGTGAAAGCATTACTTATCTAGATGAAGATATATTGATAGAAAGCGAGGTAAAATAATGTTTACAGGAATTATTGAAGAAGTTGGAGTAATAAAGAATATAAAAAAAGATTTCAAATCGGCTGAGCTTACAATTTCTACAAAGTTAATATATGAAGACTTAGAAGTTGGTCACAGTGTGTCTACTAATGGAGTATGCCTTACGGCAACAAAGGTTAGTGGCAAGGAATTTATAGCCGAAGTTATGAATGAAACTCTATCACGTTCTTCTCTTGGTAATTTAAAAGTAGGAAGCCTAGTTAACCTGGAACGTGCCCTCCCCGTAAATGGACGTTTTGGAGGCCATATAGTAACAGGCCATATTGACGGAACAGGAAGAGTAGTTTCAATAAAAAAAGAAGGGATCGCCACTTGGTATAGCATAAAAGCAGTAGCTCAGCTTATGAAATATATTATTGAAAAAGGCTCAATAGCAATTGATGGAATTAGTCTTACTGTAGCCACAACTTCAAGTGATAATTTTTCGGTATCGATTATTCCACATACATCCAAAGAAACAATTATGTCAGATTATAGGGTTGGCTCTGTAGTAAATTTGGAAAATGACATTATAGGAAAATATGCAGAACGTTTTATTTCTTCATCACAAGGTATTACAAAAGATTTCTTAATGAAAAATGGATTTTAAGGAGGTATATAGTTTATGTTTAATACAATTGAAGAGGCCTTAAAGGCTTTGCAAGAAGGAAAAAATATTATCGTTACTGATGATGAGAATAGGGAAAATGAAGGTGATCTAATATGTGCAGGTGAATTTGCCACTACGGAGAATATTAATTTTATGGCAACTCAAGGCAAAGGTTTAATATGTATGCCAATGAGCGAAGATATTATAAAAAAACTTCATTTTCCACAGATGGTAAGTAATAATACTGATAATTATGCTACTGCATTTACAGTATCAATTGATCATATAAGCACAACAACAGGAATATCTGCAGCAGAACGAAGTATTACAGCCTTAAAAGTATTAGATGATGATGCAAAAGCAGAAGACTTCAGACGTCCTGGCCACATGTTCCCTTTGCTAGCTAAAAAGCACGGTGTACTTGAGCGAAACGGACATACTGAGGCCACAGTGGACTTAATGAAGTTAGCAGGCTTACAAGAGTGTGGACTTTGTTGTGAGATTATGAGTGACGATGGTGTTATGATGAAAACTCCAGAACTCCTTGAATTTGCAAAGAAGTGGGACTTGAAAATTATTACTATAAAATCATTACAAGAGTATAGAAAAAAGTTTGATAAGCTAGTTAGATGTGTTGCCTCACCAGACTTACCAACACAGTACGGAAACTTTCGAAGTTACGGTTATGAAAATGTACTTAATGGGGAACATCATGTGGCATTAGTAAAGGGGGATATAGGCGACGGTCAGGATATACTATGTCGTGTACATTCAGAGTGCCTAACAGGCGATGTATTTCATTCAAAAAAATGTGACTGTGGCGAGCAATTACATCTAGCCATGGAAATGATAGAAAAAGAAGGAAGAGGTATTCTGCTATACATGCGTCAAGAAGGAAGAGGCATTGGCCTTCTTAACAAACTAAAGGCTTATGAGCTTCAAAGTCAGGGCATGGACACTGTTGATGCTAATATTGCCTTAGGTTTTGAAGAAGACTTACGAGAATATTATATAGGAGTACAAATTTTGCAGGACCTTGGTGTAAAGACCTTACACTTGATGACCAATAATCCAGACAAGCTATATCAGTTATCTGATTATGGCATTGAAATTACAAAGCGAATACCTATTGAAATAAAAGAAACAGACCACGATAGAAAATACCTAAAAACCAAACAAGAAAAAATGGGTCACTACCTAAATATCAAATAAGGAAAAGGAGAAAAAATAAATGAAAACTTATGAAGGAAAAAGAGTATCAAAAGATATAAAGATTGGAATAGTTGCTTCAAGATTTAACGATTTTATCACATCAAAACTTTTAGGAGGCGCAAAGGATGCCCTAATTAGACACCAAGTAAATGAAGATGATATTGAAATTGCCTGGGTTCCTGGCGCATTTGAAATACCATTAATCGCTAGTAAAATGGCAAAAAGCAAAAAATATGATGCAGTTATATGCCTAGGAGCTGTTATTCGTGGCAGCACTAGCCATTATGACTATGTATGCAATGAAGTATCAAAGGGCATTGCCCAAGCCTCAATAAACAACGATATCCCCGTAATGTTTGGAATTGTCACCACTGAAAACATAGAGCAAGCCATTGAACGTGCTGGTACAAAGGCCGGCAACAAAGGATTTGATTGCGCAGTAGATGCAATAGAAATGGTAAACCTAATTAGAGAGATGTGTTAAGGGGACGTTTCATTTAACACAAGGTTATATATGGTTA
>CAZOGN010000049.1:0-14529 GCA_964579655.1 uncultured Lachnospiraceae bacterium
GACATTGTAATAGTTGGGGATTCCATATCTGCCACAGTTGGCATAACAACAAAATTACCATTAGGATCTTCTATTGATTTCTTTAAATCTTCTATTAAATCTGATCCTGATAAGTATCTTCTTTCTGGCTTCTTTTGCATAGCCTTTTGAACAATACGTTCTATACTAACTGGTATATTAGGATCTAACTCCCTTAGTGGAATTGGTTCACTTTGAATATGAAGTAGTGCTACTGAAACAGTATTATCTCCTACAAAGGGAACTCTTCCTGATAGCATTTCATATAGGGTTACACCTAGTGAGTATATATCACTTTTTTCATCACTATATCCTCCCCTTGCTTGCTCTGGTGATAAGTAATGTACTGATCCCATAGTGTTAGCTGTTATTGTGTTAGAATTTATAGCCTTTGCAATACCAAAGTCGGTAACTTTTACTTTCCCTTCTTTTGATATGATTATGTTCTGTGGTTTAATATCACGATGTACAATATTGTTGAGATGGGCTACTTCCATTCCCTTGGCTATCTGAATAGCAATTCCCACGGCTTCTTTTATCTCTAACTTGCCTTTTCTCTCTATATAGTTCTTTAAAGTAATACCTTCAACTAATTCCATTACGATAAAATGTATGTCCCCGTCATCTCCAACATCATAAATATTAACTATATTTGGATGGGACAAACCAGCACACGCTTGAGCCTCTTCTCTGAATTTATTTACAAAGTTCTTATCATCACTAAATTCAGTCTTTAAAACTTTAAATGCTACGTAACGATTTAGCTTGTGACATTTGGCTTTATATACATCTGCCATGCCACCGGAACCAACCTTTTCAATTATTTCGTATCGTTCGCTAATTATAGTTCCTGGTCTTAACATTGTTTTTCACCTCTTTACAGTTTTACGATTATAACGGAAATATTGTCCTTACCGCCCTGTTCATTTGCACGATCAACTAATCGTTTAATAGCTATGTCTAAATTCTCTTTATTTTTTGAAACTATATCCCTAATTTCTTGATCATCTACCATATTAGTTAGTCCATCTGAACACATTAAGATAATATCGTCCTTTTCTAAATCTAATTCAAAAAAATCAGGCGCAATATCATAATGAACCCCTATGGCACGTGTAATAATATTTTTATTGGGATGGATTCGCATATCTTTTCTTTCTATGGTTCCTTCCTCGACCATTTCCTCCACTAATGAATGGTCCTTGGTTATTTGCTTAATATCGCTATCTATAACATATAATCTGCTATCTCCGACATTAGCAACATATAGATGATTATCATATATAGTCGCTGCAACTAAGGTTGTACCCATTCCTTTTAGTTCTTCACAACTTGTAGACTTTTCTATAAGTGATGAATTTGTCACTTCTATAGCATTAGTAATTATTTTAATGGGTGAGCTACTTGTACATTCCTTTACATATCCAATAAATTCATCAACACTGTACTCGGATGCAAAATC
The DNA here is from genome assembly GCA_964579655.1 of uncultured Lachnospiraceae bacterium. Lineage (GTDB taxonomy): Bacteria > Bacillota > Clostridia > Lachnospirales > Lachnospiraceae > JAAYRG01. The sequence goes on from CAZOGN010000049.1 coordinate 1,481, forward strand.
TCCTGCATTATGACCACCCATACCATCGGCTACTATAAATAGATTAGGTAAGTTTCCGACAGGTTCTTTTGATATATAAACAAAGTCTTGATTACTTCTCCTCTTTAAGCCTATGTCTGTTATCGATAAAGCATTCAACCAAACACCCCCTTCTTAATCACGATTGTTAGTTAAATCAACATAACTCTTTCGCAATTGTCCACAAGCAGCATTAATATCTGTGCCCATTTCTCTTCTAATAGTAACATTTATTCCGTATTTTTCAAGTATATTTTTAAATTTCAAAACTTGCTTTGGCAAAGAATGCTTATATTCACGCTCTTTAATCGGATTAACAGGTATAAGATTTATATGACAATTTAACCCTCTAACCCTTTTAGCCAACTCATATGCATAATCTTCCGAATCATTTTCATCTTTAATCAAGCTATATTCAAATGTAATTCTTCTACCTGTAGCTTTAAAGTAGTAGTTACAAGCCTTCATTATTTCATCTATACTATACTTACTAGCAATAGGCATAATCTTTCTTCTAGCTTCATCATTTGGTGCATGTAGTGAAATAGCTAGTGTTATTTGAAGTTTTTCATTGGCCAATTCATATATTTTCTCTACTATACCACATGTTGATACAGTTATGTTACGACCACTAATATTTAGTCCCTGCGCATCTGTAAGTATTTTAATGAATTTAACTAAATTACCATAATTATCAAGTGGTTCACCTGTACCCATTACCACTACATTAGTAACACGTTCATTAGTGTCTTTTTGCACTTGATAAACTTGATCAAGCATTTCTGAAGGGGTTAAGTTTCTTTCAAGTCCACCTATTGTAGATGCACAAAACTTACAACCCATCTTGCATCCTACTTGAGAGGATATGCAAACACTATTACCATGTTTGTACTTCATTAGTACAGTCTCAACTACCATACCATCATGTAATTTAAACAAATATTTACTTGTGTTTCCGTCTGAATTCTCCAGTTTTTCAACTAATGTTAAATTAGTAAGACTATAACTTTCTTTAAGCTTATTTCTTAAATCTTTTGATAAATTAGTCATATCATCAATTTGGCTTACTAGCTTTTTATGAAGCCACTGAAAAATTTGCTTTCCATGAAAACTCTTGCTTGCAAATTGCTCCATAAGTTCTTCTAGTTCTTTCATACTTAATGATCTTATATCATTTTTCTCCATATCTTATCTCCTGCGAATTAATTTTGCAATAAAAAAACCATCTGACTTATGGATTCCTGGCAGTAATGTTATAAAACCATCAGCTTTAGTATTGTCATCTTCATATGTTTCAATATTATCTATAGTAGAATCAAATGATTCTAAATCAAAAGGAAAATGTTTTGTAAACCATTCTATATTCTTAATATTCTCTTCTTTGTTAACAGTGCAAGTACTATATATTAATGTTCCACCTGGTTTTACATATTTATACACCACTTTTAGTATTTCTCTTTGGAGTTTTACTAGGTCCTTTTGTTTGTCTATGTTCATATTGTATTTTATGTCTGGCTTCTTAGCAATTATTCCAAGTCCTGAACAAGGCAAATCAGCAAGTAGTAAATCCACTTTTTCTATTAAGCTTTCATCTAAATCTAGAGCATCATGCACTTGTGGCTTTACATTATCCAAGCCTAATCTCTTAGTATTATTTATTATTAGGTCAACTTTTCTTTGTGAAACATCTCTTGATAATACAAGTCCAGTATTTTCTAGTTTTTCGGCAAGATGGAGCGACTTGCCTCCAGGTGCTGCACACACATCTACAAAGAGAGGGTTATGGAAATCTGAATCTTCCCTGCTTGCTGACGCTGGATATGCAATCTCTCCTACTAACATTGAACTTTCATCTTGTACTTGAAACATTCCCTTTTGAAAAGCCTTTAGTTTTTCAATACTATCATAATCATATATCCTAAGGGCATAATCCAAGTAGAATCCATCCTCAACCTTAACATTTTCTTTAAGTAATTCTTCCTTTAACTCTGCAATTGATGTCTTTTGCAAATTACACCGTATAGTTGTTTTCTTTTCCTTAATAGAGTCTGCTAGCATCGCTTTTGCAAATCCATAATTATACTGCTCTATAAATTGTGAGACTAACCACTCTGGCGCCGAATATTTTACACTTAAGTATCTTTCTGGTTCCTTGCCTTCCTCTGGAAAAACAACCTTTTGGGGGTTTCTAATAATATTTCTTAATACACCATTAATGAAGCCACTTAAATTCTTAAATCCTCTCTTTTTTGCAATTTTAACCGCTTCATCGCAAACTGCAAAATCAGCTGTCCCATCCATGTATTTAATTTGATAGACGCTAATTCGCAAAAGACTTCTAATAAGTGCTTTCATTTTTTTAACTTTAGTTTTAGAATATTTATTTATTATAAAATCTATAGTAATCATTCTTTCAAGTGTTCCTTCACAAAGTTTATTAATAAAGGAACGATCTTGCTTGTCTAAAAACTCATATTTTTTAAGGGTTTTGTTAATAACAATATGACTAAATTTATTGCCCTTTTCTTTTGACTCCGTAATATCCATTATTATGTCCAGGGAAATTTCTCGAGGGTTTTTACGGAGATTCTTACTAGTCACGTCTCCTACCAAATAATAGTACCAACCTTAGTAATTGTAAGATTGATGCTGCTGCCGCTGCCACATAGGTCAGTGCTGCCGCCCTTAAAACTTTTTTTGCACCTTCGAACTCATTTCCACGAAGCATTCCTGTTCTACTTAAAATGGCTAATGCATTATTAGATGCATTGAACTCAACAGGGAGTGTAACTAACTGAAATAAAACTCCAAATGAAAACAAAATTATTCCTATAGAAATTAAAGTCTCATTAAATCCAAACAATATTCCTACTAGAATTATTGGCCATGATGCTTTACTTCCAAAATTAACAGCTGGAACTATGGCTGTTCTTGCTTTAAGAGGAGCATAACCCTTCTTATGTTGTATTGCATGGCCACATTCATGAGCTGCTACTCCAAGTGCTGCAACTGAAGAACTTCCATATACTGTTTCTGATAATCTTAAAACCTTGTTCTTAGGATCATAATGATCAGTCAAATCACCATTTACTTGTTCAATTCTCACATCAAATATTCCTTCTTTTTCTAATATCTTTGCTGCTGCAGTTGCCCCTGTTTCTCCCGATAAGCTTCTTATCTTGGAATATCTATTAAAAGTAGTTTTCACTCTAGCTGAAGCCATTAATGTTATAATAACGCCAATAATAACTAATAAATAAGTCGAATCATAAAACATATAATAAGGCATAACTTTCCCCTTTCTAAAAACATCTAATAGTATAGTTTAAATTTATATTATAGTAACAATTATAGTCTATTTCCTAAAATAGTTCCAATTTCAATAGAATTACCTCTCAAAAACTGAGAAACTTGCATTCTTTTTTTTCCTGCCATTTGTATTTCTAATAATTTCAAATAATCTCTACCTGTCTTTACAATAATGCCATCACTTAATAATTTAACTATTTCACCTGGCTTTGCATCTTCATCTGTAAATTCTTTAATTACTTTCGCTTGCCAAATCTTTAGGTTTTGTCCATTAAAAAATGTATATGCACTAGGCCAAGGGTTTAAACCTCTAATTCTTCTTTCTATCTCCACTGCAGGCATTAAGAAATCAATTTCACCTATAGTTTTATCTAGTGTCTTTACATGACTAGCCTTTGTATCATCTTGTTTGACTCTAGGAGCCTTTCCTAATTCAAGTAAATCTATCGCTTCTAATACTAACTCAGCTCCACAAATACCTAATTTATCATGGAGAGTTTGAGCAGTTTCTTTCTCATCAATAATAACTTCTTTTTGAATTATTATATCTCCTGTATCTAGTCCGACATCCATGTGCATAATAGTCACACCTGTTTTTTCATCTCCATTCATAATTGCCCACTGAATTGGTGAAGCTCCCCTATACTTAGGTAAAAGAGAAGTATGAACATTAATACAACCGTATTTGGGTAAATCGAGAATCTCCTTTGGTAAAATCTGTCCAAATGCTGCTACTACAATAATATCAGGATTATAGCCCTTAAGTTCTTCTATAAAGTCTTCATCTCTAGCTCTTACAGGTTGCAGAACAGGTATCTCGTGGCTTAAAGCCAATTCTTTTACTGGACTATATACAAGCTTCTTTCCTCTACCTTTTGGTCTATCTGGTTGAGTTACTGCTGCAATAATATTATACTTAGAATCTATTAAACTTTCGAAAACTGTTGCAGCTAAGTCTGGTGTTCCCATAAAAATAACATTCATCTATAATTCCTCCTGATCTTCTATGGGCTCAACGTCCTGTAGTTCTCCAATCACCTTATCTACATAGAGTTCTCCATTCAAATGGTCAATTTCATGACATAAGGCACGAGCTAGAAGCTCTTCACCTTCTATTGTCACTTCCTCCATATTTTCATTATAAGCTTTTACCTTTACAAAGTTGGGTCTTTTTACTTCACCTGTTTTACCTGGGACACTCAAACACCCTTCTGGGCCTATTTGTTCTCCATCAACTTCAATAACCTCTGGATTAATTAGAATAAAAGGATTATCTCCTTCTGGTGAAACATCAATAACAACTATTCTTTTTAGCACTCCAACTTGGGGAGCTGCAAGCCCTACACCCTCAGCTTCATACATAGTATTAAGCATATCTTCAATCAAAACTTTGTCCCTAGATGTTAATTTCTCAATTATTCTAGCTTTTTTTTCTAGAATCTCATCTCCTATAACTCTAATATTTCTAATTGCCATAATAATCATTCCTTCCAAAGCAAAATTATAAAATATATTTTAATAACTATTTAAGGGATTAAAATCAAAGAATATATTACAAGCTTTTGTATATTCTGAAAATTTTATATATCCTTCTAGATAATCTTTCAATAGTATCAAATGTCTATAGTTTTCTTGTTTTACATATATTATAAATCTATAAAAATCTTTAGCTTTTGCTAGCTTAGCTGGTGCAGGACCAATAATTTGTGATTCACTCTTAACCTTATTCTTTTCTTCCCATTCCTGGCTAGCACCTACAATAAGTTTTGATGCTTTATATGCTTTTTCTTCATCTTCTGATGTTATTAAAACTTCCAAAATATTGGATATGGGAGGGTACGCAAGTAACTTCCTATATTCAATTTCTTTCTTATAAAAGTCTATATAATCAGCTTTGCTTGCTTCTACAATACTATAGTGGTCAGGATTATAAGTTTGTATGACAACTTCGCCAGGCAAATTTCCTCTTCCAGCCCTACCTGAGGCTTGAACCAATAATTGAAAGGTCTTTTCTGCCGCCATGTAATTTCCAGCATATAAGGATAAGTCTGCTGCCAAAATCCCTACAAGAGTAACATTAGGAAAGTCGTGTCCCTTTATAATCATCTGAGTACCAATTAATATATCTGCCTGACCTTTTGCAAATCTTGATAGAATCTCTTGATGAGAATTTTTCTTTCTAGTAGTGTCTGCATCCATTCTCAAAACCCTAGCACTTGGAAATGCTTTATTCACATAAGATTCTATTTTTTGTGTTCCTGTACCAAATGCTGCTATATATCTTGAACCACATTTAGGGCAAAGCTTTGGGGTTTTTTCATCATATCCACAATAATGACATATAAGTTTTTTATTATTATGAGATGTAAGCGAAATGTCGCAATGAGGACATTTCATAACGTGTCCACAACTTCTACAAGATATAAATCCTGCATAGCCTCTTCTATTTATAAATAAAATTATTTGTTCTTTATTATCTAGGCGTTCCTTCATTAAAAGAGCAAGTTGTCTACTAAATATGGATGTATTCTTTTCTTTTAATTCCTCTCTTAGGTCTACAATACTAACATTAGGAAGCCTTCCGCCTCCCACCCTATCTGGCAGGTTATATAGCTTATAATTTCCATCTAATGCATTCTTGTATGAATTAATAGATGGAGTTGCAGAAGCTAGAATAACACTTGAGTCTGTGAGGCTAGCTCTTTTTATGGCAACTTCTCTTGCATGATATTTAGGTGGTGTGTCGCTTTTATAACTATCTTCATGTTCCTCATCTATAATAATAAGTCCCAAGTTGTTAAATGGCGCAAATAAGGCCGATCTTGGTCCTATAACAATATCAACTTCGCCGTTTTTAATTCTTAGATACTGATCATATCTTTCTCCTTTAGATAGCCTTGAATTCATAATAGAAACCCTGTCACCGAAATACTCATAAAAACGAGAAACAGTTTGGTATGTAAGTGCTATCTCTGGAATAAGTACAATAACTTGCTTGCCTTCTTTTATAATATTTGAAATAATTTCTATATAAACTTCTGTCTTTCCACTAGCAGTTACACCATGAATTAAATAAGTCCCACGTTTTTTCTTCTTATAATCAGATACAAAATCATTTACAATAAATAATTGTTTATCAGTAAGGGTAAAATCATTATTATGTGGCTGATTATGTATTACAGGTGTTCTATATATAGTTTTCTCATCTATGGCTATAACCTTTTCTTTTAATAAGCTATTAAAAGTAGAGGGATATATTTTAAACTCTTTGCTAAGATAATTATAGTCTAATTTGTTAGACTTTATTAGTGCTTCTAGTAGGCGTACCTTAGCTACATATTTCTTTTCTTTGCATACTTGTAAATATTCATTGGCTTCTTCTTGGGATAGAAGTAAGCTAACTGTCCTTTTTGTTTTAGCTTCTACTGTCTTCTTTACTGGAATTACTGTCTTTAAGGCATCATTCATAGTTGAGCCAAAGTTTGTCTTTATCCAATAAGCTAACTGTATAAGATGTCCTTCAATAACAAGTGCATCTGATACCAGAGATTTAATGGCTTTTATTTTGTCTATTTCCCATTTTGGCTGATATGACTTTTCTATTACATAACCATTAATAATTTTATTTCCTCTTCCAAAAGGAACTTCTACCATCGAGCCTATGACTACTTTTTCCTCTAAATCCTTTGGTATAAGGTATTGATATGCTTTGTCTAAACTCTCATGGGATATATCAATAATAACATCCGCATATAAATCACGCTTTTCCATATCAATCACCTTTCTTATAAAAAAGCATTAACTAACTCTTCTGTTTTCATACCTCGAGAACCCTTAACTAACATTGCATCTCCTGTTTTAATAGTTTCTTTTAAATAGCCAATTGCCTCTTCATTGTTCTTAAAAGAATTAATAATAATATCTTTATTATTATCAGAAACTCCTTGGGCTATAAATTTTGCTTGGCTACCTATTGTAATAAGTTCATCAACATCTTTATCCGAAATATAGATACCTACCTCTTTATGACACTTCTGTGATAAGGAACCAAGTTCTAATACATCAGCTAAAACAGCTATCTTTCGTTTCACATCTCTTAGAGAAAGTAGCACATCAATTCCGCTTTTCATAGAATCCGGACTCGCATTATATGTATCATCAATAATAGTAATGCCATTTACTTTTTTTATCTCGCCTCTCATAGCTAAAGGTCTATATTCCTCTAATCCCTTTTTTGCAAGGTAAGTAGGTATATTATAATAGTTGGCTATAGCTAATGCGCAAAGTGCATTATTAACATTGTGTTCTCCCAAAGTATTTAAGACTATTTCATCTTCTGTATGCTCTAGGGAGTTTATTAAAGTAAAGTAAGTCTTGCCATTTGTAAACCTAATATTTTTGGCTCTATAAGCAAAATTATCCTTTATTCCAAAGGTAATTACTTTAGTTGTTTTTATTTTAGCTTGGGTTTTCTCATATAAGCATCTGTTAGCAGAATTTTGTGAATATTTATTATCCTTTATGTCTCTTAATAAAGGATCATCGCCATTAATAAAAAGATAAGAATCTTCTTTAGAATTATTTATTATACACAGTTTTTCTTTTCTAATATTTTCTTTTGTTTTTAGTTGTTCTATATGAGACACACCAATATTAATTAGAACCGATAGGTCTGGCCTAGCAATAGATGATAGTCTTTGCATTTCATTTTCTTGGCTTATTCCCATTTCAATTACAGCAATATCATGTTCTTTTTCAATTCGTAACATCATTAAAGGAAGACCTACCTGGGAATTCATATTACCAGCAGTTTTAAGGGTCTTATACTTTGTTGCAAGTGCTGCACTAATCATTTCCTTTGTAGTTGTTTTCCCTACACTACCTGTGATACCAATAAGAGAAATGTCAAATTGATTCCTATAATAGCTAGCTAAATCTTGTAGGGCCCTAAGGGTATCTTCTACCTTAATACAAACTATACCTTCATGATAGACATCATCTTTTGATGTGAAACAAGCCACAGCACCATGCTTATATGCATCCTCTATAAAATCATGAGCATCATGTACTTCACCTACTATAGGTACAAATAAGGCTCCATTTTCTAATTCTTTGGAGTTTGTACTTACAGATGATATGTATATGTCAGTGTCACCATGTATTATAGTTCCTTTTACTGCTTTTGCTGCTTGTTTTACATTCATTATTTCCATATATCTTTACCTCGATTTAAAATATATCTAAATTATTTCTATTCCTTCTTCAGTCAAGTTTTGAAGGATTTTGTTAATTAAAGTTCTTTCATCCATTTGATGCTTAATGCCTTCAATCTCTTGATAACTTTCATGACCTTTTCCTGCTAATACTATTAGGTCTCCTTCTCTAGCATGCTCAATACTATATCTTATAGCTTCTTTACGGTCTACTATTGTTATATAGTCTCCCTCTCCTTTTTTAACACCAATTAATATATCATCAATAATATCTTTTGGTTTTTCAAATCTAGGATTATCTGAAGTGACAATAGTTAAATCCGCAATTCTAGAAGAAATCTCTCCCATTTCATATCTTCTTAACTTTGAACGATTACCTCCACATCCAAATAAACATACAAGTCTTTTTGGTTTGTATTCTTTTAAGGTTGTAAGAAGAGTTTCTAGACTCATAGCATTATGAGCATAATCAATAATTAATGTGAAGTTTTTAGAAATATTAACTGATTCTAGTCTCCCTTTGATTTTGATTTTTTCAAGACTCTTTTTTATAATCTCTTGTGGAATGTCGAAATGTCTACATATAGCAATTGCTGTTAAAGCATTATAAACACTAAATCTTCCTGGAATATTAAGATGAAATCTACCTTCTTCTAAACCAATTAATTTAAAATCAACTCCTAATAATCCGTCATTTATATGTAAGTCAAGATTAGTAGCTTTTAGATCTGCATCTTCTTTAATTGCAAATGTCTCAATCTTACAAGTGTGTCCTTCTAGGACTTGTTTAATATGTGAATCATCCAGGTTAACTATTCCTGTTTTACACATTTTAAAAAGCTTGCTTTTTGCCTTAAGATAATCATCAAAATCTTTATGTTCTGTAGGACCTATATGATCTGGTTCAATATTAGTAAATACACCATAATCGAAAGTAAAGCCTTCCACCCTGTTCATCATAAGTCCTTGGGAAGAAACCTCCATTACAACGCATTCACAACCTTCATCAATCATCTTACTAAAATATTCTTGAATTACATAAGATTCAGGTGTAGTGTTATTTGAAGAAATAACTTCATCACCTATAATTGTTTCGATAGTTCCAATAATTCCTGTTTTGATTCCAGCATCTTCTAAAATAGATTTAACCATATAAGATGTAGTTGTTTTTCCCTTTGTTCCTGTTATACCTATTGTAGTTAGCTTTCTAGCTGGATGATCAAAATATATAGCAGACATGTTAGCTAATGCTAATCTTGTATCCTTTACTCTTATAATATTAACATTATTAATTGGTTCAATTTCTTTTTCAGTTATTATAGCTACTGCTCCATTCAAAGCTGCCATATTTGCAAAAGAATGCCCATCACGAATCATTCCTGAAATACATACAAATACAGAACCTTTTGTAACCTCCCTAGAATCATAAACAAGACTTTCTATTTCAATATCAATATCACCCTGCTCACAGATAAATTCAGTGTTTTCTAATAATTGTGATAGTTTCATAAGTTATTCCTCCATAATTAAAACTAATCTATTGTGCCAAATCTGTTAAGTGGCCATATTCGAAAAATTGCTTTTCCTTCTATTTTATCAATTTCAATTGCACCCACTTCTTCGTACCTACTATCAAGGCTTACTTGCCTATTGTCTCCTAATACAAAGTATTCGTCTTCTTTTAACTCTATACCTTCTACTGCAAGGCCTAAGTATCCATTATCACTTGTACTTCCATAATCTTCTTCTATTAGTTCTCCGTTAATATATATATCATCAGCAGACATTTGTACAAATTCACCTGGCAGTCCTATTATTCGTTTAATATAATATTCTTTATTATCTTTGCCATTGGGATAAAAGGCTATAATATCAAAACGGTCTAACTTATCAAAACGATAGCTAATCTTTTCTACTATTAAACTTTCACCATCAATTAATGTATCATCCATTGATAATCCGTCTACTATATTACGTTGTAGAATGTAGCTTGTTATAAGTTTTGTCGCTATCAATATTATAATGGCATATATTAGTATCTCAAGAATTACCAAAGGAGTTCCTGAGATATTATTAAATTTAGATTCTGTTTCTTTTGGCTCAATAACATCATCTTCAACTTCATTTTCTATATGATTTATATTCATTTGAATTCCATCTCCTTGGATCTCAAAGCAATATTATCAGTGATCTAATACTTCAAGTTTGCTAATGGGCCATATTCTAACCCATGCACGACCTATAATAGTATCTCTTTTTACTGGACCAATAGTCTCATCTCTACTATCGGTACTGTTATTACGGTTGTCTCCTATAAGAAAGTATTCATCTTTTTCTAAAAGAATCTCTTCTTTAGCTATACCTGCTCTAAAGTCATTAATTGCTTCTGTACCGTAATCTTCTTGTAAAATCTCACCGTTAATATAAATCTGCCCATCAATTACTTGAATTCTTTCTCCTGGCATACCCATAACTCTTTTAATATAGTATGTATCTTCCTTTTCTTGTGATTCATATGGACGAAATACTACAATATCAAATCTTGTTGGCTCTTCAAAGCGATAAGAAACCTTCTCTAATATTAAATGATCTTCATGTGATAAGGTGTTCTCCATAGATGAGCCATTAACTTCTATATGTTGCCCTACAAAATGTTGAAGGAATAAAAATATAACTACTATTACAATAAAATATATGCCCATTTCTAAAGTTTCTTTAAGAATATTAAAGCTATCATCAGTATTCTTATTGTCTATATCATTTTGTGGTTGTTTATAGTCATTATCCATGGTATATGCATGCCTTTCCAAGTTTTAAACTTGTATTTTATGTTGAGTAAAAAACTGCTGCAAGCAAACAAATTAATCTTTACCTTTATAAAAAATATCTATAGGTAAAATAAAAATTTATATAGAACTGCAACAGCTTTTTCACTTAATTAATTCAATTAATTTTCTTCATCGTTTGTAATCTTAACATTCTTCTTACTAAACTCTTCCACTGCTGTAGATAAAGCCTTATTAGAATTCATTGATTCTGATTCTACAAGTGGTTCAGCTCCATTTATTATTTGTCTTGCTCTTTTTGCAGTTGCATGAACGATGGAATAACGACTTGTAACTACAGGGTCTTCACCTGCACCTGTCTCACTATTCACAATTTGCATTAAATCTGTATAGGATGGACGTAACATATAAAAACTCCTTTCTAAAAAACACAAAATTAATTTGAGTTTATGTTTGTATCTGGATCATCAAAAGTATTGACCCTATGTAGAATTGTTTCTGGAAGTAATGCCGATAAAAATAAATATCCAGTATCCATAACAATAACAGCCTTTGTCTTCCTGCCACAAGTGGCGTCTATTGCTAGTCCTGTGTCTTTGGCGTTTTGCACCATTCTCTTTATTGGTGCGGCATTAGGACTGATAACTCCTAATATTCTATTGGAATTAACCACATTACCATATCCAATATTTATAAAACGGGTCAATTTGCTACCTCTTTTCGTATTTTAATTTACTCAATGTTCTGAATTTGTTCACGAACCTTTTCAACTTCTGTTTTAAGATTGATAGCAACATTGGTTACTTCAAGGTCATTTACTTTAGAAAGAATTGTATTAGCTTCCCTATTCATCTCTTGGGTAATAAAGTCAAGCTTTCTACCTATTCCATCTTTTTCATCAATGGTATCTTTCATGTTTGATATATGACTTTTCAATCTTACAATTTCTTCATCAACACATACCTTGTCTGCTAATGTAGCAACTTCAGTAGCTATTACACTCTCTTCTATCTTTGTATCACCTAAAAGATCAGCAACTTTTTCTCTTAGCCTATTATAATAGTCTTCAACAATTTGAGGTGCTTTATCCTCTATAAATGATAAATAATTAGATATTTCTTCTAATTTTAACAGGATATCTTTTTGTAGGTTTTCACCTTCTCTTGACTTGGTTTCTATTAGTTCCTTTGTTGCAGTAACTACAACCTCTTCAATTGTATCCCACATCTCATCATCTTCTGAAGTTTTTTCTTCTAGAGTTATTACCTCTGGAAAACTTGTTAAGGATGAAACTCCAACATCATTCTCTATATGAAATCTTTCTTTCATTCTCTCAAAAGCGTCCATATATTCCTGTGCTAGATCATCATTATACTTAACACTTACGTTATTAGATCTGTAATCTGAAAAATTTATATATACATCTACTTTTCCTCTTATAACTTCTTGTTTTATTAAATTCTTAATTTTTGGCTCAAAATGCAAAAACTTCTTAGGTAGCCTAACGTTAATCTCACAATATCGATGATTAACTGACTTCATCTCTACAAGTACTTTAACATCTTCATTAGACTTTTCGCATCTTCCAAACCCTGTCATACTCTTTATCATAATAGCCTATTCCTATTCTTTTTTATAGAAAGCTGTTGATAAATCTACATCAATTAATTATAATGTAAATCAACTGACAAGTCAACATTGCTAAGGAAAAGTTTTATAAAGG
>CAZOGN010000050.1:0-14517 GCA_964579655.1 uncultured Lachnospiraceae bacterium
CTGAATATCATCATCATTTAAGGATTCTTTAATAAGTAATTCGTCTGTTATTTTTCTTAGTTGATCTAGATTCAGGGTTACTATATTTTTTGTTTCTCCATAAAGGTCATTCATCATATTCCTACATCTGTTTATTAATTGGCTGTCTTGATTGTCTCCAAGGACTTCTATGCTGAACAGACCAAGTTCAGAATCCATGCCAAATTTGTTGATATAGTCTAGGATTAGGGAGGATGCTTTTTGAATATCATTGCTTGCACCTGTGGTAATCTCGCTTTCTCCAAAGATTAATTCTTCAGCCACTCTACCTGCTAGCAAGACTTGTATATTCGCTTTTACCTGTCTTTGGCTTTGAAACATGGTGTCTTTAGGGATGCTTAAATTGAAGCCACCTGCCCCTTTAACACTTGGTATAATAGTTACCTTAGATATATAATGTTCTGGTAATAGCAATTTGGTAACTAGGGCGTGACCTGCTTCGTGATAGGCAGTAATTTTTCTATCCTGGTCAGAAATATAGCTTCTATCCATCTTAGGTGCACCAGCGATTACTGTATAAAACGCTTTGTCTATATGTTCCCTCTGTATAGCTACTTTATTTGCATTAGCGGCTATGATAGCTGCTTCATTCAGTAGATTTTCTAACATGGCACCACTAAATAGGACAGTAGACTTTGCTAGTTCATAGAGGTCCACATCATCTGATAAGGGTTTGGATTTTGCATGTAAAGATAGTATCTTATGTCTTGAATTTACATCTGGAAGACCAATTTCTATCTGTCTGTCAAAACGTCCCGGTCGAAGAAGGGCTTCATCTAGGGTGTCTAATCGGTTGGTAGCTCCAATTACAACAATCCCTTGATTGTCATGAAAGCCAGACATCTCAGTTAGGAGGGCATTCAGTGTTTGATCTCTTTCGTCATTACTTGCGGAAGTGTTTTTTGATCTTCTTTTTCCTATGGCGTCAATTTCATCGATAAATATTACAGCTTTTTCATTCTTTTTGGCCTTATTAAATAAGTTACGAATACGGCTTGCACCTACTCCTACATACATCTGAACGAAATCTGATCCGCTCATGGCGTAGAAAGGAACCCCTGCTTCTCCAGCAATGGCCTTAGCCATCAGTGTTTTACCAGTACCTGGTGGTCCATAAAATAATAGGCCCTTGGGCATTCTCGCACCTACAGCAGTATATTTATCAGGACTTTTTATAAATCCTATTATATCATTCACCATATATTTGGCTTCAGCATTACCCGCAACCTGATTTAAGGTTATTGCCGATTCATTTATACCTTTTTTATTTGCATCTTCTATATTGTTCTTATTACCATTACGGGTATAATAAATAATACCCCAAACTATTAACCCTACAAGGGCTATTTTAATAAAGGCAGCTATAAGATCAACTTGTCCATAGCTTACATCTACTCCATTTATCAACAGCTTTTCTACGAAATCCTCAGTTTTTGGGTTGGAAACTGTATATAAAGGCTTAGTTTCATCCCCCTTCAACTTTACTATAAAAGTATTGCTATCATCATCAATCCTTACTTCATCAACTTGTTTATTTTCAACAGCTTGAAGAAAGGTAGGATATGTCATATTCTCCGTTTTGTTTAATGAATTTTTCCCCACTAAAAAGACTATGATTAAGACGAATGCTAGCATAAAAAATAAATATTTCTTATTCATTCTTAACCTCCAATTTTATTGCTTGTAAAATGTCAACTACATCTATTGTATCATTTTTACAAATAATTACTACGCTTAATATATGGTAGCTGATAAAGTATTTGGATTTATTTTTGTAGGATAGAACCAATATGTGGTAAACTAATATATGTGAAACTACTATATAGAGAAATGATATATAAAAGTAAGGAGTATAAGTAATTCGAATGAGAACAAAACATCTAAGAAAAAAAGGACTCTTACAAAAACAGTATTAGTTGTTGCATTGATAATGATATTTTTGTTTAGGTATAGAGATTATATTTTCAATATGATCTCTATTAAGAAGCACTCCCTAGACACATATGATGAATCTTATGATACATACACAGGGTATAAAATTGATGAAAGTGGAAAAGTTAGTTCATCACTAGAGATAATAGAATTTAAAGAAGTTAGATTTAATCATGTTTATGGTGAGCTGGAAGAGAACAATTTCCATGGGGAACGCAGTTTTAGTAAAAAAAATGAAGATGACATAGTTATTATAATTTATCCTGAAGATCTTGAACGTGTAGACATAGCTGAATATTATGAAATACCACACCATATAAGGAATTACATGGTGGATGCATATGGTGAAGATTTGTTTTTGGACAACTACAACTTGTTAAAAAAAGCCTTTGAAATTACTCCTGATGATTTATCTTTCTTTGGAAAATCAAGAAATAAACTGGTGTCAAGTACAGTCTTATTTATTATAAAGTCACTTGAGATGCCGAATATTTTTGAATATATTTGATGCTACTGGAAAAGTAGATACAAGTTATTATATAATGATTATTGGTAACACAAAACAAGAGGAAATAGATCTAATTATTAACTCTATTGAGTTTGATGCTAAAAAATAATGATATAAAGGAGACATTATGGACAAATTTACTTTAAAGAGAGAAGACACCGTGTTATTTGTAATTGATATACAGGATAAATTGCTAGCTGCTATGAAATACAAGGACCAAGTGATAGATAAGAACAAGATACTTATTAGTGCGGCAAAAGAAATGGATTTTCCTATAATTGCAACTGAGCAGTATCCCAAGGGACTAGGTAGGACGGTTGACGAACTTCTAAAATTAATGGACGAAAAAGATATATTTGCAAAGAATAGTTTCACAGCTTACACAGATGAAGTAAAAGAAAGCCTTAAGTCCTTAGGAAGAAAGAAGATATTAATTACTGGTATGGAAACTCACATATGTGTGTTTCAAACCACTAGAGATTTAATTAATGATGGATATCAAGTTTACTTGGTCAAAGATGCAGTAACTTCTAGAGCAAAGTCAAACTATCTAAATGGACTAGACTTGTGTCAATCCCTTGGAGCTGTAGTAACTAATACAGAAACCGCAGTATATGACTTATTAAAGGTGTCAGGCACTCCTGAATTCAAAGCCATGTTAAAAGTGATTAAATAAAATTTCAATAAACCATAAAGGGATAGCTGCTTCAAAAACAAAGGGTTTCCTACATTAATCTATCTTAGCTTTACGCATAGATATCAATGTTAGGAAACCCTATAAATTTGTTACTATGAAATTGTAATTTTATTATATTCTTAAATCTTTAGTTCATTAGTGGATGAGTCCCTGTTCTAGTAGGAATTCATTAGCGACATCTCTTGGTTGTCTTTGGAGTTCATCTACTTGGTAGTTCAATTCTACCATGACATCATTTGTAAGAACTTCACCCAATTCGTCTAAAACTTCTTCTATTTCAGGATGTTCATTTAACAACCCACTTCTAAGAACGGGAACTGCATAGTATGGTGGGAAGAAACTTTTATCATCTTCCAACTGGACTAAACCAAACTTTTGTAATAGCCCATCTGTAGCAAAAGCGTCGGTCACATCTGTTTCATTGTTGTCAATGGCAAGATACTTGTTTGCACCATTAATTCCAACTTCATTTCCGAAGGAAAATCCATAATGATCTGTAAGTCCAATTATACCATCTTCCCTATTTAGAAACTCTAATGATGATCCTATGGTAAGTTCGTCTGCTACTTGTGCCAGGTCTGAAATAGTTGACAAGTTATACTCCTCGGCTGTATCAGGCCTTACAGCTAGTATATAAGTATTGTTAAAATTAAACTGAGTCAATACATCAATGTCAAATTGCTCTTTAAGATCTACCTTACTTATGTCATATACTTCCTTCATATCACTGTTGGGAGGGTAGCCTAGTGTATCGCCATAGATTGTTCCAGAGTAGTCCAGGTAAAGATCAACATCACCTGATTTTACTGCATTAAATAATACCTGTGTACCGCCAAGATTATCTTTACGAATGACATTTATATCTGTACGGTCCTCAATCATATCGGCCATTAAATGTACTACTACAAATTGCTCTGTAAAATCCTTACCGCCAATGGTAATATTCTTTTTGGAGCTATTAAGTCCACCGAACCAATTGGATGTAAACATAACTACTAATAGTGCTACTACTATGCCTAGCATTGACTTTTGTTTTTTTCTAGACCTAATAATTTTCTCTTTGGTATAGTTACTGGTGCTTTGTAGACTGATTGGGGTAACAAGTTTTTCAACTAGTCCAAATATATAGTCTACAATTAGGGCAAGAATGGCAGCAGGAATTGCTCCGGCTAGGATTTGACCATTATTTGTTGTGCTAATTCCTGAGAAAATCAAGAACCCTAGTCCTCCTGCACCAATAAAGGCGGCCATAGTCATAAGGCCTACTGCAGTAACTGATGAGATTCTAACTCCTGCCATAATAATTGGAAGCGCCAAAGGAATACGGACTTTTCTTAGAATTTGCATTCTAGTAAGACCAATGGCAGTTGCAGATTCCAAGGTGTCTTTGTCAATACTTGTGATTCCCGTATAAGTATTCTTAATTATGGGTAGCAATGAGTACAAGATAACTATTACTACAGCTGGTAGGGAACCAATACCAAGTAGAGGTATTGCAAGTCCTAATAGAGCCATAGATGGTATCGCTTGTATAAGATTAGCCAGACCTACGACTGTGTTGCTGGCTTTACGAAAGTAACTAATAAGAATTCCAACGGGAACACCGATTAAAACAGCAAGTCCGACAGCAATTGTAGTTAATAATATATGGTCTTTAGTTAGGCTCAAGACTTGGTCTAAATTTGTAGTGATATATTCAAATGCGTTCAATTACTCCACCTCCTCTTCCAGATATTGATCACTTAAGGTTGTAATAAGAGTATTACGTGTTACGAGACCTAGGAGAACATTCCTATCGTCGATAACTGGAATTTCTGAAATGTTATTATCCTCAACAACTTTCAGGATTTCTACAACAGAGTCTTCAGGGCCTACAAATTCAAAGTCCTTAATCATAATATCCTCTACACTTATTGTTCTATCCTTGGTTTTGGAAATCTGCTTTGGTTTTATAATCCCTTCCATCTTCTTGATCTTATTGTCCATGACAATCAAACTGTTTACCTTATTGGAGCGCATCCTCTCCAAGGCACGAGAAAGTGACAAATCACGTGAACAGGTTACTATATTATCAATCATAATGTCTTTGGCGCGAATGTATTCAGGGGATTCCCAGATACGGTTCTCGCCGACAAATTCTGTAACAAAATCGTTTGCTGGATTCTTTAGAATGTTTTCTGGCGTATCATATTGTATGATTTTGCCCTTATCCATGATGCAGATTTTATCTGCAATTTTAATTGCTTCACTCATATCATGGGTTACAAAGACGATAGTTTTTTTGACTTTTGCTTGAAGATTAACTAACTCCTCTTGTAAGGAATTTCTTGTGATTGGATCCAGAGCGGAAAATGGCTCATCCATTAGAATGATGTCAGGGTCTAGGGCAAAGGCTCTGGCAACACCGACCCTTTGTTGCTGTCCACCAGACAACTCATTTGGGTAACGGTCAAGAAACGAATCATCCATGCCGACCATATCCATCAGTTCAGATGTGCGTTCTTCAATCTCTTCTTCAGGCTTTTCCTCAGCACGTGGGATAATTTCAATGTTTTCACGGATTGTCATATGAGGAAAGAGTCCTGTTTGTTGAATAACATATCCGATGTTCCTTCTTAATTTAATCTTGTCTTTCTTGGAAACATCTCCTCCATTAATTGTTATGGTGCCAGATGTTGCTGGAATCAATCTGTTAATCATCTTTAATGTAGTTGTTTTACCACAACCACTTAAGCCAACTAGAACGACTAACTTACCCTTTTCAATTTCAAACGATATTTCCTTTAATACAGTAGTATCTTTGAATTTTTTGCTTACTTGCTTAAATTCGATCATTAAAAACCTCCATTTTTTTGTACAATTACTCATTATACATGAAAGATGTTTGTACTGCAAATTGTTTACTTAGGTTGAAATGGAATCAATGCACAAATAAATCGTTTAAGAAATTTTATCTTGGCTAAAACTGACAAGCATATATATATAATATGTTCATGAAGTCAAAAAAATATAAAAAAATGACTATAAAAGAAAATTGAATTGAAAACATATATGGATTGTTAATAAGATTGGATTTTGGCAGTATAATGATGATTTTTTTAGCATAATGAATAGATAGTTAAGTAATATAATGAAGTGAATTTTAGATAAAGGGAACCATTACTAAAGATATATCGTCTATACTATATAAGAATACTAATATTTAAAGGAGGAAGATTAAGAATGAAGAAGTTATTATTTATGATAATAGGTGTGTTTATATTATGTAGTGTACTAGCAAGTTGTTCACAGGATGATACTAGCAAACAAAAGAATTATGACACTGCTATACTAGAGGCAACTGTAATTGAACATGATGAAGGACTACTGGTTACCCCAGTGGTTGGTAGTTCTGAACTATTATCAGCTGACAGGATTTTTGTTAATGTAAGAACCCTGGATGAATTAAACGATCATCAATATGAAGTTGGAGATTTATTGAGAATAACATACGATGGTATGATAGCAGAATCATATCCAGCACAGATATGGGCATCGAAGATTGAACATATTGGTCGCAATATATTAATAGATGGATATCTTGAGATAATTGATGACATTTACCAAGAAGATAGTGCTTTAAATGACAATATAACTATGATAGCACTGGATACTTCTCAATGGAAGGCTTTAATGCCAGTAGAGAAGGAGATACTTATAGATTCCTTGAAAGCCAAATATAGCCTGGAGACAATCGAAGCTTCATATAATGATTTAGTTGATATGGGATTAATAGATGAAGAAGAATTGTACTTTACTGAAGGAATTTTAATAGAGATTAAGGATTTTAAATATAAGGAAGGTTCTAATATATTAAGTGCAAAGATTAGTAAATGGCGTTCTGGAAAAGGTGCTATCGGATGGGATGTAGAAGCCAGTTATAAAGATGGTGAGTGGGAGATTATAAGAGCTAATACATGGATTAGTTAATATAGCGTTAAAACTAACATAGGAATTATTATAAAACGACAACTAGAATAGAAGGTTTTTCTTTAACCGTCATATAAGATATCATTTTCAATTGTTGTATAGAATAATTTCTTTACTTCTTTGGGCTCGTTTGTAAGACCTAATATCCACATCAACTTACAAACCACTGCCTCTGTAATCATATCATAGGCTTCTAAGATATTAAGGTCTCTTTTAAGGTTGTGCCCAACTTTATATACAGTCATGTCACTTCCTTCATTTGGGACTTGAGTGGTCATGACGAAGATTTTATTTTTGCTATTCCATTTTTTTATAATATCAAAATAAGAGTAATTTGGTTTTGAAGGGATGCCACCAACACCATAGCTTTCTATAATTATTGCGTCGTTTTTACTAAGCATGTAGTCAAGTATATCTTTGCTTATTCCAGGTACAAGTTTAAAAATCCCTATATTGGAATTTAATTTAGTATAAAAAAGTGGTGTAGTATTTTTGTTTTGATGAATGAATTGAATGATACGAGAACCTTGTATAATTGCAAGATAAGGATAGTTTATACTTGAAAATGCCTGCAAACTTTTTGAGTGAGTTTTTCTTGCTCTAGTACCTAGAATTATTTTACCATTAAATATGATTTGTGCTCCTGTGATAACAATTGGTTTTGGAGATTTTTGTATCATATATGATAAAGCAGCAGCAGTATAAGCCATTGTATCTGTACCATGCAATATATGAAAACCATCATAACTATTATAATTTTCACGGATAGTTTCAACTAATTTTACCCAAATGCTCGGAGATATATTAGTACTATCAATATTACAAACTTGTATGGTATCTATCTGGCACATACCTTTCAAAATGTCAGTATAGTAATGGGAATAGATTTTAAAGATTAGTATATGTAGTTATATTAAAATTATAAATAGATTTACATATGAAATAAGAATAAAGTATATTCCAAGTGTGGAATATACCTTATTCTTATTATTAAAAAATTTATAAATATTACGTTATACAGTCGGCTTTTTTAGATGGCTTTTTGTTATTTAAATTCTTTGCTCATTTTATTATGTATTATCTATTTTGCTTTAATAATCACTTAGTGTAATGCCGTTAGCACCAAGAGGGATTTGGTGGTCAAGACCAACAAATTTGCCGTCCTTTTGCCATAGTGCTTCTTTAACAAAATCATACTTCTCTTCATCCCAGGTGGTAAAATCATGAAGTACTAATCCTCCTGTATCACCAGAATTAGCGTTAAAGCACCAAAAAGTATGGTGAAGCTTATTCTTTATAATATAATTGCGGAAACAAGTCATCCATTTTAAATTAGGAGAAACCATAAATCCGCCCCATTCACCAATTAAAAGTGGTGCGATATTATCATCATGGATGAACATCCAATTATCTCTCCAACAATCTTCATAAAGGCTCTGCATGGTAAAATCTTTCTCAAACCAAGGTTGAGCCGAAACGGCAGGACCATAATCATGAGGAGAGTAAACTAATTTATTCTGATATTGTCCTAAATTAACAGGAAAATCCTTAACACCTCGAAGGTTTCCGCCCCACCATGAATTATAATAATCATCTTTATTCATAGATGTAAAGTTTCTATTAGAATTGATATTCTTGGGATATATCTGAATACCTTCCACCAAAACAAGAGCATCTGGGTTTTCTGATAGCACTGCATATGCAGCTTTTTCTGCAACAGCCTTCCAGTTATTTGGGTTATCTGAATCGTTCCAAATGGCTTTAACAGTATCACCAACAGCACCATGAGGTTCATTCTTTAAATCATATGCAATTATAGTATCATCGTTTTTGTATCGATCAGCTATCCAAGATAGGGAAGCAAGATAGTCAGCTTCCGAAATCTTGTCGGTATACCAAAGAGGAGCGAAATGACCGGCAGCATCTGTTTCAGCACTATGAATATCTATCATTATCTTAATACCATTTGCTCGACATTGACCAACGACATAGTCGAAAATTTCCAGACTGTTCATTCCATCTAAGTATGGATTTACAAAATCATTATAATTTGCCTTTGGATATTCGCCGCTTTTCCATTGTAATATTAATTCTGCAGAAAAAGGAATTCTAAGCAGATTAAAACCGCGATCTGCTATATCTTGTATGGTGGTATTAAGATTACAACCCCATACACCATCAAACAAGTTTGTACCAGTATTGTAACCAAACCAGTTTACACCTGTTAGCCACACCTCTTTACCATCCTTATCCACAATCTTATTACCGTCTGTAAATAACCAGTCATCTGTTGTTGGATCTGGAACAGGCTTGGCGGTTGGATTTCCAGGGTCAACTGGGAGGACTGGGTCTTCGGGATCTTCAGGGTCTTCAGGATCGGTTGGTTCCACAGGATCAGTAGGATCCTCCGGATTAGAAGGACTTCCAGGTATGATAATTTCCACTTTTGAAGTATCAAAATCCCCAGGATTCATTAAAATCATACCAAATGTTACAGAAGTACCAGCAGGAATGGATTTGTTATGCTCCACACCGGTGATGGTAAGAATTCCATCATCTAAGTCATAATTCATATTCCAACTGCTGTTTACTGTTCCAGAACTAGCCAGAGGAGCTGTGGCTTTCCAGTTATCCACTGAAGTATTACTATTGTTTGTGATTGTTCCGTCAACTTGTAAAAATGTGTCTCCTCCACTTTGCCAGGTGTTTGTTGCATTCAGTTCTACACTAGTGTTAGTGTTTGCGGCACTTGATGAAATATTGTTTAGCCAAAAGACGGAAAATAAGGCTATGGAAAATACCATAACAATCAAAGGTTTCATAAAATTTTTGACATTTCTGTGCATAACAACCTCCTATTTATTCATATTAGTGGTAAATAGTTACATATATAGAATAGCATAAAAGGCTGTACATGTAAATGATTAACAGTATTTTTTTTACAAAGACTGGATTGTATGAAAGTACAAAGTATATAAAGTGACTTATATTTACTTGACCGAGATATAGGCATTATCTTTTATATAAAACCTCCAAAGAAAATCCTTGGCTTCCTCGGCATAATAGATAAATTTAAAAATAATAAAAAAATAGAAATCATTCACTTAACTTCCAATCGATATAAGCACCATATTCCAGGTGAAGATTTATATTCAATGTACCGAGAAGGTAAAAAGACATTGATGGTGGGTACAAAGAAAGGTCTCAAGTTTCAGACTTGTAAACCATCTGCTCATTATCAATTACCACTAGTATCTGGATGCATGGGACAATGTGAATATTGTTATCTTAATACAAGACTAGGAGATAAACCTTTTATTAAAGTGCATGTAAACTTAGATGAGATAATCGCGAAATCAAAGAAATATATTGATGAAAGACTGCCTGATATTACTATTTTTGAAGGAGCAGCCACTTCCGATCCGGTACCTGTAGAGCCATATACGAATTCTTTAAAGGAAGCAATAATATATTTTGGCGAAAATAAAAATGCAAGGTTTCGTTTTGTAACAAAATATAATGATGTGGATACTCTGCTTAATATAAAACATAATGGGCATACAGAAATAAGATTTAGCCTTAACACTCCTGCTATCATAAGTCAGTATGAGCATGCAACAGCATCTAGTAAAAAAAGAATTGAGGCTAGTATAAAGGTAGCTAAAGCAGGTTATCCGACTGGATATTTAATAGCACCTGTCTTTATTTATGACAATTGGAAAGAGGAGTACCGAAATTTACTATTATATCTTAAGGGTAAGTTACCTGAAAATTTAAAATATCCTATAACTTTTGAGATTATATCTCATCGTTATACTGCTGTAGCTAAGAACAGAATTCAACAAATCTTCCCTGAGACTAAGCTAGAAATGAATGAAGAAGACCGTAAATTTAAATATGGTCAGTTTGGTTATGGTAAATACCTATATCCACCAGAAAGTATTAATAATATAAAAGAATTCTTTAAGAAGGAAATTGAAGAGATATTTGCAAATAAGGAAATAAAGTATATTATTTGAAACAAGAAAGAGTTTCGCTTGCGAAACTCTCGCGCCGAGCGCGGTCAGCATAGCTGACATAATACTTAACGCGTGAGTGCGCATCCACAGTGGAACGTTTTTTATTTAATAGGAGCACTTTCCTATTAGATAAAAAAGCTATTAAGTCCGTGCTTAACACGGTTTAATAGCTTTTCTTAATCAAGTATTCTTTTTATTGATGGAGCTGAGGGGAATCGAACCCCTGTCCGAAAGCTCATTCATTACGATTTCTTCCATTACAGTCAATTTATTAACATTCCCTTGAGCTTACGCCAATTGACAGGCTTAAACCCTCAGTAGCTTATTAATTTTCTACTTCCTATAAGCTTTAGAAGCAGAGTGTCTTGCTTAGTTTGATGCCGAGGTCTTAAGTCGCAAGAAGCTTAAGGTCGACAGCTGCTTTTTATTAAGCAGCGAACGCTAGTTCGTAATTATTATCGTCTGCGTTTAAAATTTTGTCCAGGTTGTTGACGCGGTCCCAGAGCCGCGAATGGCTATCATAACTTCAAAACCCCCGTCGAAACCAGTACAACCCCTAATGTTAATAGAGTGGTTAGTGTTAAAAATATACCAACCTGGTTCACAGACAGATGTAATAATTATATTATAACACAATTATGATTAAAATGTGAACAAAAAAATAAACTATTAAATTAGTCTTGTTCTATTATAATATTTACTAATTCTATGTTCTCTGGTAGGTCCTTTCCCTCCTCAATTGCTTTTATTGCATTATCTATTAAGATTTCCTTCTCATTTTCTGGTATAGGTTCATCAAATTCAAAAATATACTCTTTGTTCAAATCATGAAGTGCTAGGTACACCAGAGAACCTCCATTTTCAAAGTACTCAATTAGCGCATCATTGATAAGTTTTTTATATTTATTATAAATCATATATATCATAAACATCCTTTCTACAAACAACATTATATTATATGGTCACATGTCAAAGAAAATATCTTGTCTATATGAATATTGTGTAAAATAATAAGGTCTAGTGTTTTATAGAATTGTGAATATTGAAATATGTATTTTAATATTGGAATAAGCATAAAATCAAACAAATAGAGAAGGTGATGTAACTATATGGCTGAAGATTCAAGCAGACAAAATAATTATTATAATCCTATAGAATTAAATAATTTGATTAGACTCCTATGTACTCAAAATACAATGTGGACCAGAAACTATATTGTTAGTTATATTTCAGTGAATGATGATACCATAGTGGTTGAAAATAGGCTTTATGAAAATGCTAGAGATTTTCGAAATGTATTTATTATTTATTATAAGAGTGAAATTTCAGATGTTTTAGAATCCTTGCTAAGAAAATACACTAATTATATGATTGAGACATTAAAATTTTTACAAAAAAAAGTTGAAGGATTAGAACAAGCAGAGGAAAATTGGATTTCAACTGGAATAGAGCTTGCAGAATTTCTTTCAAACATAAATACATTTTGGCAATTAAATCAAATACAAAATATGATACTAGATCATATTGAAATGACTATGATTCAAATGAAACAACGCATAAGAAGGGAGTATGCCCTTGAAATATATCAATATGACTTTATAGAATATCATAGTCTTATGATTGCTGATTATATAAGTCAGGGAATTGTAGCTATGTTTGCTTAAAATTAACTTCATTAATAAAAGTTGCAGCAAGAAGTATAACACCACCAATAAGCTGCACTGTATTAATTCTTTCCCCTAGGACAACTACAGATAAAAAGACTGCAATAGCAGGATCTATATAGCTAAGGATAGCTACTTGTTGTCCGGTTAGATAGGACAAGGCATTAAAATAAAGATAATAAATAATTCCAGTATGAAGGACTCCTAAAATTAGAAGATTAAGCAAGCCAAAATTATTCAATTGGTTAATATGAAACCCATTAGTAAAATATACATAAGGAATCAGTACAATTACTGCAACTAGAAATTGAATGAAGGTTCTAATGAGCCCTTCAATCTCAGCAGTAGCTTTA
This sequence comes from uncultured Lachnospiraceae bacterium, assembly GCA_964579655.1. Classification (GTDB taxonomy): domain Bacteria; phylum Bacillota; class Clostridia; order Lachnospirales; family Lachnospiraceae; genus JAAYRG01. The sequence goes on from CAZOGN010000050.1 coordinate 13,182, forward strand.
TTAAACAATACAACTATGGCGTAGAGACAGGCAGCAGCAAGACCATATAAAACCCCCTTAATATCAGAAGAATTCCCCTCATTTAAGCCGATAATCATAACTAAGCCAGCAGTAGATACTATAAAACAAATAATTTGCTTAAGAGTTAACTTCTCCTTAAAAAGAAATGTACTTGCAACTATAATAATAGTAGGAGCAAAATAATAACTAAGGGTTGATAGAGCAATAGATGTATGATTATATGCTTCAAAAAGTAATACCCAGTTGAACCCCATGGCTATCCCAGACAAAAGAAGCTTCCAAAGATTTTCTTTGATTTCAAAAAAATCTTTAATTTTTTTGCTTATAATTAGTAGTATAAACAATGTAACAACTGCAATAACTCCCCGCCATAAGGCTATTTCAGCAGGTGCTAGATTAATATTCTTTACAAAGACACCAATTGTACCAAAAGAAATCATTGCAATGATTAATTGTAGTCTTGAGATTTTTCTTTTATATAGAGTGTTTTTTCGAGGGCTTTCTTTAGTGTTTAAAGAATTGTTCATATAATTACCTTCCAGTTGTTAACTTATTTTCAAATTTGGCTACTCGTATAATTTGGCTTTAGTAATGATACCATTAATTATGAATAAAGTAAAAATAATCCCATTCTTCTACAATGCAATGATACTAACTAAAACATAGCCAACACAATAAAAATAGTGTATAATCCTGTCTTTGACAGTTGAAAGAGTTAAAAACTCTGGGGGCCCTTGCTAATAGGTCGATCCAGAGTTTTTTTGTTTTTTTAAAAGTGAGTAATGTTTTTATTTTTTAGTGTCTTTGAATATTTTTTTCATTTGTCTTTTTCCAACAATCTCATAATCAGTTCTAAAACCGAATGTTTCATGTAAACTATCAGTAAATCCAGTTCTTGTATATGTTGGTATATATCCATCTGCAGGGACATAATAAAAGTTCATATCTCTTAAGTTTTTAATGATTTCGTCGCAGGTAAACTGTTCATTCAATTGTTTTTCAAGATATCTGTATACAGTTAATGCAAGGAAACATGTAGTGAAATGGGCTGTTATTCTGTCATCACGACTTAGGTAAACGGGTCTTGATTTAAAATCATATTTTAGTATTCTAAAACATTCTTCGATCTTCCACCTTTTTTGATTTATCTTTATAATGGTTGAAGCCTCATCTTCTAAGTTGGTACAGACAGCATAAAAGCCATCGTACATTTCCTCTTTTTTCACTACATCTTGTTTGCTTGCACGGTCTAGCTGCTTGTTTCTAATCTGCCTCTGATAATCTCTGTATTTCAAAGAATAAGTAACTATAAGTT
>CAZOGN010000051.1:0-14028 GCA_964579655.1 uncultured Lachnospiraceae bacterium
ACTATATATCAAGATCTAAAGGCCCAATTTAAAGGAGACTTAATTGGACATTATCAAAAATCTGCTGATGAAGTACTTACTCACACTGTGAGCATAAATGATGGGAGTCTCCTTGATCAAATATTAAAGAAAGAAGAAATTAGAGTTAACAGCTTCCATCACCAGGCTATTTGCAACTTAGCTCCAAGTTTAAAGATAGCTGCTACTTCAAAAGATTCTATAATAGAGGCAGTATATGATCCAAGTAAGAAGTTTCTATTAGGAGTACAATGGCACCCGGAACATCTATATTCTTTTGATTTAAACCATCTGAAAATATTTCAAGAATTCATCAAAGCCTGCCTATAACTTTTATAGCTTTTATTATTTTCATAGTTAGTAAAAGTCAGACTGAAAACATATAAACTCTCCAAAAAAACTTTTTCAAAAAAGTAGCTAATAATTATCTCTTTAAAATCCTCTATCAGCTTGACTTCAATATTGGACTTAAATTAGATTATTATTAGCTACTTGGCTTTTATTGACTCGCTTTATTAAAAATTAAATTAATCTTCTTTACTTTCTGCTATAACTTTTTCTTGTACATCAGATGGTGCCTGCTCATAGCGGTTAAATTCATAACTAAAGTCACCTGCTCCTGCTGTAAAAGATCTAAGGTCTGCAGAATAACCATATATTTCAGCTTGTGGAACATCTGCTGCTATCTCTTGCTTTCCACCTGCAACTGGTGTCATTCCAAGAACTCTACCCCTACGTTTATTTAAGTCACCCATAACATCTCCTGTATAGCTATCAGGCACTACAACCTTTAGCGATACAATAGGTTCTAAAATTGCTGGTTGGGCATCCATAAAGCCCTTCTTAAAGGCATTAATCGTAGCCATCTTAAAGGCCATCTCAGAAGAATCTACTGGATGATAAGAACCATCAACTAGATTCGCCTTAACTCCAACAACTGGATATCCTGCTAAAGGTCCTTCTTCTACAGATTCTGCAATACCTTTTTCTACTGCAGGGAAATAGTTTCTAGGTACAGAACCACCAAATATATGCTCTTCAAATACATAAGGAGCTTCTAAATCTCCTGAAGGTCCAAATTCAATATGAACATCTCCATACTGACCATGTCCACCAGATTGTTTCTTGTGTTTACCTTGTACCTTGATAGTCTTACGAACAGTTTCTCTATAAGGAATCTTTGGCTCAATTAGCTTAATTTCAACCTTAAACATATTGAATAACTTACTAACTACCACATCTAATTGTTGATCACCAATACCGTATAGTAGTGTTTGTCTATTCTCAGAATCAATAACAACCTTAAGTGTTAAGTCTTCTTCTAAAATCTTAGCCAAGGCTTGTGATACCTTATCATCATCACCTTTCTTAACTGTTATAAATCTCTTGTAGTTATAAGGTGTTGATACATTCACTCTATCATATTCAATTGGGGTCTTCTTGCTTGCCAATGTGTCCCCAGTATTAGTTTTGTTAAGTTTACCAATAGCTCCAATATCTCCTGCATGTAATTCACTAACTTCTATTTGATCTTTACCTCTTAAAACATACAGTCTAGAAACCTTTTCATCTTCATGTGAACTTGTATTATAAGCAGTAGAATCAGCTTTTAAAATGCCTGAACATACCTTTACAAATGAAAACTTACCTATAAAAGGATCAGAAATTGATTTAAAAACTTTAGCTGTCATTGGAAGATTTTCATCATAATTAGCTTCAAAGACTTCGCCTGTATCACTATTCTTACCAGAAATACTTAAGTGATCTGGTGATGGGAAGTACTTCACAATTGCTTGTAACAACATGTTTGAGCCTTGTGCATTAAGACCTGAACCCATAAGTACAGGTACAATCGTACTATTATGAACATTATTTCTAAGTGCCTGTGAAATCTCTTGTTGAGTAAATTCTTCATCAGAGAAATACTTTTCCATTAAATCTTCACTGGTTTCGGCAACTGCTTCAAGTAAAACCTCACGACTCTCACTTAGATGCTCTTCTACATATTCAGGAATTGGATGCTCTTCATATTCACTCTTAGTTGTGAATCTTCTACCACCCATTTTAACAACATTAACAAAACCTACAAACTTACCATCTTCACGAATAGGAATATGGAAAGGCGCAATCTTTCTGCCATATATCTCTGTTAATTCTTCAACTGTTCTACGAAAACTCGCATTATCATCATCCATATCTGTTACAAAAAACATTCTTGGAATATTGTACTCTTCGCAAAGCTCCCATGCCTTTCTAGTTCCAACTTCAACTCCAGACTTTGCAGAAACTATAATTACTGCCCCATCAGCTGCATGCATTGCCTCTTGAGTTTCACCTACAAAATCAAAATATCCAGGTGTGTCTAATATGTTAATTTTTGTATCTTCCCATATTATCGGAACCACGGAAGTGTTAATTGAAAAAAGGCGTTTTTGCTCTTCTTTATCATAATCACTTATTGTATTACTATCCTCTACTCTGCCTTGACGGTTAGTAATACCGGTTGTATATGCCATAGCTTCAACTAGTGTTGTCTTACCACAACCACCATGACCTAAAATTACAACGTTTCGAATCTTGTCAGATTTGTAAACTTTCATACTATTTCCTCCATTATGATATTTTTATAAGTAAGTAACCAATAGCTACTTATTATAGTTATTATTAAAAAGATAAACTATTTTTAAAAAGTCCATGTTTATATTCTACTAAAATTACGACAATTTTACAACACTATTATTGATATTTGACAATCTTAATTGATGCTTTCCAAATAATGTTTGAACAAAACGCCTTATTGGCGTATTTTACCACGTTGTCGTGCTATAGTGTTGACAGAAATTATTTGATGATATAGAATTAGAAAATGACTATTCAATACTTTATTATAGATATGTTAGGATTAAGGTGAAAATATGGCAGATAAAAATATAGATAATATTACTATAGGATTTATTGGTTTTGGCCTTATTGGCGGATCAATTGCAAAATCAATCAAAACAAATCATCCAGATATTACCATGCTGGGATATCAACACGGTGAAGAATTAAGTGAAGACAACAAACTAGCACTTGATGAAAACATCTTATCTCTGGTAACTCCTAGACTTGATGGTTTTTCAAAATGTGATATTATTTTTCTTTGCGCTCCAGTTATTAAAAATATAGAATATTTATCACAATTAAAAGGTCTTATAAAAGAAGATTGTATTATCACAGATGTTGGTAGTGTAAAAGCAAATATTCATGAATCCGTAACCAAATACAAACTAGAGTCTAATTTTGTAGGGGGACATCCTATGACAGGCTCTGAAAAATCAGGCTATAAACACTCTAATAGTAAATTGTTTGAAAATACTTATTATATTCTAACTCCAACTAAAACTACTCCAGAATCTTTGACCAATAAAATGATTAGGATAGTAGAAGTTCTTAATGCAATTCCTATATTACTTGACTATACTGAACACGATAAAATCGTAGCTGCAATCAGTCATTTACCACATATCATCGCTGCAAGTCTTGTTAATTTAGTAAAAAAACAAGATGGCAAGGGTGATTTAATGAAAAAGCTTGCCGCAGGAGGCTTTCGAGATATTACAAGGATAGCATCTTCTTCTCCTACTGTTTGGGAAAACATAAGTATAGCAAACAGTGATTTTATTAGAGATTATTTAAACCAATATACAAATGCTTTAAAAGATATAAGTAATGCCCTTGATAAGAAGGACTGTTCTTTTCTTTATGATACATTTGCTTCAGCTAAGCATTACAGAAATGAACTCCCTGAAAAAGGTAGAGGAGTCTTGCAAAGAATCTATGAAATCCATGTAGATATTGATGATGAAGCTGGTGCAATCGCTTCCCTTGCAACTTTACTCGCTAATAATAAAATCAACATTAAAAATATAGGAATTATTCATAACAGAGAGTTTTATGACGGTGTACTTAGAATCGAATTGTATGAAGAAGAAACACTAGACAATGCTGTTATATTGTTAAAAGAAAAAAACTATATTGTTTATGAAAGATAGGAGAATATCAATGCCTAAAATAAAACCACTAAAAGGTGAAATTACAGTCCCAGGTGATAAATCTATTTCACATCGAGCAGTAATGCTAGGTTCCTTATCTACGGGGACAACTACAGTTAGTAATTTTCTTCAAGGTGAAGATTGTATTTCAACTATAAATGCATTTCGCCAGATGGATGTTAATATTGAAAATAACCTTATAGATAAAAAGGTTACTATTCACGGTAAAGGACTCCACGGTCTTAGCAAACCAAGCAATCCTATAGATGTGGGCAATAGTGGCACAACTATTAGAATATTATCAGGAATCCTATGTGGACAAAGATATGATACCATAATAACTGGTGATGACTCTATCCAAAGTCGACCTATGAATCGTATTATAAATCCACTTACAGAAATGACTGCTAAAATAAAAAGCATGAGTGACAATGGTCTTCCTCCTTTAAAGATTACAGGCAGAGGAAGTTCTCCCTTAAAAGGAATTAGCTATAATTCTCCCGTCGCATCTGCCCAAGTAAAGTCCTCAATTTTAATGGCTGGCTTATATGCAGATGGTCTAACAAAGATAACAGAACCTACTCTTTCAAGAAATCATACAGAATTAATGCTTGAAAATTTCGGAGCAAATATTCTTCAAGAAGGTTCAGTTACTACTATTGAAGCAGAACCAAAACTTATAGGTCAAAATGTCAACATACCTGGAGACATCTCTTCTGCTGCATACTTTATAGTAGCCGGATTAATCGTACCTGGCTCATCTTTATTAATAAAAGATGTTGGCATAAATCCTACTAGAGATGGAATAATTGAAGTTTGCAAAAACATGGGTGCTAAAATCACCTTAGAAAACATTCGATATTGGAATAAGGAAAAGGTGGCAGATATTCATGTTGAATACAGTGATTTAAATGGTACAGAAATTGCTGGTTCAATTATACCAAGACTAATTGACGAACTTACGGTTATTGCTGTTATGGCCTGCTTTGCTAAGGGCCGTACAATAATAAAAGATGCAAGTGAATTAATGGTTAAAGAAACAAACAGAATTGAAGTTATGGTAAATAACCTTTCTAAATTAGGAGCAAATATTACTGCAACTGCCGATGGAATGATTGTAGATGGTGGAAAAACCTTACATGCTGATACTATAGATAGTAAAGCTGACCATAGAATAGCTATGTCCTTTGCAATTGCAAATTTAATGACAAAAGATGAAATTAATATATTAGGGGAAGAATGCGTTAATATCTCTTATCCAAGCTTTTTTAAGGATCTCGATTCCCTCTAGCCCCAGCCAAGCAGTCTAAATACAGTGCTAGTAATAAAACAAATTATAATTGCTATGGCTGTGGGAATGACTGCTGCAAGTACTGTCCATTTTACACTAGCAGTTTCTTTTTTAATAGTCATCAATGTGGTTGCACAAGGCCAGTGGAACAAACTAAACAACATAGTATTTAGTGCCGTTAACAAGGTCCAACCATTATCCACTAAAACTCCCCTTAAAGAATCCAAGTTTTGCATTTCAACCATTTCACCAGTTGATAAATATGCCATTAGAAGAATAGGCAGAACAATTTCGTTTGCCGGAAGTCCTAAAATAAAGGCCATAAGTATAAAACCATCTAAGCCAATTACTCTTGCAAAGGGATCTAAAAATCCTGCCGCATGGGCAATGACGCTTGATTGGCCTATATATACATTTGCTAATATCCATATAAGCATTCCAGCTGGTGCTGCAACCACTATAGCCCTTCCAAGAACAAATATGGTTCTGTCAATTAATGAAGTATATAAGACTCTTCCTATTTGAGGTCTTCTGTATGGTGGCAACTCCAATGTAAATGACGAAGGTACTCCTTTTAAAATAGTTTTTGATAATCCATAAGATACTAATAGGGTTATTAGTATGCCTAGAATCACTATAGCTGTAACTGATATAACTGGTAACGTTCCACCAGCTATGCCTCCTATTGTAATAAAACACATGCTAGAAATTGCAATTAAAATTGGGAACCTTCCATTACAAGGTACAAAGTTGTTTGTTAAAATAGCAATAAGCTTTTCTCTTGGTGATTCAATAATTCTACAAGCTATTACCCCTGCTGCATTACAACCTAGTCCCATACACATGCTTAAACACTGCTTACCATGGGCACAAGCCTTCTTAAAATAATGATCTAAATTAAATGCTACTCTTGGCAAATAACCTAAGTCTTCTAATAGAGTAAACAAAGGAAAGAAGATTGCCATAGGTGGGAGCATTACAGATATGACCCAAGCCAAAGTTCTATATAATCCAAGAATAAGCAGACCATAAATCCAGGTTGGCACATTTGCCATTTCTAAAAGCCTAGCAAGCTTCCCCTCTATTTTGAATAAAAAGCTTGACAATATTTCAGATGCATAATTTGCTCCTACAATTGTAATCCACAGTATTAAGGCTAAGCTTAGGATCATAAGGGGTATGCCAAACTTTCTTGATGTAACAATATCATCAATCTTACGATCCCTATCAATTCTTTCTTTATCTCTCCTGATATATTTGTCTGATATCTCTTCTGCCTCTTTATATATTTGTCCAGATATATCATCTCTAATATTTCTTATCTCTTTAGTCTTTCTTTCATTTGCATCAATCATTCTTAAAGCCAACCATCTAGAATTAATATTTTCAAAATTATTTTCTACATATGGCTCTACTTCATTTACCTTTTCTTCAATATACTCCTGATACATTACTACTTGAGGTTTTAGTATGCTTTTATCCATAACAACATTATAAATCTCTTCTTTAAGTTGATTCATTCCCAAGTTGCTTCTTGCGGCACACATTACAACAGGTATTCCAAGTTGTTTTTCAATTCCTGCTCTATCAATTATTATGTTCTTTTTCTTAGCTTCATCTATTAGATTTATACACAAAATCACCTTGTTTGTTAATTCCATTATCTGAAATACCACGTTTAAGTTTCTTTCTAAGCAAGTTGCATCAGCCACTACTACCACTACATCAGGATTAGCATAACAAATGAAATCTCTAGCAACTTCCTCTTCAGATGAAGAGACAAATAGAGAATATATTCCTGGCAAGTCTATAAGTATGAACTCTTTGTCTAAATAATTATAATCACCTCTTGCATTTACTACAGTTTTTCCTGGCCAATTGCCAGTGTGCTGACGAAGTCCTGTTAAAGAGTTGAAAACTGTGCTTTTACCCGTATTTGGATTGCCAGCAAGAGCAACTATAAACTGATCTTCTTTCTTATCTATTTTATATATATCTTTCATGGAATCAAATTGGGATGATTGATATGTTAAACCCATCCTTCTGACAACACCTTTCATAATAATATTAATGATGCTTCTTCTTTGCGTAGTGCAATCATAGCACCACGGATATTATAAACTGTAGGGTCGCCTGATGGGCCCTTCCTGACCACTTCTACTTTAGCCCCATTTGTAAGGCCTAAAGCAAGCATTCTCTCTCTTAAAATACCTGTTGAAGATAAATCCTTAACTGTTACAATGCTGCCTATCTTTGCATCACTAAGTCTATTCATTAACTTATCTCCTAAAACAGAATACTTAATTACAATCTATGCTCAAATCCATAAAAAGTTACAAAAAAAGGAGGCACATATAGGCCTCCTACTTTTGTTGTGTCTTATGTTTAACTTATGTTAAATTAGCTTCTTCTAATCTGTTCATTACAAAGCCTTCAATCTCTTCCTTTTCTAAATCTAAGGATATGGACAATTCTCCATATAAACAATCTTCTGCTTCCTGCATAAACTTTTCATCAGAGCTTGTCATCTTTTTATCGTTTGCATGACGCTCTTTCTTTCTATGGTGTAAAACTTTGAGTACCTTTATCCATTCTTCACAATCTATCGATCTTAAGGATTCTTTTATTTCTTTTTCTCTTTGCTTATCTGGTAGATCCTTATCCACTTCAATTGTGGGAATATTATCAATTAACTCTAAAGCTTCATCTTTACTTATAACCGCTCTCATTAGTACTTTTTTATTTCCTACAGGGGTATATACTTTACTTCCTCTTTCATATACCGGCTCTAATGTATAATATAATTTATCAGTGCTATTTTCACTTATTTGTATTGGACCAATTTCAACAACCTTACAGACACCATTATTACCATAGATAATATAGTCTCCTATTTCAAACATATTTACCTCCGTTCCTACTTATTCTTAAATATTAACTCAACTGTCGATATACAACCCTTTATTTCCACTTTATCACCTTCATATTCCTTTGGTACTTCTATTCTATCCTCTGAATCTATCTTTACCTGGTGACTTATGGTATCCCGACCTGCTACAAAGTCCAAAGACTTTTTAGAATCTGATAAATATAGTTTTTTCTTGCCCTTCCATTTGCCATATATTGTGTATCTCTTTAAGTGATATTCTCTTGGCAACGATACCTTTCCGTTAACTACCGTTTTTGTAGTCTCTCCAATCAAAAACATAAAACCCTCCTATCCATACACCCTCAATATAAAATCACTAAGTCTATTTTATCAGATAATTGCCGCAATTGTAAGTCTTTAATATAAATTCTTAACTTTAAAGTCTCTTTCTGTAGCCCTTCTTTCATCTTTTTTTGCTATTTCTTGTCGTTTATCATGAAGTTTTTTCCCTTTTGCCAAGGCTATCTCAACTTTTACTAGTCTTCCTTTAAAATAAATAGATAAAGGAACAATTGTATAACCTTGTTGAGCTACTTTACCCACTAGTTTGTTAATTTCAGAGCGATGCAAAAGCAACTTTCTAACTCGAATAGGATCTTTATTAAATATGTTGCCTTTTTCATAGGGGCTTATGTTCATATTCATAATAAAAACCTCATTATTAATAACTCTTACAAAAGCCTCTTTAATGCTGCATTTTCCCATTCTAAGTGACTTGACTTCTGTCCCTCGAAGTTCAATACCCGCTTCAAAGGTTTCCTCTATAAAATAATCATGTCTTGCTTTTTTATTTTTAGCAATGATTTTAATATTGTCTGTTGACATATAACTCCTCCAATTATAATTGTTCAATTATACTAAAATCAATTGTTCTTAGCAATTTATCTGTTGCTATTAATTCGATTTTAATCTTTTCTCCTAGTTTGTAGGTTTTTCCAGTATGTTCGCCTACTAACATATACTTTTCTTCATCATAGAAGTAATAATCCCCTTCTATTTCTTCTATACGTATCATACCTTCAACTGTGTTTGGTAGCTCTACAAACATTCCCCAGTTTGTAATTCCTGATATAACCCCTTCAAACTTATCACCGATAAACTGACTCATATATTCTACTTTTTTCATTTTATCTACATCTCGTTCTACATCGTCAGCACGACGCTCAGTATAACTCGATTGATTTGCAACTTCATCTAAGATCTTAGTATAGTACTTTATCCTTTTCTCATCTAAGTTCCCATGTAGGTTTTCCTTAATTATTCTGTGAATTTGCAAATCCGGATATCTTCTAATTGGTGCCGTAAAATGACAGTAATACTTAGCTGCTAGTCCAAAGTGACCAGTTGAAAAGGTTGTATACTTTGCCCTCTTTAATGAACGTAGGGTTAAGCGACTAATTAAAGCTTCTTCAGGTTTATCATCAATATTATTTAACAATTTTTGTATTTCTTTTGGATGTATACTTCCTCCACTAGAACGAATTGAGTATCCGAAGTTGTTAATAAATATAGCAAGTTGCATTATTTTTTCCTCATCTGGATTCTCATGAGCACGATAAACAAATGGCAGTTCCTGCCAATGATATTCCTCAGCTACTGTTTCATTTGCTAATAACATAAATTCTTCTATGATTTTAGTGGCTACATTTCTATCTTCAAGTTTTACATCAATTGGAAAACCTTTGTCATTCAAAATAATTTTACTTTCAGGAAAGTCAAAGTCAAGTGATCCTCGATTATGCCTCTTTTTCCTAAGGGTTTTAGCTAATTCATCCATTAGATTAAAAGTTGCCAGAAGATCCTTATATTTTTTAATTTCTTCTTGATCCTCATCTTCTAATATCTTTTTTACGCTAGTATATGACATTCGCTTATCTACGCATATAAGAGTCTCTGTTATCTTATGCCCAATCACAGTACCCTTCTCATCAACATCTATTAGGCAACTTAAGGCCAGCCTATCACTTCCCTCGTTTAATGAGCAAATTCCATTTGAGAGCTTGTGTGGAATCATAGGAATTACCCTATCTACAAGATAGACGCTATTACCTCTTTTTAGAGCTTCTTTGTCTAATGGTGAGTTCTCTCTAATATAGTGGCTAACATCAGCAATATGAATGCCTAAATGATAAATATCACCTTCCCTTGAAATAGAAATGGCATCATCTAAGTCTTTCGCATCTTCTCCATCAATAGTAACAGTAGTTAAATGACGTAAATCTTCTCTTCCTTCTTTTTCTTCTTCGCTTACCTCACTAGGGATATATTCTAATTGCATCTTTACTTCTTCAGAAAAGTCTACTGGAAGATTATTGTCTCTAATAACAGACATAATGTCTACACCTGGATCATCTATGTGACCTAATACTTCTAATATCTTTCCTTCTGGATTATGGTTCTCATCACCATAACTTAAGATTTCCACCACAACCTTATGCCCGGTAACAGCTCCTTTATCATGGTTTTTTGCAATATATATATCTTTATTAAATTTTTTATTATCTGTAACGACAAAACCAAACTTCTCAGATTTTTGAAAGGTGCCCACTATTGTTTTTGTAGCTCTTTCAATTATACGGATTATTGCTCCTTCTTTTCTTTTACCTGTAATCTCATCACTAATACTGACTAATACTTTATCATCATTAAGTGCGCTATTTACTTTGCTTTCAGGAACAAATATATCTGCTTCTTCACCTTCTATTATGACAAATCCAAAACCCCTTTGAGTTGAGGAAAATATCCCTTGTCTAACATTCTCTTCGTAAATATTGTATTTTCCATTATCGTTTAGTGTTATTTTACCTTCATCAAGAAGATTGTTTAACACTTCAATAAGTTCAGCCTTTTCATTACGGGGAATCTGCAATAAACTACTGATTTCTTTTCGTTTCATCGGAACATAACTCTCACTAGCCATTAGATCTAACAACATCTTTTTTCTTTCTTCAAATATTATATTATCCATAGTACCTCCAATTTGGAATCTATACACAAACATTTTTTCTATAATTATGTCACATGGATTATTATGCCCTGAAATATAAATATAAATTAAGCCATATTCTATATTATAACATATTTTGATCTTTCTATCATTAGAAAATATAATAGTAATTGAGGGTTAACTAAAAACTCTCCAAATATATGTAGACATATAAATATGACCCTACATCAACTAATGGAGCACGATTCGATGGAATCGCACTCCATTAGTTGACATAGAGCCTCTCTATTTGTGTTTTATAATTCCGACCTAATTTATAGGACGTTAAGTACTACTGAAAGAACGATGAATATTGCTGCTAGAGCTCCAGTTATCTTTGGTATAGAGCCTTCTATTGAATTGTCTTTATTTTTTCCCCAATAAGAATTCGATGATCCACTAATTGTACTTGATAGTCCAGCCTTGCCTTCTTGCATTAATACTAACACTATTAAAGCAATACATATTATTACGTATAATACAGTCATTATTGTCTTTAACATATTTTAGTTAGCACCTCCTAAAAATATTGGTAATCACATGTTGATAATCTTAACACACTCTTTCATTAATTTCAACTATTTTATTTTTTTAAGTAAAGATTTACCTGTCATTTTCTCTGCTTGTTCCATATCCATCATTTCAATTAAAGTAGGCGCGATATCTGCTAGACAACCGCCTTCTCTAAGTGTGTAGTTTTTATCATAATTTACTAAGATAAATGGTACTGGGTTAATTGTATGGGCTGTAAATGGTTCTCCTGTTTCATAGTCAACTAATTGTTCTGCATTACCGTGGTCTGCACACACAAACATCTGTCCATCTACTGATAATAAAGCTTCGTATGCTTTACCTACAGAAAGATCTACTGCTTCTACTGCTTTTATGGCTGCTTCTTTTATACCAGTATGTCCAACCATATCCGGGTTTGCAAAATTAATTATAATCATATCGTACTTGCCTGACTTAATAGCTAATACTAATTCATCCGAAACTTCATATGCACTCATCTCTGGCTGTAAATCATAAGTTGCTACTGCAGGAGACTTAATTAAAATCCTTTCTTCTCCTTCATTAGCTTCCTCTGCACCTCCATTAAAGAAGAAAGTAACATGTGCATACTTTTCTGTCTCTGCTAGTCTTAATTGTGTTTTGTTGTTTTTGGCTAATAATTCACCAAATGTATCCTTGATTTCAACCTTCTCAAAGGCAACTAACTTGTTCTCTATTGTTGTATCATAATCTGAAAAACATGTATAAGTTAGAGGCATCCTTGCTGACTGGCCACGCTTACTAGTTGGTCTTTCAAACCTAGTAAATTCATCATCACAAAAGGCCCTAGTAATTTGCCTTGCTCTATCTGGTCTAAAATTATAGAATATAACAGAATCATTATCACTTATTGTTGCAAGTGGCTTATCACTTTCCATAATCACTGTTGGTAATACAAATTCATCATATACTTCTTTGTTATAGGAATTACTTATGGCAGATACTCCGTCAGTTGCAGTTTCACCTTCACCGTAAACCATAGCTCTATATGCCTTTTCCACTCTTTCCCATCTATTGTCACGATCCATTACATAATAACGTCCCATAACAGAAGCTATTTTTCCTATTCCAATCTCATTCATCTTACCTTCTAGTTCTTTCATAAAACCAATTCCAGAATTAGGGGCAGTATCTCTTCCATCTAAAAATGCATGTATATATACTTCCTCTACTTTGTTTTGCTTAGCCATTTCTAATAAAGCATATAGATGTGTATTGTGACTATGAACACCTCCATCAGATAACAAACCATATAAATGTAATTTGCTATTATTAACTTTACAGTTTTCCATTGCAGCTAGTAGAGCCTTGTTCTTGAAAAAGTCACCATCTTTTATTTCTTTTGTTATTCTCGTTAACTCCTGATACACAATTCTACCAGCACCTATATTTAGATGCCCTACTTCTGAATTACCCATTTGACCCTCAGGTAAGCCTACAGCTAATCCACTAGCATTACCTTTGACAAAAGGATACTCTTTCATTAGTTTTTCTATATTAGGTGTGTTTGCCATACTTATAGCATTACCCTCTTCTTTATCATTTAGGCCAAAGCCATCTAATATCATCAAAACTGTTGTTTTTTTGTCCATTATCTTCTTCCTTTCGTATTGACACTTACGCCAGAATCCTGGCAAAACCTCAGCCAGGTTATGAGCCATAGCTAAGGTGAAAACTTCTATTATTAATAATTAACTATACTAGCAAAATCAGCTTTAAGGCTTGCTCCACCAACTAAGCCTCCATCAATATCAGCTTGTGCAAATAGTTCTGCTGCGTTAGATCCATTTACACTTCCACCATATTGAATCCTAATTGCATTAGCTGTTTCATCATCATAAACTTCAGCTATACATTCACGGATTGCCTTACATACCTCTTCAGCTTGTTCTGTAGTAGCAACTTTTCCTGTACCAATTGCCCAAATAGGTTCATAAGCAATAACAGCTTTCTTAGCTTGTTCTGCTGTAATGTTTTGAAATGCTATCTTAATTTGAGTACGTACAAAATCAATTGTAACACCTTGTTCTCTTTGTGCTAATGTCTCACCACAGCAAACAATTGGTGTTAATCCATGTTCAAATGCCTTTAATACTTTTTTGTTTATATCTTCATTTGTTTCATTAAAATATTCTCTTCTTTCAGAATGTCCTAATATAACATATTTTACACCTAAATCAGTTAACATACTTGGTGAAATTTCTCCTGTGTATGCACC
>CAZOGN010000052.1:0-9837 GCA_964579655.1 uncultured Lachnospiraceae bacterium
ATAAAAGAAGGCTATGAGGATTACCTAAGTCTTATCTAGCAGATAATAGTCCTTCTATAATTATATCTTCATTGCCTTGGCAATCTGAAGAACCTATATCTATGCTAGGCTTTGTTTTTCCATGAAAGTCACTTCCACAAGTAGATAATAGGTTCTTTTCTAATGCTATCTCTTTATAAAAATCCACTTGAGTTTTATTGTGGTAACTACTATATACCTCTAAACCTTCTATCCCTTGTTTAATAATTGATTCCAACAACTGCTTATCTTCTTTTATATTATTGCCTGGATGAGCCAATATAGGGACTCCTCCACTATCTACAATAATATTAATGGCCTCTTTTAGGCTTATATAATTTATTTCAACATAGGCTGGCTTTCCTTGTGCACAAAAATCCCAATAGAAGTTTACATAAGGGTTATCACTTCTCTTGCCACCTTCATAATAAGGCTTTAACAGAGGGTTTGACTTATCTTTATCATAGTCAATTGCAGCCTCTCCTATCATCTCTCCTGTAACTACACCATCTATAGCCAGACTTTCAATTAATTCATCAGAAAAATCTATACCTAATGCTCTAACAATTTCCATTCGCTTTTTTGAAGCATTTTTTTCTTGGCTTAGTATATCTTTTTCTAGCTTGTTGAATATTGGATTAGTGTAGTCAATATTGTAGCCTAAAACATGAAGTACCCTGCCATTATAATTACAGTCAAGCTCTACAGCTGCTATAAGTTCAATATCTTTATCCTTACAGTATTCTTTTGCTAATGGGATAGCCTTAGTAGAATTGTGATCTGCAATTGAAAAATATTGTATTTGATTTTTTTTGCATAAATCTACTATTTCAATAGGTGAGTATTCCCCATCTATACTGTAGCTAGAATGTATATGCAAGTCTATATAACTCATTTTTATCCTCTCCTTGTAAAAACCAATTACTAAGAATCAGAAGTTTCATAAAATTTTATAAAAGAATCAGGTAAATTGTCAATATCAAATCCTTCAAGAGGTAAAAATACCTTCTGATTTGTTCTTGTAGATTCATAGGATGCACTAATAATTTGTTGGGTATTCCACTCTTTAATAATTGTATCATCAGCTTTTTTATTATTCAATACAGCCTCTACAAAAAGAGAAATTTCCTTCTTAAAACTATCCATATGACCTGGATATATGCTATTAATATCATTTTCATCAGGAATATCAATCTTCACAGAAATCTTTTCACCATTAATATATAAATCAACAATAGCATCTGATACCTTATAAGAGCTAAATGTAAATGTTATCTGTCCTTTTTCTCCTAATATACGTCCTTCATATATGTTTCCTCTTTGCTCAAAATAATTACCACTTACAAGAAGGCTTGCACCATTCTCATATTCAATTAAACTTACTGAAAAGTCTTCAACTTCACGGCCTTCAAGCACAATTTTATTATTAGCCGTAACAGATTTTGCCTTACCAAGCCAATCTTCTGCTTGATCAATCATATGGCCACAAAGTTCTCTTAAGACTCCACCACCCGCCAGTAGTTTGTGTTTCCATTTTATTTCATCCCTATACATTGAAAATTCCATGTCTATATGAAATATCTTACCAATCCTGTGTATTTCCTTATTAATAGCCTCAATAGCTGGATTACTTCTTATCTGGGAGTCTACATAAAAACATGAATCACTCCTTTTTAATTCTACTAAAACTTCTTTTAAGTCATCAAGTCCTAGTCCCATTGGCTTTTCTAAGAAAACATCTTTTCCATGTTTTATTGCTAATTTATACTGTTCTAATCTCTCTACTTGTGGTGTGCTTATAGTAATAACATCAATATTCTTATCTTCAATCATTTCTTGCCAACTGTCATAAACCTTTGCTTGTGGATAATTCTTTTGCAAATCTATAGCTTTTTCTTTTGTTCTATTGTAGAAGCCGACAATCTTGCAATTCTCATTCCTTGAAAAAACTTCTGCATGAACCCTGCCCATTTTGCCAGAACCTAAAATTCCAATGTTTAACATTATATATACCTCCATTTAGATATTTAAAATAAGGCATTTAGCACAGACCGCTAAATGCCTTTAATTTAATAATTATTATTTAATATCAAGTACTATTGGTGTTGAGTTGAAGCCAACACCCATACGGTCAATTCCCATATCTATATAATCTAAAAATGCTTCTCTTGTTCTAATTCCACCAGAACCTTTAACCTTAGTACGCCCATCAGCTGTATCCATCATAGCCTTAATGATTTCTGGTGTTGCACCTTCACTCTTACCACCAGTGAAAAAACCAGTTGAAGTTTTAACAAAATCTGCTCCTGCTGCAATTGATACTTCTGTAGCCTTAATAATTTCATCCATAGTTAGAGTGTCTGTTTCGAAAATAACCTTAACTGCTGTACCGTACTTATGAGATACGTCACATATTTCACGTAATTCATTTTCAACTTCGTCCCACATACCACTTTTAATCCAACCGTAGTTTGCAACTATGTCAAGTTCGTAAATATCGCCTCTCTTACAGTACTCTTCTGTTTGCATTACCTTAGATTTAGTTGTGGATAATCCAAATGGGAAATCACACACTACACAAATCTTAGTATCAGTTCCTTTTGTCATTTCTGCTGCAATATCTAAAGATGAAGGATTTATACAAACTGTTGCACATCCATAATCTATACCTTCTTGAATATATTTTTTTATTTCTTCCTGTGTGAATTCTGGCTTTAATACTGATTGATCAATGTATTTAGCTAATTCAGCTCTAGTCATTTCACTTGCTTTTTTTGTTGGTTTCATTAAAAATTCCTCCTAGTAGTTTAAGTTTAATTGTTAAGTAATGTTTCATAATTTATATTAAATTCAAAATATAACATTTTGATAATTAATAATTTCTACTAAATCCTTCTTTATCAATTATTTCTCTTAATTCTTCTATATACTTATCTGAAAATGGTTTTTCATCTTTCATAGTGTATTCCATTCCCAGGGAATCATACTTTCCGCTTCCATATTGGTGGAAGGGTAAAACATCAAACTTTTTGATTTTTAATTCTTTTAATCTTTCCATAATTATCATAAGGTCTTCTATGGAAGAATTAAAATTGGGTATTAATGGTGTACGAACCATGATATTGGCACCTGAATCTACCAACTGTTTTAAGTTGTCTTGAATCAATTTGTTATCTGACCCTATACGTTTTTTGTGTAGTTGGCTATCATAATGCTTGAAATCATATAAGAATAAATCTACATATGGTTTTGCTTCCATTAAGATTTCAAGGCTTACAGCTCCTGTTGTTTCTACAGCTGTCGTTACTCCTAATTCTTTTGCTCTCTTAAGTAGTGAGATGGCAAAATCACCTTGATAAAAGGGTTCTCCTCCAGAAAGAGTCATTCCACCATTACTTTTCCTATAATAAATCTCATCCTTTAAAACAGTATCCATAACTTCGTCTACTGTCATAAACTTGCCTTTAACTGATATAGCTCCTGTTGGGCAATTCGAAACCCAGGATAAATCGTTATTATTTATTTTTTCATAATGTATAATAGGTCCATCTTCTCCCATGGTAATCTCTCCATTAGGACAAGTAGCTGCGCAAATTCCGCATTTTATACATTTTGATTTTTTAAAGAAAATTTGTGGCTGTCTTTCTTGGGATTCTGGATTTGAACACCATTCACAGCGGAGTGGACATCCTTTTAGAAATACTATTGTGCGAATTCCAGGCCCGTCATGTATACTATATCTTTGAATGTCAAATACATTTCCTTTTTTCTGTTCCATAGTAATAAGCACATCCTTTACAGTTCTAGTTTTAGCATAGTGGATCTACATGCATCAATTTCATCATAACTAGAAGATCCAGTCACTCCACCTCTTTTTGTAACACAAATGGCACCTGATGCATTGGCGAAATCTAACATTTCAGTCAGTTTATCTTCATTTAGGTCAGCGATTCCGCCATTTGCAACAATTTTATATATAAAGGCTGCAAAGAAACAATCTCCTGCTCCAGTAGTGTCTACTGGATTTGTTGCATAAGAAGAAACTCTTCCTTGCATTCCCTTATAGTAATAATAAGATCCTTTAGCACCTAGAGAGATAATAACTAACTCTGGGCCTTCAAGGCTGATTTTCTTAGCCGCTTCTTCTACACTATTTTCACCAGTTAGCAATAAAACTTCATCATCTGCTGCTTTAAAAATAGTCACATATGGAAGGGTCGACATCATTACTTCTTTATAATCTTCTTCACTTTTCCAAAGTCTTTCTCGATAATTCACATCTAATGTGATTATTATATCTCTTTCCTTGGCCATTTTTAGCGTATAGAAAGTTGCTTCTTTTATTGGGTCATCAGTCATACACATTCCTGAGAAGTGTAGAACCTTAGTGTTTAACATTTTATCAATGTCAAGTTCTGACTTGTCTAAACGAATATCTGCTGCATGCTTTCGACTAAAGCTAAAGCTTCTTTCTCCATCAGCAGCTAGGCTTACAAATGAAAGTGTTGTAAATGCATCATCATCTATAATTATTTCAGACGAGTCCACTCTATTTTTATCCATAGCATCCTTGATTAGTTTGCCCATTGTATCATCGCCTACCTTACTTACTATTAGAGTTTTAAGGTCAAGCTTAGAAGTGGCAACTGCCAAATTTGCTACAGTTCCTCCAACATTACATAAGTAAAGCGGTTTTTCTGGCAAATAATCAGGGGCAGGTATAAAATCTATAAGAGCATCTCCTATTGCACATACGTCATACATTATTCTTCCTCCTAAATTAAACTTCCTGTAAGGTTCTTGATATTATTTCATTTTGAATATCAGCATCTAATTCAACGAAAAAAGCACTGTATCCAGCTACTCTTACAACTAAACTTCTATAATTTTCAGGATGCTTTTGTGCATCAATTAATGTTTCTGGTCGTAATATATTAAACTGAATATGAAATGCGTCCATCGAAAAGAAAGAACGAATCAAATCAATTAATTTCTGACGGTCATCCACAGTTTTTAATGTACTAGGTAAAAATTTAAGATTGAAATTAGTACCATTTACAGCAAGAGTTTGATCTAGTCTAGCAACCGACTTTGCTGCTGCTGTTGGTCCGTTAACATCCATTCCGTGCTTTGGAGATACGCCTCCATCTGCTAGAGGGGTTCCCGAGTTCCTACCATTTGGTGTTGCACTAACTTGACGACCTAATGGCGTATTGGAAGATAAACAGAATAATCCAGGACGGAATTGTCCTCCCCTAAAGTTCTCTTTACCTTTAAAATACTCACAATAATGTCTAGCCACATAAGCAACCATCTCATCAGCTTCTTCAATATCATTTCCATACTTATCTGCCTTGTGTATTAACCTTTGTTGTAGTACTTCATGACCTTCAAAGTCTACATTAAGTGCAGTTAAAAGTTCTTTCATACTAATTACTTTATCTTCAAAAACCAATGTATTAATGGCAGTTAAAGAGTCACCAACATCAACAATACCAACACCTTGAACTCCTGTATAATTATATTTTGCGCCTCCAGAAGTAGAATCCTTACCTCTTTCCAAACAACCATCTATAAGCATTGAGCAATATATGTGTTGTCCATATTCAGACATTAACATCTCAATTGAATTTATTGAAGTTACCATCATATCGCAAAAATACTCTGTTTGAGTCTCATAAGCTTCTAATAATTGTGAAATATCAGTAAAGTCTTCTGCATTTCCAGTCTTAGGTCCCATTTGGACACCAGATTTTTGACATACACCATCGAATAAAGCCAGTTCCAAACATTTAGCCATATTAAAGTAACATGCATTAGTTATTCCCATAGTGTTTCCACTTGGTGTAGGTTCTACACATCCTACAATTCCATAATCTCTGGCATCTTCTAAACTTGCACCATCAGCACAAAGAGCTTCTATAATTGCTGCGTCATTGTAGAAAGGTAGTTTTCCACCTTCTTTGTCTACAAGAATTTCTAGCACCTTGTGTATAAGCGCATCAGGAGTCTTAGGATGAAGTCTAATTCCTACATTAGGTTCTGAATTAAATACACTAGATTCAGCATCTAGGCAAAGATATGTGAATTCACTAGTGATATCCTGACCATCTTTTCCAAGACCACCCAAGTTAAGATGAACAGTTGTAGCAAACCCTCCATTATTTCTTGCACTATTAAATGTACCTGCTTTTATAATATCACTATGCTTTACCCAAAGAGCTTCAAGCATTTCTCTTGCTTCTTCTCTAACGATAATTCCCTTTTCAATATCTTCAAAATAATATGGTGCCATATATTCATCAAATCTTCCTCCTGATATGGCAGAACCATTTTGTGATAAGTAATCAATTAGAATAGTAAACCAGTATGATTGTAAGGCTTCGTGGAAGTTTTCTGCTGGATAATATGGTACTCTACTACAATTTTTTGAAATTAACATTAATTCTTCTTTACGTCTTTTATCATCGGTATTCTTAGCCATATCTTCTGCCAATGCAGCAAAACGCTTAGAGAATCTTTCAATAGCTTGAGTCATAATAAGTATAGCTTCATAAAAATGACGTTTTTCTGTATATTCAGGGTCTAATCTAGAAAGTTCTCCTAGATATTCCTTTGCTTCTCTTTCAACCTCAATAAAACCATTTTTTAGAATTTTCTCTATATTGGGTATATAATGACCATATCCACTTCTTGTACGACTTATTGGGTCAAACACCCTATAAGGAGATTCTAATATCTCCATAATATCTTTATCTATATAATATTTAGCACGATCTTCTGTGGATTTATTCTTCCACCAAGGATATATTTCTTCAAGTAAATAATTTTTATCTTCTTCTGTAATCTGAAGGGTATCAACCTTACGTTCTGGCATTAAATCAAGCTCTTTTTTATCAAAAGAACCAAACTCAGGGAATATAGGTGCGGAACGCAATTTACTAGCATGGTTACCTACAATTAGTTCCTCATCTTCTATTACCAAAGTCATATTATCAAGTATATAAGCTAAGGCTTCTGCCCTTCTTATAATAAAAGGTGCAGCTTCTGTCTCCTTATAGCTTTCTGTTACAAGTCTTGCACGCTCTACGCAAATAGATGGCTTAACACCACGCATCATATTATTTAAAAAATTAGTACGTTTTTCTCTTTTAATGCCCTCAGGTAAATAATTTTTACTTTTCAAATTAATTTCTCCTTTCTAAAATCACAAGTTACCATTACTAATGGCCCCGTAAATTTACACATGTTTGAAGCTGCTGGTATATAAGAGTAACTCTTTCATACTCTTACATACCATTACAAACTTCTTCAAAGGGGATCTATAATCTCAATAAAATACTTCTGCATTCAGAGAGGGGGTGTATTTTATTGATTGAGAATACCGAAAATACATAATCAATAAGCAATGTGATAATAGAACTTTTCACATCTTAGCTTTCTATTTAAACTGCATGAGTCATGAGTACTTCTTCAGTACAATCACAAATATTTAATATTGCAGCTTGATTTCCTTCATTCATAACCATAATGCGGTCACACATTCCTAATAATTCTGGTAACTCAGATGAAACCATAATTACTGCCATTCCTTTTTCAACTAAGCCATTAATAATGCTATAGATTTCTTGTTTTGCTCCTACATCAACTCCTCTTGTTGGTTCATCAACAAGTAAGAGATTACATTCTGATGCAAGCCACTTAGATATAACAACCTTTTGTTGGTTGCCACCACTCATAGCACTAACTATTAGATTTGGATCGCCTGGCCTAATATGAAACATTTCAACATATTTTTCTGCTGTTTGCCTTTCTTGTTTCAAACTTATCTTTCCAAAATCATTAGATACTTTATCTAAAGATGTTATGTTAACATTGTATTGTACATCTTGCTTTAATAGTAAGCCCTGTGTTTTTCTTTCTTCCGGAACTATTCCTATACCAGCTTCAATACCTTCGCTAACATTTTTGAAATTTACTTCCTTACCCTTATATATTATTTTACCGGATTCAATTGGGTCAGCACCAATTATGGCACGAATAATTTCTGTCCTTCCGGCACCAGCAAGGCCTGCAATTCCAAAGATCTCACCATGTTTGACTTGAAAGCTTACATCGTTAACACCCTTGCATTTTAAACCTTCTACACGTAAAATTTCATCACCATAATTCACACATCTTTTTGGATAAATCTCAGTTACATCTCTTCCTACCATTCTATTTACAAGCTTTTCCTCATCATAATCACTGACTTTTCCATTCTCCACCAATTGTCCATCCTTCATAATTGTTAATGATGTACACAAGTCAAAGATTTCTTTTAAACGATGAGATATATATATAAATGTAATTCCATTTTTAGATAGTGATTTAACTATTCTAAAAAGACCTTCCAACTCCGCATCACCAAGTGTGGCGGTAGGTTCATCTAAAACTATTATTTTTGCATCTCTAGACATTGCCTTAGCAATCTCTACCATCTGTCTCTTTGCTACACTTAAATCTTTTATATATGCTGTAGGATCTAGTTCCAACTCTAATTTCTTCAATACAGCATCTGCATCTTCATTCATTTTTTTATAATCAATCTTACCAAATCTATTCTTTGGATAACGTCCTAAGTAGATGTTTTCCGCAACAGTACGGTGGGATAGAAGCATAAGCTCCTGATATATTACAGCAACACCTTTTTCAATCATTAAGGCTGGTGTCGCATCCTTTATTTCTTCACCATCTACAATTATTTCACCACAATCAGATGTATAAGCACCTGAGAGAATTTTCATAAGAGTAGATTTACCTGCACCATTCTCTCCCACAAGTCCATGGACTGCTCCTCGTTCTACTGAGAATGAAACATTATCTAAAGCTTTTACACCAGGGAAATATTTTGATATATTCTTCATCTTAAGCATATGCACCTATCCTCCATACTAACATAGTTAATCCTTATGTTATTCACTGCAATTTATTTTTATAAACCTTTTCCTAACCACTCATCAATGTTTTCTTCTGAAACTATAGCTGTATCTAACTGAATACGCGCATCTACTCCATCGCCTACTAATATTTCATATGCTGCTTGCATACCTTCTGGAGCACAGTAAGGATATACAACTGTAAATGACATTTCTCCATCTCTTATAGCTTCAAATGCAACTTCTGTTCCATCCATACCTATGATTATAATATTCTCATCTTGACGACCAGCAGCTTTAATTGCTTCTAAAGCACCTAAGGCCATCTCATCATTATGAGCATATACTGCATCAATTTCACCAGGACCAAATCTTTGTAATGTATCTTCCATAAATGTCATAGCATTTTCTCTTAAATAATCACAGTATTGTGTAGATATAATCTCCATCTCTGGGTATTCTGCATCAATCTGTTCAATAAATCCATCATGACGATCAATTGTTGCTGAAGTACCAGCTGTTCCTTGTACTTCTACAATTCTTGCTTTTCCATCTGTCATTTCCGCTAATTTATCTGCACTAGCAACACCCATTGGTTTGTTTTCTGCGCCAACATAGGTAGTAACTTCTGTATCAACAGTACGGTCAAGAGCAACTACTGGAATTCCTTCATCTAAAACCTTTTGCACAACATCTGTTAAACCTTCTGATGTTAGTGGAGAAATAAGTAGTAAGTCTATCCCTCTTGCTAATAGATCTTCTACGTCTTGAACCTGTCTTGCTGTCTCATTTTGTCCATCTGTTACAATTACTTCAAACTCTGGATAATGTTCTTTTGCATATGCTACATTTTCTTCAATCATCGCAATACGGAAAGGATGGTTCATCGTTCCTTGTGAAA
>CAZOGN010000052.1:9937-13411 GCA_964579655.1 uncultured Lachnospiraceae bacterium
TCTCCTACACTAAGACGAGAAATTAATATAAGTGCAGATATGGCGGATAAAAATCCAGTGATTAAAAATGTCATTGCTTCAACTCTATTTGTGTTAATTCCAGAAAGTCTTGCTGCTTCTCTACTATCTCCTACTGCGTAAACACTTCGACCAAATTCAGTATATTTAAGTACATAAAATGCTGTAACGAAAACTGCTAGATATAAATATACCGGTATAGGTATTCCAAATATACTTCCTTGCCCTAAGAACTTGAAATCAATTCCGGTTTTTCTCCAGCTTTGTGGTGATCCATTTGCCATGTATAGAGATATTCCCGCTAGTGCCATTTGAGTACCCAACGTCATAATAAAAGGGGCTAATCCACCTTTTGTTACTCCTAGGCCATTAATTAATCCAAGTATTGCTCCTATTGCTAAAGCTATAATTACTGTAAAAAATATTGATATCCCGTTTTGCAATAGCATCGCACTTGATACAGCCACAACACCAACAATGCTTCCGACTGATAAATCAACCCCACCTGTTAAAACAACAAAGGTCATACCAATAGCGATAATTCCGTTAATTGATATCATTCTAATTAAATTAATTAGATTGCTTACTCTCAAGAAGCTTGGTGATATAATTGATGCAATTATGACTATTGCGATTAACCATCCTGCAATCCCTAGAGTTTTTGTGCTTTTGGACTTTGCCAATAAGTCTGGTCTCTTTCCTTTTACTCGCGGTCCCATAATAATCCTCCTAATTCATTCTAATCAATGCTCACACTTTTTAATGTATGATACATTTATAATGTATGATACATATATTATCACACTTATTTTAGAGTGTCAACATTTTTTTATATAATCTTTGTGTGTTTTATTGGTAATTGTATTTAGTTTTGATGATTTTTCAGATAAATTGTATAGAAACCTTGTCTTATCCACATATATGCTAATCAAATTTAGTGTTTCACACTACTCACTAATATATTCTTTTTACTTGTTTTTATTAAAATAAAAAGTAAAAAAAAAGAGATAAGGTCTTTTGATTTCTAAAATCCTTATCTCTTTTTAACTATATCTTTTTACTTTCTAACAATAATCATCTTCTACAGCCCATTTATCTAATTTTTTCATAAAATTCTCATCATCTGAAACAATTTTAACTGGTTTAGAGTAATCAAGAGCTATTAAACCCAGGATTGACCTTCCATCTGCAATCTGATTTTCCCTTGTATGTACTCCTACATCACCTTTAGCTTCAATGGACATCATCATAAAATCCCTCAAGTCGTTTGCATCATGTAGTACAATAGAACGAACCATATTAAACCCTCCTAGTAAGTTGTATTAAGTAAATTTTTATTATAATTTTCTTGAAAGAAACATGTCACTGTTTCTTTGTAGCGTAATTTCATATCTATTTCTGTCTCCTGGTGCTAGAATAGTTGTAAATTCAAATATATCACTATTCTCATTAGTTGATACTCTGTTAATTCTAAAGGCTGGTGAATTAGGTATACAGTCTAATAAGTTAGCATATTTTTCTTTAAGTAAGATTGCTTCATAAGTTTCAACAGCCTTGTGGGGTAAAACTCCAGTATACTCAATAATTTTAGCATATAGAGAATCTCCCATATCATTTTTATTTAAATTTGGGCAAAACTTTACTGGTACATATGCTGTTTCTAATAATAATGGTTTACTATCTGCTAGTCTCAAACGTACAATTTTGTATACTAACTCTTGTGTACTCACCTTTAACTTTTCTGCAACAACATGATCAGGATTGACTTCACTAAAGGAAATCATCTTTGATTTTGGTTGTAAGCCTAGTATTCTCATTTCCATTGAGAAATTATACATATTATTAAGACTTCTTTTTAATTTTGGTGTGGAAACAATAGTTCCTTTCCCTCTTCTTCGTACAATTCGACTTTCTTGTTCAAGAATCTCCATAGTTTTTCTAACAGTCGTACGACTAAGATCTAGTCTCTCAGAAATATATATTTCTCCTGGAAGCATATCTCCTTGCTTAATAATTCCTTGATCCATTTTTCTGATTATTGATGTTGCTAATTGTCTGTATAAAGGAACAGATGATGTCTTATCAATATCGTCCCTTTCTACAAGGCTATTTAAGGCTAAATTAGAATCCATTTTATTACTCCCTCATTTTCTTGCTTATTCATTTTAAATTTATTATACATCTTGTTTTTATCAAAGTCAAGATATGTTACATACATTTAGTACAAATGGTACATTGGGACATAAAATTAAGTTTGCTACTATTAGGAGTTCTCTTCTTTATTATCCTCATCTTTATACTTTAAAAGCATAACTAGTAATGCAACAATAAATGAAATTATTCCTGCTAATAATGCCTTTAATATATTACTTGGTTCACTTTCACTATAAAACATTGGCAAAGAAATTAAGGTTGGAAATGCATATACATATGAATGGATTCTTACGATACCTTGAAAGGTTCCTGCTACTGCACCTGCAATAATTGATGCTAACATTGCAACCTTATTAAATAAGCATATTCCAAATAGTACAGGTTCTGTAGTTCCTGTAAAAAATACTGTGATTAAAAAAGAAAGATATTTATTCTTTTTGCTTTTATCAAAGCTTCTAAGTTGAGCAACAAAGGCAATAGCAGAAAGTGACATAGTCAATATAAAATATCCAACCATAAATCCATTATCTAAGCCAAACTCTCCTAAGTTACCAATTGCTAAGGCAATGAAAATCCAATGAGTCCCTGTTAATACTTGTATAGGAGCAGTTGCACCAAATATTGCCCATGCTAAAACTGGTATATTAACTTGCAACCATGAAATTACCCATAATACACCTGCACTAATTAACCCCATAATTGGTCCAATAATTATTATACCTACAAGTGCTGTAGGAAGGACTACTAATAGATGCAAAAACAATTCATTCCAAATCCCTTTCAACTTCTTTTGTAAGAAAGTCTCCCATAAACTCATTAAATATATTAATATAATAATCGGAAAAACTGTATAAGCGTAGGTCAATTGATATACAGGTATACCAGCAAATAGAACTTGATCACTTTGTTCCATAATTGTAACAAACTCTGGTATTAACAAGGCTGAAACAACTGTAATGGCACAAATTACATTAGTTTTAAAATGTTTTGCTGATGTATATGCAACAAGAATTGGTAAAAAGTAAAAAGGCGCATTACTAATTGCCTCCAAAATTACCTTAGTATCAGGATAAACTCCAAAAAGCGATGTGTAACCTAAAAATAAGATAATTATTTTCATTAATCCACTGGCTACTAAAACAGGTATTATAGACTTCATACACTCAGCCATATGATAAATCATCTTGCTAAATATGTTTTTCTTTTCTAATTCTTTACTCATTATGTCAGCCTCCTAATAGTATAATGTCAAAATTAATAATATCGTATTCAATAATATCATAATCACTTGAATAATAGAAG
>CAZOGN010000053.1:0-13034 GCA_964579655.1 uncultured Lachnospiraceae bacterium
CTTGTGACAACAATATATCCTCCACTAGCTTCATCAATTCCATCCCATTCCGTTGCTGGACGCATTCCTAATGCAACTGCTGTCAGGAATTTTTTAAATTTATAAGAGTATGCATTAACATTCCCATACTTCATAAGATTTGTTTCTTCGAGTTTTTTGATCATGTCAATGCAACTATTAATTCCATCTCTATAATAATAAATTAAGCTCTGAGCTAAAATTTCATCCATTTTACTATCAAGCAATATCAAGTTGCTTTTAAAGGTTTTGTTCTGCATACCATGGTATTCAAGTGTACCCATATTATCAAATATATTTGATATTCTTCCCCTAATATCTTTACGCTTTTTATTATTTATGATTTTGAATATATCATTTGTTTCTCTAATTATGTTATCATTCTGGTGAATAACCTTATAAATAAAGTTCGTAGATTTACTTGCATTAAGAAGGGTAGGTGGTGATCCCAAATCGGATTTTATACTAAATCCTACTGTCGGTTTGTATCCTGTATTAATATCTATAACATTTAACATAATATCAGATTTGTTAATTGAGGGAGCCTTTACTTTAAAGCATTGAATAGAATTCATAAACTTCTCTGTCTTCTCAATCGAAAACGCTCCTCTATTACTTTTATTCTGTAAATTGTCTAAAAGACTTTGTGACTCTTTTTCAAAAATAGAATCTGGTATACATCCCACCTCTTGTCCATTATGAAATATTTTTACAATATTTCCTGTATGATATTCTATGGACTCTCCATTTGTTTCTTCTCTTATAGCTTTTAAAACAGGAAAATAGGTGTCTTTAATTTTGGTTAGTTCTTCATCTGCAGCATAAACTTTTCCGTCAGCTAAAAGTTTTAATAATACATATATTTCTGACCACTCTCCAATGTTTCCTCTGAGCATATAAGAACCCCCTTTATTCTATTAGCTATAGCCTCTATTACAGGAACGGTTACGGTATTTCCAAATTGCTTATACAAGTGAGTATCAGCTACTGGTAACTTAAATGTATCAGGAAAACCTTGTAATCTTGCCCATTCCCTAGGCGTCATCTTTCTTACATATTCTCTATTAACTTCTCCTTTTATATGAGTAACAGGAGTAAAATCTGTTAATCTATTATCAATAATTAAATTTCTCTCTCTACCCATTCCCCCACACACTATAGTTCCTGCAATGTCATTGATATCTCTAATTTGATATCCAAAACCATTTCCCTTTTTCTCGTGTCTTGCCCTATGTTTTCTTAATGTATTAAGATATGTATTTGATAAATAATATTTCGTTGAAACTACTTTTTCTTCCATAATATTGCCTATAGTTGTCTTTTTTCCTGTTTTTTCAGGAAATTCAAAATGTTCTGGTGCAATATCATTTCTAAATGCCACTATATAAATTCTTTCTCTGTTTTGAGGAACACCAAAGTGTTTACTATTAAGCACTTTTGAAAAAACCTTGTAATCAAGATTTTCAAGAATTCTTATTATAGTTTTGAACGTTTTACCTCTATCATGATTGACAAGGTTTTTTACATTTTCACAAAAAATCACTTTAGGTTTATGGTGTTTAGCAATACGTGCCACATCAAAAAACAATGTACCTCTTGCATCTTCAAATCCCTTTTTGAAACCTGCTAAAGAAAATGATTGACAAGGAAAGCCTGCCAATAAAATATCATGAACTGGAATATCCTCAGATGATATTTCAGTTATATCTCCTTTAATATCAAATGTGTCTTTAAAATTAGCTCTATATGTTTCTTGTGCTTTATCATCCCACTCACTTACAAATACGCTTTTAATATTATGTCCAAAAGCATTATCAAATCCCAATCTAATTCCACCGATACCCGCAAATAAGTCAACTGATTTATACATTTTGCCACATCCTTTTTAGAATATCTTTATTCTCTCTTTAACTATATCACACTTCTCCTCTTAGAACAAGTGTTCTTTTCCGTCAAAAAAATTATTATCTATTAAGCATCATAAAAAACATTTACTCTCCTACAACTCATACGGTGTCACCTGATACACATAGTAGTTCAGCCAATTAGTATATATAGCATTAGAATGTGCTCGCCATGTCATTACTGGCTTATTCTCAGGATTGTCATCCGGATAATAGTTATCTGGTATATCAATTGGCAGATTCTTAGCCTTATCCCTCTTATATTCCTTATCAAGAGTCATTCTATCATATTCAGGGTGACCAAACATAAAGATTTGTTTTCCTTCTTCAGCCATTGCTAGAAAGATCCCTGCTTCTTCTGAATCTGATAATATAGTTATCTGTGGGTTTTTTTCTATATCTTCTCTTGCAACAGTAGTATGTCTTGAATGAGGTATACAAAAGGAATCATCAAACCCTCTTACTAGTGGCACCTTCCTATGATGGACACTGTGAGAATAAATTCCAAATAGTTTTTCCTTTAATGGAATTTTATTAATTCCATAATAGTGGTAGAGCGCTGCCTGAGCAGCCCAGCATATAAATAAAGTAGATGTTACGTTCTTGTTTGCCCAGTCCATAATCTTTACTAGTTCATCCCAATAGTCAACTTCTTCAAATTCCATAAGTTCTACTGGAGCACCAGTGATAATTAAACCATCATACTTAACATCCTTTACATCTTCGTAAGTATAGTAAAATTGGTCTAAATGGCTGCTTTTTGTATGCTTTGATATATAGCTTGCCGTAGTTAAAAAAGTAGTATCAATCTGTAGTGGCGTGTTAGATAAGATTCTAAGCAATTGAACCTCTGTATCTTCCTTTAAAGGCATCAAATTAAGTATTGCTATTTTCAAAGGACGAATATCTTGTTGAAGAGCACGATTTTCATCCATAATAAAAATGTTTTCACCTTCTAATATTTTCTTAGCTGGTAATTCACTTTGTACTTTAATCGGCATATTATCACCCCTATTATAATTTGTAATCAATCAAATTCATAAATTCTTCTTCTGAAATGATTTCTATTTCAAGTTCTCTTGCTTTCTTATTCTTAGATGATTGTGACTGCTTGTCATTATTAATTAAAAAATCAGTTTTGCTTGAAACTGCTGAAATAACCTTTCCACCCAATTCTTCAATTAATGCTTTTAGTTCATTCCTATTAGCAAAATGATTTAATGAACCAGTAATTACAATACTTTTATCTTTTAATAATTGTTGTTTATTTGTTTCAATAACCTCAAATTCTATTTCCTCTAATATTTTGTCTACTTGCTTTTGCTTGTCTGTATCCTTTAGAAATCCAACTAAAACATCCGCTATTACTTCTCCTATACCTGGAATTGTAAGAAGCTCATCCTTGCTTGCATTTCTAACTTTTGCAAAATCATTGTCAAATTTCTTGCAGATTAGCCTTGCTGTGGAAAGTCCAACATTCTTTATTCCTAAGCTATATAATAATCTAGCAGGACTTGTTTTTCTAGCAAGATTAATAGAATTTATTAAATTTCCATAGGATTTTTCACCAAAACCCTCCATCGATATAATTTCATCCTTATATTTTTCCAAATAAAAAATATCTACTATTTCATTAATAAACCCTTTAGCTACAAACTTTTCTAAAGTAGCCTCAGATAAACCTTCAATATTCATAGCATCACGACTTGTAAAATGATCAAAAGACTTAGTCTTTTTCGCTGGGCATTCGCTATTAGTACAATACAAAACCTTAACATCAACAGTCTTTTGTATTTGTGTACTCTCATGGCATACAGGACACTTATCTATAACCTCTATAGTCCCACTGCGAGTCAAGTTGTCTGCTATTTGTGGGATTATCATATTGGCCTTATATACTTGAACTGTATCTCCAATACCAAGTTCTAAATCCTGCAAAATACTTATATTATGAACACTTGCTCTACTTACTGTAGTTCCTTCTAATTCTACTGGTTCAAATATAGCAATTGGATTAATTAATCCGGTCCTAGAAGCACTCCATTCAATCTCCTTTAATATCGTTTCTTTAATTTCATCTTCCCATTTAAATGCTATAGAGTCTCTTGGAAACTTTGCAGTTGAGCCAAGTGAACCACCATACTCTATATCATTATAAGTTAAAACAAGACCATCTGAGGGAAGATCACTTTCAGATACATTATCGGCAAACCACTCTACAGTCTTTGATATATTATCACTGTTTACGATTTTATATTCAACTATGTCAAAGCCAAGCTTGGCTAAAAAATCTATTTGCTCTTTTCTAGAGTTGTTAAAATCCATTTCATCACTTGTACTTACTAAAGAAAATGCAAAAAAATTCACATTTCTTTTGGCAGTGATTTCATTATTTAGTTGTCTGACACTTCCACTAGAAAGATTTCTTGGATTCTTATATTTCCCTTCGATTTCAGGTATTTCATTATTAATTCTTTGGAAATCAGAATACCTTATAATTGCTTCTCCTCTTATAACAAGTTCTCCTTTATATGAAATTTTAAGAGGAAGATTTTTAAATACTTTTGCATTGCTGGTAATTACTTCGCCTATTTCTCCACTACCTCTTGTTACTGCCCTTACTAGTTCTCCATTATTATATGTTAGAACTATAGTAAGACCATCAAGCTTCCAAGATAGTAAACCCGTTTGGCTATCTAACCACGCACTCAAATCAGCAGTTTCTTTTGTTTTATCTAATGAAAGCATAGGAATATCATGTTCTATCTTCGGGAGTTCACTAATTATCTCATAGCCTACATGAATTGTGGGACTATTAGATAAAACAACACCCGTTTCATTCTCTAAGTCAACTAATTCATCATAAAGACTATCATATTCAAAATTACTCATTATCTCTCTATCTTCTTGATAATAAGTCTTAGCTGCTTCATTTAAAATATTAACCAATTCTTTTATTCTTTTTTGTTTATTTTTCATAAAAAACGTTTCCAAACTCTCAGATTTCTAATCACTTGGATTTCCTTTCATTTTATTGAATATCTCTCTTGAGTCTTTCTAATTCTGTTTCTGTAACATTACGATAAGTACCTACTTGTAAATTACCAAGAGTTATATTCATAATTCTTATTCTTCGAAGCTTTGTAACCTTATATCCAAAATACTCACACATTCTTCTAATCTGCCTGTTAAGACCTTGGGTTATAATTATTTTAAATGTATATTTGTCTATTGGAATAACTGTACAAGGCCTAGTAACTGTATCTAATATAGGCACGCCTCTTGACATTTTCTTAGTAAAATCACTTGTTATTGCTTTGTTAACTTGAACAACATATTCCTTTTCATGATAGTTGCTACCTTTGGAGATTAATTGGTCTAAGTCTCCATCATTCGTTAGAAGAATTAAACCTTCTGAATCTTTATCCAACCTACCAATATAGGATATCCTCTTTTCATAATTGATAAAATCAATAATATTATTCTCAACATTCTTATCTTCTGTACATTCAATACCCCTTGGCTTATTAAAAGCAATAAGGATAAGTTCCTCAACATAATTAAGCAGTTTGCCAGCAAACCTTACCTGCTGGTTCTTACTTACCTGATCACCAAGCTTTGCAGTTTTACCATCTATAGAGACCTTACCGTCTTCTATGTACTTGTCTGCTTGCCTTCTAGAACATACACCAGAATCACTTAAATATTTATTTATTCTAATTGTATTATTATTTTCAAAAGGGTTAATAATCTTTTTCTTTATTGACATTTAATTACCTTCTTACTCTTATAAGTATTTCTCAACATTTGATTTATTATATCAATTCATTAAGTAAAGTACAAGTCAAAGCTATATATATGATATTTCTCCGATAATAAAAAAAGACAATCTTCTGAGTCAATTATATGACACATGGATTGCCTTTATTGCTTATTAATATTTTATCTTAGTAAAAATTATTGTGCTGCTTGAGTCTCACTTTCTGTAGTTGCTTGAGTCTCTTCACTTGATATAGGTTCTGTCTCTGTCTCTGATTCGGGTTCACTACTTTCTTCTCCAGAATTAAGCTTTGTATTAAACTCTGCTAAAGCAGTATCTTGCTCTAAGGCAAGAAGCAATTTGTCATTAACATTATCAACAAAATCTTTATAAGTATTTGTTTCTTCAAATTGATTTATAAAAGTATTAACATCATCTTCAATTTCTCCACTATAAATGTAAGGAGCCTTATCAGCTTCTTTAACTACAATATATCTTGTAGCTGCTGGTGCTGAAGTTTCAATTCCATAAAACTTGATATTATATTCAACATATACAATGCTAGTTCCCTCTTTATGAGAATCAATAATATGAGTTACAATATTATCATATTTTTCTATTATGCTTGTCTCACGTTCCATGCTATCAATATCAATTGTAGATATATCCTCAACTAAAGGTGTTAATGATTCGGTGTTAGGTTCAAGCTTTGCTTCTAAATATTGAGTAATAAGATCATTTGTTGTTGGATCTGGATCTTCATTAAATTGTAGTTCTTCTGGAGATGAATCTTCATCTAAGTTTTCAGTTTCTTTACCTTCTTCAACTCCTGTTGCTTTCTCGTCTTTGCTAATAAATGAAGCCGCTTGGCTTTCTGGTTCTTTTTCATCAATTTCTACTGCATCTTTACTATCAGCAACAGCTTCCTTGTCTGATTTTGATTTATTAGATAAAGAAAATGTTAATGTTCCAATTCCTAGAACAAACATACTTGCAACTATTATTAATTTTTTATATTTTAATTTAATTTTCATTCTTTGGCTCTCCTTATATGTTACTTCAAAGTTATTGTAACAAAAGGCTATATAAATTGCAACAGGAATTTTATATATTTCTTAACAAATTTAACATTTCTGTAATATTTGGCGTAATTTTCGATATTATATAATTTATTTTGTTCTTTTTCTTGTAGAACCACCTATAACAAGATCACCTTGCAGTATGGTACTATCTTTTTCAATATTTCCATCAATTATATTAAATAAAGCATGAATAGACTTATCAGCCATTTCTATAGCTGGTTGCTTTATTGTTGTAATAGA
This sequence comes from uncultured Lachnospiraceae bacterium, assembly GCA_964579655.1. GTDB lineage: Bacteria > Bacillota > Clostridia > Lachnospirales > Lachnospiraceae > JAAYRG01. Next base: position 7,005 of record CAZOGN010000053.1, read on the forward strand.
TGGTTGATAGTACCTGGTAATATCCGTACCATCAAAACCAGCTACTGAGTAGTCTTCAGGGATTTGCTTTCCATGTTCAAATATTGCCTTAGATGCACCAACTGCGATACTATCTGCAATTGCAAATAAAGATGTGAATTCTACTCCTGATTCAAGCAACTCTTTAGTTGTCTCATAGCCATAATTCATAGAATATGTCTCAATAGAATCATCTATTAAATATCTAATTAAATTCTTATCCTCATTAATTCCATTCTCTTTCAATGCTTTTTTATAACCTTCTAACCTAAGTTTTCCAAGGTTTTCTTCACTTGGAGGAGCAGTAATAATTGCAATCCTTTCATGTCCTAACTCACACAAATAATTAACCATCTTATAACTTTCCTTAACATTATCAACGGAAATTATTGAAAAGTTCTCCACCTCATTAGTGTCTGCAATGGCTCCAGAAGTTAATATAAAAGGAACGTTTAACTGCTTAAGTTTTTCTTGTGAATGAACAAAATACCCTCCAAGAAATATAATTCCCTTTAGCTTTTTTTCTTTTTCTAATGCTATAGCCACATCAATTTCATTTTCATGTTCTTCAACTCTATGTAAAAGAAAAGAGTATTTCTTGTCTTGAATTTCTTTTTCTATAACCTTTAACATTGAATTGAAAAATGTATTGGTAATTCCCTTGATTAAAACTGCTATTGTATTAGATTCTAATCGCTTTAAATTACGGGCACTATTATTAGGTATATAGTTATACATTTCAATAACCTTCATGATACTAGCTTTTGTGTCTTCATTAATATCAGGATGATTATTAATAGCTCTAGATACTGTACTAACACCTACATCACAAATCTTAGCTATATCTTTTATTGTTATTACTTCCATAATCTTATCATCCTTTATAATACTATATATTTATATACCTAATATGCCAAAAATAAGCTAACTATATTATACACTAAATTCGACCATATAACTTAGTAATCTTTCTAATCTTATTTATTAATTCTTCAGTAACTTCATCTTCTAGTAGTCTCCATGTCCAGTTTGTCCCAACAGTAGATGGTACATTGATTCTAGCTTCAGTGCCTAATCCTAGATAGTCTTGAATTGGTATAATGCAATAATTAGCGACACTTGCTTGAGCAAGTCTAATCATATCCAGGTGAATATCTTTTAAGTCTTCCTTTGATTTATTAAGATAAGCTAAGATATATTCCAAATCATCTTCTGAAACATTTTCAACCCATCCCTTAGTTGTATCATTATCATGGGTACCTGTATATACAATGCAATTTTTTTCATAATTATGTGGTAAGTAATCACTTTCATTCTCATCACGAGAATCAAAAGCAAATTGTACTACCTTCATTCCAGGAAAATTGGTTTTCTTTAATAATTTTTTTACACTATCTGTAATAAAACCTAAGTCCTCAGCTATAATATTTAACTTACCTAAACGCCTCTGAACTGTTTTGAAAAAATCAATCCCAGGACCTTTTTTCCACTGGCCACTTCGAGCGGTCTCATGTCCATATGGAATAGAATAATATTCATCAAATCCTTTAAAATGATCAACTCTAAGTACATCGTACCATATAAAAGAATATTCAATTCGATTAATCCACCACTCATATCCTGTTTCCTTATGAACTTCCCAACGGTAAAGTGGATTCCCCCATAGTTGGCCATCTTTTGCAAATCCATCTGGTGGACAGCCTGAAACTGCTATTGGTTCAAGCTTATCATCAAATTGAAATAATTCAGGATTTGCCCAAGTATCTGCACTATCAAATGCAACATATATTGGGATGTCACCTATGATTTTTATTCCATTTTTATTGGCATATTTCTTTAATTTATTCCAGTGTTTTAAAAATACATATTGTATGAACTTATAAAACTCAACATCATCACTAAGTTTTGTTCTATATTCTACTATAGCTTCTTTTTTTCTTAATCTAATATCCTTATCCCATTCAATCCAACTTAGTCCCTTATATGAATCTTTGATTGCCATATATAAGGCATAATCTTCTAACCAAAAATCATTTTCCTTAACAAACATATTAAATTCGGGATTAGAAGTACAGTTGCTTCTCTTATAAGCTTTTCTTAAAATTGGGAATCTATTTAAATATACTTTTTCATAATTAATTACTCTTGAATCATTGCCAAAGTCACACTCTTCACACTCTCTTTTTGTAAGTAAACCATCTTCTATAAGTTGATCAAGATCAATAAAATATGGGTTTCCTGCAAATGTTGAAAAAGATTGGTAAGGAGAATCTCCAAATCCAGTTGGCCCAATAGGTAGTATCTGCCAATACTGCTGTCCCCCTGCTTTTAATTGATCTATAAATTTATATGCGTTTTCTGAAAAAGAGCCAATCCCGTACTTTGAAGGTAAACTTGCAATAGGTAATAGTACCCCGCTTGCACGCATAATGTCACATCCTTAATGTTATATTTTTAACCCTTGACTGCTCCAGCTACAACACCTTCAATAATATATTTTTGACATGTTGCATAAAAAATAATTATAGGTATAATTGCAAGAACAAGCATGGCCATCATTGCGCCCATATCAATTGAGCCATAACCACCTTTTAAGTATTGTATAGCAATAGGTATTGTTTTATAATCCATACCAATTAACAAATACGGTAATAAATAGTCATTCCATATCCACATAGTATTTAGAATTGCAACTGTTACTGTAATCGGTTTAAGAACAGGCATAACTATTAAAAAATAAGTTTTTATAGGACCACACCCGTCAATCATTGCTGCTTCTTCTAAATCAATAGGGACAGACTTAACAAAACCACTAAACATAAATACAGACAAACCTGCTCCAAAGCCTAGATAAACAAATATAATTCCTATGGGATTATCCAAATGAAGTATATTTACCACCTTTGTCATTGTAAACATAACCATTTGAAATGGAACAATCATTGAAATTGTAAACAAATAATATAGAAAACTTGTAGTTTTTGTTTTAACTCTAGTTATGAACCATGCTGCCATTGAAGTAAAGAGTAAAATTACTATGACAGAACCTATGGTAATAAAGAAAGAATAACCAGACGCTTGTATAAAGCCTATTTTTTCAATACCTGATATGTAGTTAGATAGTCCTATAAAAGTCTCTTTATCAGGAAGTTTAAATGGTGCATCACTAATAAAAAACTTTCCTTTAAAAGAATTAAAGATCACAATAACAATAGGAGCTATAAACAATAGAGCAAGCAAGCATAAGGCGATAAATATAATCTTTTGACTAACTTTTGTTTTTACTTTATAGTTTTCTACCATTAGTTTTCTACCTCCTTAGTCCTTGTAGCTCTAAGTTGGATTATAGCAATAACAGCCACAATAATTGTAAATATTACTGCTTTTGCCTGGCCAATCCCTTCTGAACCTACCTTGCCATAAAAAGTATTATATATATCAAGCGCTAACATAGCTGTCTTCTTTGATGGCGCTCCAGCTGTTAAGGCTAGATTCTGATCAAACAACTTGAAAGCATTAGACATAGTTAAAAACAAGCATATAGTAAATGACGGTGCCACTAATGGAATTGTTATCCTTGTTAGTGTTTGTAAACCATTAGCTCCATCTATCTTAGCTGCCTCATTAACTTCTTGTGAAACATTTTGAATTCCTGCTATATAAATAACCATCATATACCCTATCATTTGCCAATTCATCATAATAATCAAGCCCCAGAATCCAAACTCTGGTTTGTTAGTAATAGTCATACCAAATGGATACAAGGCGCCATTTAAAATCAACTGCCATATGTAGCCAAGAACTATACCTCCAATTAAATTAGGCATAAAAAACACTGTACGAAAAATATTAGTCCCTTTTATCTTCCTAGTTAATAATAAGGCAAAAAGAAAGGCAAAAACATTCACCGTTATTATCGACACAATAACAAACCCAAATGTAAACCAGAGGGCATTTAAGAAGTCTGCGTCTGAAAATGCTTTGATATAATTATCTAGTCCAACAAATGTTGCATTGGTTACTGTTGTAAATTCCGTAAATGACAAAATAATACCCAGCAAAAATGGGATAAAGAAAACTATTAAAAAGGCTAATAGTGTGGGCAAAACAAATAAGGGAAAATATCTTTTATAGTTTTTTGTCATATCATTTTCTCCTCTCGAGTGTTTTATTAAAGTATAACATATAAAAGCTTGCTTTACACTCTGTGTGAGTCATGAACTAATATATAGTATTATACTTATAAAATTCATGACAAGGATAAAACTTGTCATGAATTTTATTATATTTAATTATTAATTACTTGTTTAATTACTTGCTATATTCACTTGCCCAAGAATCTTTAACTATTGTTTCTACTTCAGACCATTCCATGTTTCCATTAATGTACTCTAATAGAGCATCACCAAAGTCATTTTTAAAGTCTTCACTTGGGAATGTTGCAAATGTCCAAGGAACAGAGTTTACGCCTTTTTCCATCCAAGCTAATACTTCTTTTGCTAATGGATCTTCTGGCTTTTCATCATCAGTAAAAGTATTAAATGGTGCAATAAATCCTAATTCTTCAACAACATATTTTTTACCTGTATCACTTGTAAATAACCATTCTAAAAATTCTATAGAAGCTTTTTGTTTTGCTTCATCAGCTTGACTGTTAACTGAAAAATAGTTTTCTGTACCAATGCATAGACCTTGGTTTTCTTCACCAGTTACGCCAGTGTAGATTGGTAAGTATTTAATATCGTCTTCAACTACAACGTTACCATCAACTTCATTAACTTGACCCCAAGCCCAGTTGCCATTTTGAACCATAGCTGCTTTTCCAAGTGCAAAATCAGCCATAGCATCATCAGTTGTCTTACTTCCTAATAGACCTTTTTCTGTAGATGAATTGTTAATATAAAGGTCAAAGATATTTTTAAAGTTTGCTGCATATGAAAAATCAATTTCTGCTGAATCTAAACCAGCCATAATTGGATCTCCATCCCCAGCCTTATCTGAAAATTCATAAAATAATGGCATGTTAGCAGTATGTGTTTGCCATCTCCACTGTTCACCAGGTCCCATAGATGTAGATGCAAATACTCCTTCAATACCAAGATCATCTTTGTTAGCTTGCATATCTTCTACAACAGCTTTTAAAGTCTCAAAATTGTTTATTTCATCCATAGAAGCAACTTCTGTAGCTCTATCTTCTAGTGCAAAATATTTATCCATTATAGCATTATTGTAAATAATTCCATATCCTTCAACTACGTATGGAATACCATATACTCCATCATCTGAAGTAACAGCTAAACCTGGATCTGATAAGTAACTATAAAGATCCGTAGACTTTAAATCTAAGGTATAATCTTTCCATGATTGGTATCCAACTGGTCCATTGATTTGGAAAATAGTTGGTGGATCTGACTTAGCAATCTCGGATTTTAATGTTTGCTCATATGTACCGCTTGCAGCAGTTACAACCTTAACTTTAACTCCTGTTTCTTCCTCATAATCAGCAGCAACTTTGTCATAAACTTCAGCAATCTCTGGTTTAAAGTTTAAAAAGTAAATTTCATCAGCTGATTCAGTCTTGTCTTCATCGCCTTCTTTAGCTTCATCTGTTGTATCTGCTTCCTTATTAGTATCAGTATCATCGTCATTACCACATGCAGTTAAGGATGCAACAACTAATAACATTGCAAATAAAAATACCAATAACTTAGTTCTTTTTTTCATATCTTTACCTCTCCTTCAATCCCGAAATAGTGTTTCTGGACTATTTCTTTATATATGATGTTTTATTGTAAACGTTCTCGGTAACCTTACCGGTAACGTTTACAATAACAATATTAACATATTACTTTTAAAAAATCAACATTAAATATGCATTTTTTATAATATTTTTTAATTGGGTTCTTATTCTTTGTTAATACTTACAGTTATCTAAGTCCCTTATAAATATATCAAAAAATTAAAAGTCGAAAAACTTTACAGAAATTTGATTATCATATATAATTTATGAAG
>CAZOGN010000054.1:0-12397 GCA_964579655.1 uncultured Lachnospiraceae bacterium
ATGGTTTTGTGATATCAAACCTTACAAAAGAATTAAATGATAAATTGGCGAATGGTAGAATATCTAAAATTCACCAACCCGAAAAAAACGAACTTATGATTTCCATAAATAACAATAAAAATACTTATAAGTTGTTTATGTCTGCAGACCCCTCTCAACCTCTACTATCTTTAACAAATACAAACAAACAAAATCCTCAGTCTCCACCAGCTTTTTGTATGTTGTTGCGAAAGCATATAAATAATGCCCGCATTATAAGTGTTGTTCAAGAGAGTCTAGAGAGAATAATTAGAATCAAAATTGAACATTATGATGAGCTGGGTGACTTAAGTTTTAAGTTTTTAATTATTGAACTTATGGGCAGACACAGTAATATTATTTTTTGTAATGAAGAAGATATGATTATAGATAGTATTAAAAGAGTCTCTCATGCTGTTAGTTCTATAAGAGAAGTCTTACCAGGAAGACAATACTTTCAACCAGGGCAGCTTAAAAAACTTAATCCATTTTCATTAGACTATGATGGCTTTAATGAAGGTGTCCTTAGTAAATCCCTTGCATTATTTAAGGCAATCTATACTTCTGTTACAGGCTTTAGTCCACTTATGGCCAACGAATTATGTAATCTGTCATCTGTGGATCCTACCTTGCCAGCTAGTGAATTATCAGAAGACGAAAAACAAGTTTTTTTTGATAATCTGAAAAATCTTATTAATCGGGTAAGCAAGGGGGATTATGAGCCAAATATTATTTATAAAGATGATAAGGTAGTTGAATTTTCTTGCTTTCTACTTAGCATATATGAAAACCATGAAAGTAAAGAGTTTTCTTCTATTTCAGAAGTTTTAGAATTATACTATGGTTCAAGCATAAAAAACAACACAATAAAACAAAAGTCAGCCAATCTTAGAAAGATTGTTTCAAATGCTATAGAACGCACTTCAAAAAAATTAGATCTACAAATAAAACAATATAAAGACACGGATAAAAAGGAAAAGTTTCGTATATATGGTGAGTTAATCAACACCTATGGATATAATATAGATCCAAAAATGAAGAAGTTTACAACTATCAATTATTATGATGGAAGTGAAATAGAAATCCCTCTTGATCCAAACTTATCTATGCCAGAAAATGCTCAAAAAAACTTTAAAAGATATAATAAGTTAAAGAGAACTTTTGAGGCTTTAACCGTGCAAATCAAAGACACAAAAAACGAATTAAAACATCTAGATTCCATACAAACTTACCTAGAGATTGCTGATAGTGAGTCAGATCTTGCTGAAATAAAAGAAGAGCTTATGGATTTTGGATATGTAAAAAGAAGAATTCAAGCTAAGAAAAATAAAAAGCAGAACAAAAATGCTAAGAGCAAACCATATCACTATATTTCTTCAGATGGTTTTGATATATATGTAGGTAAAAATAATTATCAAAATGACGAATTAACTTTTAAGTTTGCATCTAATAATGATTGGTGGTTTCACGCTAAGGGTATAGCTGGTTCCCATGTTATTGTAAAAACTGCTGGGGAGAATATAACTAAAACAAGCCAAGATGAGGCTGCAAGACTTGCTGCTTACTACTCTAAAGGTCGTGATAGCGGCAAAGTAGAGATTGATTACACACAAAAAAAACACCTTAATAAACCTAAAGGTGGTAAACCCGGCTTTGTCACTTATCAAACTTACAACTCTGTACTTGCCAGTACTAATATTAAAGATATAGGTGCCAAACACCATTAATTAATGGTGTTTGGCACCTATATTATTTAAATCTACCTCATGATTGTTCCACCACCAACTACAATGTCCTTGTCATAGAAAACTACGGCTTGACCTGGAGTTATGGCACGTTGTGGTTCATCAAAAATACATTCAATTTTATCTTCTTCAACTTTACGAATTGTACATGTTGAGCCTTTGTGGCTATAACGGATTTTGCCGGTTACTTTCATGTCAGCTTCTAAATCCGGAATTGACATAAAGTTTAAATTGTTCGCATATAGCTTATCACTATAAACCTCGTCTGAATTACCAATAACCACTTCGTTAGTTTCTGGTCTTATAGCAAGAACAAATACGGGATGTCCCATACTTAAGTTTAGACCTCTTCTTTGTCCAATTGTATAATTGATTATTCCTTTATGTCTTCCTATTACTTGACCATCAGAGTTTACAAAATTACCTTCCTCTTGTTCCTTCTTGGTATATTCACTTATAAACTTAGCATAATCGTTATCAGGAATAAAACAAATCTCCTGGCTGTCTGGCTTATTATGAATTCTTAGGTCGATTTCTTTTGCAATTTCTCTTATCTCATCTTTTGTATATTCTCCAACTGGCATAAGTGTCTGGGCTAGTTGGTCTTGGGTCAAATTATATAAGGCATAAGTCTGATCCTTATCAGCCGTAACAGATTCTTGTAGTGTATACCTACCATTTTCTAGTTTTGTAACCTTGGCATAATGCCCTGTAGCAATATACTTTGCACCAATACCTATGGACCTGTCTAATAAGGATTCCCATTTAACATATCTATTACATGCAATACACGGATTGGGAGTAGACCCATTTTGGTATTCTTCTACAAAATAATCAATAACAGAATTCGTAAATTCTTTTTTGAAATTCATTACATAATAGGGAATGTCCAATTTATTTGCAACTCTTCTTGCATCATCTACGGCGCTTAGTCCGCAACAACCTGAATTGGCTGATTGAACTTCTATGTCCTCGTCTTGCCATATTTGCATGGTTACTCCTATGACATCATATCCAGCCTTTAAAAGTAAGTAGGCTGCCACTGAAGAGTCTACGCCACCAGACATACCTACAACTACTTTTTCTTTACTCAATCTGCCACCTCCTGTTAGACTTTTATAATCTATTAATATACTATTTCTTCCTCTTCTTCATGAATATCTGACTTTGGTTTCTTCAAACCTTCTATTTTCATATTGTTTTTCTCTGCATAATCCCATAAAGCTGCATGGATTGCCTCTTCTGCTAAAATTGAACAATGCATCTTTTGTCTTGGCAGGCCTCCTAACTTTTCTACAACTAATTTATTTGTAACTTCCAGTGCTTCTTCTACAGTTTTTCCTTTTACCAAGTCTGTAGCAACACTGCTAGTTGCAACTGCCGCACCGCAACCAAAAGTTTTAAACTTAACATCATTAATTATTCCATTCTCATCTATATCAAGATACATACGCATAATATCGCCACACTTTGCGTTTCCTACTGTTCCCACTCCACTTGCTGCTTCTATTTCACCCATGTTACGTGGATTTGCAAAATGATCCATAACTTTTTCTGTATACATTTTATTCCCTCCTATTTATAATAAATCGTCTTTGGAAAATTGTTAGGCTAAAATATAACTACCTTGCAATTTTAATATTGTTTTTCTTTATAAAATCTTCATACAGTGGAGACATTGAACGTAGTTTTGCAACTATTTCAACTATTTTCTCAACTATATAATCTATCTCTTCTTTAGTATTTTCATAACTTAATGTTAATCTTAGTGAACCATGTGCTATCTCATGCGGAAGGCCAATAGCCAACAAGACATGGGATGGGTCTAGACTTCCCGAAGTACATGCAGAACCACTTGAACCTGCAATTCCTTGCATATCTAACATGATTAGCAAAGATTCTCCTTCTATAAATTGAAAGCCTAAGTTTACATTGTTAGGTAAACGTTTTGTTCTGTGTCCATTAAGTCTAGTATAAGGAACTTCTTTCATAGCTTTTTTAATTAGATAATCCCTAAGTTCAATTTCCCTACTTGTACGTTCTTCCATAGTGGCCAGGGCAATTTCTACTGCCTTAGCAAAGCCCACAATTCCTGGCACATTTTCTGTACCTGCCCTACGCTGTCTTTCTTGCGCTCCTCCATGGATTAATGATCTTAGCTTTAATCCTTTTCTTATATATAAAAAACCAACACCTTTTGGTCCATTTATCTTATGGGCACTAGCACTTAGTAAATCAACACCCAATTCTTCTGGATCTATAGGAATTTGACAATAGGCTTGAACTGCATCTGTGTGAAAAATAATATTATTTTCTTTTGCAATTTCTCCTATTTCTTTTATTGGTTGTATTGTTCCTATTTCATTATTAGCATACATTACAGAAATCAAAATAGTAGTTGGACGTATTGCTTTCTTTAGCTGTTCTAAATTAACAACACCATATTCGTCAACGTCAAGATAAGTTACCTCGAAGCCATTCTTTTCTAACCATTCACAGGTATGAAGAACTGCGTGGTGTTCTATCTTCGAAGTTATTATATGATTCCCTTTTTCTTTATAAGCCTGCACTGTTTCTTTAATTGCCCAATTGTCAGCTTCAGAACCACTTGCAGTAAAATAAATATCTTGTGTTATAACATTAAGACTATCTGCTATAGTCTGCCTAGCTTCATCTATTGCTTTTTTGCTTTCGGAAGCCAAGTCATATACGCTTGATGGATTACCGTAAAACTCTGTGAAATATGGTAACATAGCCTCTACAACTTCTGGTCTTGTTTTTGTCGTGGCTGCATTATCCATATATATTCTCTTATCCATGTATGTCATCTCCTATTAATTTATAATTAAAAATTCTTACTTACTATTCTTATCTACATATAGGTTTTTCTATAAGCTCTTCTTCATCATGTGTACCTGGGTTAACCTTATTGCTTTCTTCTATTAATTCGGAAAGCATTAATGTATCTACAGCACTACTAATGCTATCAGAGATACGCTTCCATACATGCTTCGTTACACAATTATCCGAAGAACTACAGCCATCTCCTTCGCCTGTTATTTCCGAACAGTTTACAGGATCTAAATTCCCTTCAAGTGTACGAAGTATTTCGCCTACTGATAAAGTTTTAGGATCTCTGGCTAATTGATAGCCACCTTGAGCTCCACGTATACTTGTTACTATACCTGCTCTTCTTAGCTTCGATATTAATTGCTCTAAATAGCTTATGGAAATGTTCTGTCTTATTGCTATTTCACTTAAAGGAACCACTTCACCCTTAGCATTCAAGGCCAAGTCTAAAACCGCTCTAAGACCGTATCTTCCCTTTGTTGATAACTTCATTATAATCACCCCTTATTCCCACCAAATCATTTCCTAGTGATTTACTGGGGATTGCTACAATTGATACTAACACTTCACTTTTATTTTGTCAAGTTAGTTTTTAGTTATTCTTTATTAATTTTTGAATATATTCTAATAAGACTAGTTGAGGAGTCTTTATGAGCAAATCAACCTTATTAAAAGGCACTGCTATTTTAACCATAGTAGGTGTTATTACACGTCTACTTGGGTTTTTTTATAAAATATTTTTATCAAATGTATTAGGCACTGAGATGCTTGGCGTATATCAATTAATCTTCCCTGTATATAGTATTTGTTATAATATATACGGTACTGGAATTCAAACAACAATATCTAGATTTGTTGCTGCACAATTAGCAAAAAAAAATTATAAAAATGTGACTAGAGTTCTGTTTATAGGTCTTTTTTTGTCGATAAGTTCAGCAATCATATTGAGTTTGATAGTTTATTTTAATGCTGATTATATAGCATCTAATATTATTCATGAACCTAGGCTAGCTTCTTCCTTAAAAATATTGACTATAGTCTTCCCTTTTTGCGGAACAACTGCCTGCATTAATGGCTACTATTATGGTTTGACTAAGTCTGCTGTACCTGCAACGAGTCAATTACTTGAACAAATAGTTCGCATTTCTATAGTATATGCTGCTGCAGTGTTTTTTGGAAATGGCAATTTGCAATTAACAACTGAATTAGCAGTCGCTGGTTTGGTTATAGGAGAAATATCCTCTACCATCTTTAATATTATCTCTTACAAGACTACATATGATACAAGACGAATATCTAATAACGCAAAACGCAGCACTATTAAAGCCGACAAAACAAGAGATATGTCAAAATCCATATTAAAAATGAGCCTTCCTTTAACATCAAATCGCTTGATAATTAGCATCTTGATTAGTGTGGAAGCAGTAATCATCCCTAGCATGCTTAGAAGATATGGCTTAAGTAATACAGAGGCTTTAAGTATCTACGGAATAATAAATGTAATGGTAAAGCCCTTTATAATGTTTCCATCCACAATAACAAATTCTTTATCTGTTTTGCTGCTACCTACTATTTCAGAAGCCGCTGCTACAAACAATAAAGCCAGCATTAAAAGATCAACTAATTTATCCATAAAATACAGTCTTCTTATTGGCATCCTCAGCACTGGGATTTTCCTTGTCTTTGGCCAGGAGCTTGGACTTCTTATATATAATAATGACTTGGCTGGCAGATATTTAACAACCTTTGCCTGGCTTTGTTCCTTCTTATATATAGGTACAACATTCAATAGCATCTTAAACGGCTTAGACAAAGTGCATATATCTTTTTTTAGCTCCGTCGCCGGTTTGTCTATAAGAATACTAATAATTCTCTTACTAACTCCTAGAAAAGGTATATCTGCTTATTTTTTTGCCCTACTAGTTAGTCTTCTTTTTATGACAATATTCGAGTTCGTCATTATATATAAATACACAAATGCAAATCTTGATGCCCTAAACACAATTGCAAAACCAGGATTAATAGTTTTAATATCTGGCTACCTAGTAAAAAGTGTATATACTCATTTTAAAGGAACTTATAATGGGATAATATTAATTCTTTTATCTTGTACTGTCCTTAGTTTAATATATATAGTGCTCTTGGTTGTTACGAAGGTTATAGATAAGAGGGATTTTAGGTAGGCGTGTGTCAGGGGGACGTTTCATTTAACACACAAACAAGTTTGTGTGTTAAATGAAACGTCCCCCTGACACATCACATTACACCCATCCGCGAAGTTTAACTGCCTCAGCAACACGCTTTATAGCTATTACATAAGCAGCGTCTCTCATGTATAAGTCATTCTCCACTGCAAGATCAGAAACTCCATGAAATGCAGTTGTCATTTTAAAATCAAGTTTCTCTAAAACTTCTTCCTTAGACCAGAAATAATTTTGATTGCATTGAACTTGTTCAAAATAACTACAAGTTACTCCACCTGCATTACATAAAAAGTCCGGAATTAGATAGATTCCTCTTTCTTTAATAAGTGGGTCTGTCTCTGGAGTTGTAGGACCATTAGCTGCCTCACATAGAACCTTAACTTGAGAACTAATTTTTGAAAAATTATCTGGGTTGATTTGATTTTCAAGAGCTGCTGGTATTAATATATCAACATCTTGTGAAAGCCAAGCATCACCATCTAATTGTTTACATCCAAGAGCAAGAGCCTTGTCTTGATCAATTGTTCCATATGAATCTTTAATTCCTGCCATCTTGTCAATATCAATTCCATCAAGGTTTTGATAAGTATATGATTTTTTATCTGTATTATCCCAACAAGATATAGCTACAACCTTACCACCTAATTGACTGTAAAGTCTTGCTGCATATTCCGCAACATTACCAAATCCTTGAATACTTACAGATGTAGTTTTTATATCGATATTAAGGTTTTTAAGTGCTTCTCTTAAGCAATATATAACTCCATAACCAGTAGCTTCTGTTCTACCAAGAGAACCACCCATTCCAACTGGTTTACCAGTAATTGCGCCAGGATATAATCCACCATGTATTGCTTCATATTCATCCATCATCCAAAGCATATGTTGTGCATTTGACATAACATCAGGAGCTGGTACATCTTGTACAGGACCTATGTTTTTCGCTATCTGCCTAATATACCCTCTACACAATCTTTCTTGTTCCGCCTGTGACATCTCGCGAGGATCACATACTATTCCTCCCTTTCCACCACCTAAAGGGATATCTACTACTGCTGTTTTCCATGTCATCCATAAGGATAAAGCTTTAATTGTATCAACCGTTTCATCAGGATGAAAACGAATTCCTCCTTTAGCTGGACCACGAGCATCATTATGCTGAACTCTATAGGCATTATAAATATTTGTTGTTCCATCATCCATTTTTACTGGAATTGTAAAATGGTACTCTCTGCTTGGCTGTCTTAGTAGTTGTCTAATAGATTGTTCTAAATTAAGTTGATCTGCAACATTATCAAACTGAGTTTGTGCTGCATGATATGCATTATAAGAATCGTTCTTCACTTTTATTAGCTCCTTTTCTTCTTATCACTTTTTTAACATTATTTGTACTTCTTCAAATTAAAGTCTTAAACTTTATTATCAATTTTATACTTTAGAGCTAGTTCTGTCAACATTTTAACTTTATTTTTTAAATTTAAGCCTATAGCTATCAAGTTACCATTTCTGATTTATCAATTAAATTGCCACATATAGCAAAGATGATAACAGAAAAAGTTATACTATATAATGTGAATGGCAAAGTTCCTAAAAACTTCAAAGGACTAGGAAGGGCCAATATAGTAATTACAGTTAGTGCAATGCCTGGACCTAAAACAAGCAAATACAAGAACACACCTACTATACCCTTAACTATTTGATTAGGTTGAGAACCAAAAATTCTTTGTAATAGTAAAGTGTAACTAACAAACATAGCACTTGATGCCACATATGCTAGTACAAGGAAAAAACTTAAAAGTATTGAAGTCTTACCTACAATGCTGGCTATGGTAAAGATAATAATTCCATCAATAGCCGGTTTTACAATGCTGCTCATAGATGCAAATACTAATTTATTAAGCGACTTAGCAGGAATTAAATAAATATATGGTTTACGCAACTCCTGGGAAAGAGACCCTGCAGTTGCCATAAAAAGCTGTAAATATATTAAAAATCCGAGTACAAAATAAATAGAAAAATCATTTTTAGAAAAGTAAACAACAATCCCTGTTGCCATAGCAACAATTAAAGTAAAACTATCTACAAAAGGAACTCGACTAAGACGCTGTCTTTCTCTTAAGTCTTTAAAAAACAAGCTTGTTGCTCCTATACCTCCACGAAGGGCCAAATCATCTTTCCTGACTTTTGCTTTTTTATTATTAACGGTTTTTCCTTCTTTAGCTCTTTCTTTTACATTATGTTTAAACTCGGTACCTACTAATACATCTTCATAATAGTCACCTTCTACTTTTGTAAATATATATACCATTCCTACTCCACTAACAAAAAACAATAAAATAGGTATTATAGACCAAAGCAAATTTCCTTCAACTATAGAAGAAAGCAACATAACTGACCAACCAATAACCGGCATAAACCAAAAGCCCTTACTGTCCATGGTTTGATTCACAGCTTCTAGAGGCTCTCCACCACTAAGTCTATATTGATAAAATATAATTACAAATAAATATAGAATAAAGATAGCCATAATAACTTTGACTATATTTTTTCGTGTACTATCAGCATTAGAAAAAATATAAACTGACATCGATAGCAATTGATTATAAAATATAGACATTACATATATTAAAAATAAGGATACAATAGCTCCATTACTTATATTAAAGTTCATCTTAATATTAGTAAGTTGAAATATCAAAAATATAGATGTTAAAAAAGCATTTCCCATTCCTTTAATCATTCCGTAAAACAGTATTTTAACTGAAGAAATTGGTGCTGGAAATAATAAGCCTATATCAGGCATGTCAAATAAAGTTGAACCTCTAGAAAGCCCAGTAAACACATTAGAATATGTAATAATTAATAGTATAGCTGCAAAAATTCCATAAAGAAGCCTAACATTTGAAAATGTATGATCCTCTGCTAAAATGTTACTATTCATTGAAGAAAACACCAAGAGTAAAGTCGTATATACAAAGATTATAATATACAAAACCAATAATCCCGGCTTTTTTTTCAGACTTAAAATCTTGTTTTTAATTATAGTCAATAATAGGTAGATTAGCGTTTTCACTTAACCACCTCAGATTCTGTGTTTTTGGCTCCCTCTGTAATTTTGAAGAATAATTCTTCTAAGCTTTCTTCGCTAGTAGATATATCTTCCCTTGTTCTTCTTGCTACTATTTTCCCATTCATCATTATATTAGTACTATCCCAAAATTCAGTAACACTATCTAACATATGAGTACTAATTAATATGGCAGTTTCTTTATCTTTTAATTCAAACATTATCTTTTTTAATTCTTTTATTGCATGTGGATCTAGCCCTACAAAAGGCTCATCAAACAAAACTACTTTAGGCTCTATTAATAAACCACAACAAATACTGACTTTTTGTTGCATACCTTTGGAAAGTTCACTTCCTAGTTTGTTTTTCTTATCATCTAGTTCAAAACGTACAAATAATTCTTCTGCTCTTTTCTTCCAGTTTTCTAGCTTATAAGCTCTTCCTATAAACTCCATATGTTCCCAAGCAGTTAACATATCATACAAAACTGGTACTTCTGGTATATAGCCTAACTTACTTTTCGCTTCAAGAGACTTATTATTATAACCTTCAATTAATATCTTTCCCTTAAATCTCAAAAGTCCAGCAATGCATTTTATCAAAGTTGACTTACCAGCTCCATTTGGTCCGGCTAAAATTGAAATTTCACCTGGCTGTACCATTAGGTGAATATCCTTATTTGCCACAACCTTTCCATATCTTTTAGTAACATTAATCAAATCAATCACTCTTCAAACTCACTCCTTTTTTTGTTAATCTTATACTTTTGACAATAATTTATTCAATCTTTCTGACATAAATAACATTATAAGTGCAATCATCAATAAATATATAGGATAAAAACCAATTCCTATTTTACCTGAAAGCCAGCCAAATATCGGTGGCATTAATGTAATCCCTGCATACGCACTTGCCATTTGTATACCTATAATAGCTTGTGAGTTTTCTGCTCCAAAATTGCTAGGTGTAGCATGAATAATAGATGGATAAACAGGGGCACATCCTAGGCCTATAACAATTAATCCTACTAAGGCTACAGCACCAATCTTTATTGGTAAGGCAACTAAAAAGATACCAAAAATAATTGTTATAATTCCATAGCGTATAAGTAGCTTGTCTCCTAACTTTTCAGATATAAACCCACTCAAGAAACGCCCTAGTGTTATTCCTATATAAAATAAAGAAGCAAATTTTGCTGCAATTTCCACGTCAATACCTCTTGCTTCAACTAAATAACTACTAGCCCACAAACCTGTTGTGTGTTCTAAAGCACAGTATCCAAAGAAAGTTATTAGAATATGCTTAACACCCTTTATTTTTAGGGCTCCTTTAATGGTAAGCGCTGCTGCATCTTTTCCTATATCAGCTGCATTTACTTTGTTCTTTGTCCAAAGGGGAAGACTTATAAATAAAATAACTGTCAAAATAATTTGTATAATTCCCACAAACTTATAACCACTTTCCCAACCGTGTCCACCTGTAAGTGCATAACCCATTATATATGGACTTATTGAAGCTCCTAGCCCCCAAAAACAGTGCAACCAACTCATATGCCTAGATGCATAGTGAAGGGCAACATAATTATTTAGAGCTGCGTCTACTGCTCCTGCACCAAACCCATAAGGTACAGCCCACAAGCAAAGTAATATAAATGAATTAGAAAATGAAAATCCAAAAATCGCAACCGCAGTCATTAAAATACTTACTGATGTTACTATTCCTGTACCAAATTTTCTAGTTAATCTATCAGACATAAGACTAGATAATATTGTGCCAATAGAAATAATCATGGTAACTATTCCTGCATATGACACTGCCACCCCTAGTTGTCCGTGCATTGCTGGCCATCCCGAACCTAGAAGAGAGTCTGGAAGTCCAAGGCTAATAAAGGCTAAATAGATAATTATAAGTAATATAGAATACATTATTAAGTCCTCCTATGATGTTTTGTAATGTAATATGTAATTACACAATTATTATTATTTTACCACAAAAAAGGAAACGATTCTTCATTTTGCATAAAACATTTCTTTGTTTTTAACCGTTAATTTCTTATAAATACAGTTATTGACACATCCTTGTCAGAAGAGTATAATAGTCTTTAAAAGAATAACTTTAATGGAGAGTGAGCATCTATGAAAAGAATCGTAGCAATTACTGCAATATTAGAGGATTCCAAAAATTCACAACAAGATTTCAACACTATTGTTTCTGGTTTCAAGGGGATAATTAAAGGAAGACTGGGATTACCTTTAGATAATGAAGGCATTGCCGTAATATCATTAGTAGTAATAGGCGATTTAGACGAAATAAATGATTTGACTGGAAAGCTTGGTAACTTGCCAGATGTGCAAGTAAAGACAGCTATTTCTAAAAAAGAAGTATAACAATCTATTCCTAACAAAGAAGATTTTAATCTGATTCGAAAGGTAATATAACATTTTGACATAAGATGCTTTTGTTTATATTTATGTTTATTGTTTGCACCTTTCATATGAAGGGTGCTTTTTTAT
>CAZOGN010000055.1:0-11581 GCA_964579655.1 uncultured Lachnospiraceae bacterium
TTTCAATTGATGGAGAAAAGCATCCTGAATCTAAGGATGATGGACCCTACTATAATAAGAAAAGAACAGCAATCATTACTATAGTAGATGCAGATTATACTTTTGACGAAGGCGCTGCTAATGATGCAATTAATATATATAAAAGTAATCAAGTTGATGGTAAAGTGCAAGAAATATCAGCCAAAGAAAAATCTAAAATGGTTAGTGACTGGGTTAAAGATGAAAATGATGATATTTATACAGCTACCATTGAATTTAGTGAAAGCGCAAAGTATAAATGGTCATTTGGTAAATATACAAATAAGGCCGATTTAGCTAATAATGATCCAGAGATTGACTCTGAAGACAATGAAGATTTATATTCATTTGTAATAGACACAGAGTCACCTAAAGGAGATATTTATATAGGTGAAAAATCCATATTAGATGCAATAGTGGATACAGTTTTAAAAATTTTTACCCTTGGCCTTTGGAAAAATGATGATGTTACTATATATGCTGATGGTGAAGACAAATTGTCGCCATTGTACGATATACAATATTACAAGTATATACCAACATCAGATGAAGGTTTACCAACAGTAGCTAAGCTAGACACTTACTTCGAAGAAGGTAAATTTAGTTCTGAACAAATTAAAGTTAAAGAGGAAGAAGAATTTGTAGTTTATGCAAGAATCACGGACTATGCAGGAAATACAACATACATACGTACTAAAGGCATGGGAATAGACAAAACCGAAAGTGAAATAACTCTTACAGCGGAAGATGTTGACATATACAATGAGGATGTTGTAGTTAAAGTTCAAGTTAATGATAAAATTGATAAAGACATGGAATGCTCCGGCATTAAGGAGATTACTTATAAAGTTTTAAAGGGTGAAAATTATGAAGAACAAACTCAAAAAGGAACTCTTTATTCAAAAAGGGGAAATGATAATGGGGATGCATTAGATTTTTGGGATGGTACTATTGCTGTTAATGCAGACTTAAATAATTCCGATGATATTAAGCTTGTGGTAACCGTCTTCGATAATGCTGGAAATAAAAGCACAAGTGAATTAAATCTAATGATAAACATAGACAAACCAACCGTATCAATAGAATTTGACAATAATGAAGCTAATAAGATTGTAGATGGTAAGGGCTATTATAATGAAAAAAGAGTAGCTACAATTAGTGTAAAAGATAGAGCAACAGCATTTGATGGAGAAAAGCTTATAGAAGGAATTGATATAGATGCTATTGATTCGTCAGGCGATCCAATAGATATAGATATAAATGATATGATAAGTGATTGGACTCATAGTAAGAATGATAACAATGAAGATATTCATATTGCTAAAATAACATTTGATGCTGATGCAAATTACATACTAAGCATAGATTATACAAATAAAGCAAATAATAGCATGGAAGAATTAAAGTCTGATAGTTATACACCTTTTGATTTTATTATTGACAGAAAGGCCCCAACAGGTAGTATTACTGTAGTTGATCCAAGTCAAGAAGATTCTACTATCAAAAATACATTTAATAAACTTCTTGAAATATTGACATTTGCTTCCTACAGCAATAAACAATTTGCTGTTTCTGCAACAGCACAAGATGATATAAGCCCTATTATTGTTGAGTATTACAAAACAGATAATTCTAAAGCAATGTCTAAGGAAGAACTAGATGAGATTGCAGAAAAACAGTTATTCAATAAGATTAATGATGAAAAAGTAGATACAAATGAAGAATTTAAGATTATGAGTGTAGAACCTAATGAGCAATTTGTAATTTACTTAAAAATTAGTGATTATGCAGGAAATTATACATATATAAGTACAGATGGATATATAGTAGATAATGTTGCAAGTGAGATTGAATTAGCTTTTGATAAGCCAAATACTAACAACATATATAACAAGGATGTCAATGTTAATATTCAAGTGACTGACAAAGTACCTTATTCAGGTATAAAGACTGTAGATTATAAAGTTGTAAAAGATGGTGACGAAGATAATCCAACTCAGGAAGCTAATATTTTCACATTTAATCTTGAACAGCCCACACAAGAGCAACTAGTAAGAGAGTACAAAAAAAGTATTACAATAGATGCTGCAAAGAATAATAGTAGTGATGTTGTCTTATATGTAAGAACTGAGGATAATGCAGGGAATGTGAATATAGTTAAATCAGATCCAATCGACATTGATGTTACAGCTCCCTCTATAGATATTACATACAATAATAATAAAGACAATAATGGAAACTCATATTTTGCTGCTAAGCGAACAGCAACCGTGACAATTACAGAAAGACCCAATCACTTTGACCAAAATGATGCTACAAAGGGAATAAAAATTATTGCAAAGGATTTAAAGGGGAATAGTATCAATGATTCTTATACTATTAGTAATTGGAAAACAGTTGTTAATAAATCAAACCCTGATAAATCAACCCACACAGCAACAATAAGCTTTAATAAAGATGCAAACTATAATTTCTCAATAGGATATACAGATAAGGCTGGCAATGTAAATAGTACAGTAAAGACTAATAATTCTGTAGCACCTTATAAGTTTACTGTAGATACAACTGCTCCAACAGGAATGATTAAGGCTGTTTCAGCAGAAGGGCGAACTGAAGAATGGGACAAATTATGTAATTCATTAAGATTTGGATATTGGTCTAATAAGAAGATTGCCATATCGTCAACAAGTAGTGATATAACATCGCCAATTGCAAAAGTTGAGTACTATAAGCATGTTTCAAAAAATGCAAAGGATGCGACTAAGGCACTTACAGTCAAAGAACTTGATAATATTAAAACATGGTCTAACTTTAAGGGCTTTGAAGTCTCAAGTAACGAACAATTTACAGTTTACCTTAAGATTACTGACAAGGCTGGTAATTATACTTATATTAGCACTAATGGTTTAATTGTAGACAATACTAGGCCTGTGACTGAGACTATAGCTCCTGAAATAACTCTAAGACCCCAGCAACCTATCAATGGAATTTATAAAGGAGATGTTAGGGTTTCTATAGAGGTTGAGGACCCTATAAAGGGTGGCACTTATTCTGGACTGAAGGAAGTTTCATATGAAGTATATAACAAGGCAGTTAGCCAAACAAGGCCTACACAAAGTGGAACTTTGTTTACATTTAACAATAAAAACCCTAAACAATCTGACTTAGTTAAGAACTATAATGGTTCAATTATAGTCGATAGTAGTTTAAATAATAGTAATGACATTGAGATAGTTGTAACTGCAGTAGATAATTCACTAAACAGCTCTGATAAAAGCAATTCAATAAAGATTGACACTACTGCTCCAAGAATTAATATTTCATATGATAATAATAATCCTGAAAACAATACGTTTTTCAAGGATAATAGAACTGCAACTATTGTTGTTACAGAACGTAATTTTAATCCAGATGATGTTAACATAAATATAACAAATCGTAATGGTACTACTCCAACTGTGTCTGCTTGGAGAAAATCAGACGGTTCAGGAAATCTAGATGACACTAGATGGACTGCTAACATTACTTATTCAGCAGATGGAGATTATAGCTTTGATATAGGCTATACAGACCTTGCTGGCAATGTATGTAGACAGATAAATTATGCATCTTCTACTGTTGCAGGAGAAGAATTTACAATTGACAAGACGATACCACTAATAAATGTGTCATATGATAACAATTCAGCAAAAAATACAAACTTTTATAAAGAAGGGCGTCGAGCTACAATTACAATTATTGAACGCAACTTTAACGCCAGTGGAGTAGAGATAGATTTAACAGCAAGTGACGATGGTCGCCCATCCTCCTTACCTACAATTAGTGGATGGTCATCCAATGGAGATAGACATACGGCAACAATCAACTATGTTGACGATGGATTGTATTCATTTGATATTAGATATACAGACCAAGCAGCTAATGTTGCAGAAAAATTTCAAAAGCAGACTTTTTATGTAGACAAGACAAAACCATCATTAAAAATAACTGGTGTAAATAATAACTCGGCCAATAGTGGAGTAGTAATACCTGTGATTACTTGTTCCGATACTAATTTTGATGACAATCAGTTAAAAATAACACTTGTTGGTGCTAATAGAAATGAAGTTGCTATTGAAGGTTCTTATTCCGATATTCATAATGGAAAAATATTTACCTTTAAAAACTTTGACAACAAAAAAGAAATTGATGATATTTATTCACTTACAGCTACATTAACAGACAAGGCAGGAAATTCTACCACTGAAACAATTAACTTTTCCATAAATCGTTTTGGTTCAAATTATATATTAGAAGATTCAGCGAAGGAGCTTAATGGTAGTTATGTGACAGAAGCTGAAGATCTTATAATATCAGAAATAAATCCTGATAAACTTAAAGATATAATAATTACACTTTATAAGAATGACCAGACTATTATACTTACAGAAGATAAAGATTACAAAATAGATATTGAAGGGGGTGATGGAAGTTGGTATAAGTACACCTATACAATTTTTAAAGAAAACTTCAAAGATGATGGAATATATAGAATAGAAATTGAATCGAAAGATCAAGCGGGTAATGTTGCTGTTAATACCTTGGATACAAAAAACATGCAAATAAGTTTTGCTGTTGATAGTACACCACCTAACATTATAGTTGCTAATCTTTCAGATAATGAAACTTACGCAGTTGATAACTTACTTGTTTCCTTATCTGCAAATGATAACTTGAAACTTGCTTCTTTAGAAGTATATCTTAATGGAAGTGAGCATGCGAGCTGGTCAGGAGAAGAACTAGAAAAGATTATTACTGAAGCTGGAAATTTTGAATTTGAGATTCCAGGAGATTCTACAAAGGCACATACAATAAAAATAGTTGCAACTGATCAAGCAGGTCATGAAACAATTAAGGAAATTAAAGGTTTCTATGTAACAACAAATCTTTGGGTTAGATTTATAACTAATAAAAACTTGGTATATGGTGTAATTGCAAGTGGAACTTTATTTATAGCTTTAATAATATTAATCATTGTTTGGAGAAAAAGAAAAAACAATATATAAAAAAGGGAGGATTTATAATGATAAGAAATAAGATTAAATATATGATAGGCGGTTTAATAACATTTTGTATGCTATTAGCACTTATGCCTACGGTAGTCTCTGCAGAAGGCCTTGAGGCTTATGATGGTGACATATATGTTAAGAATGATCAATACACCATATGGGATGGGGCTTATGAAGATTGGGAACAAAGTGAAAAATGGTATCCCCTAGACAAAGGTAATCCAATAAAAGGGACAGGTCAAGCAATAAACAAAAACATATACGTGCTTGATTCTACAGAGATGTATTTTGATGATTTAGATTTGGGTACTGGTGGAGTATACCTTCATGAAGACTATTTGCCTGCTGTAGCACCAGCACCATTTGAAATGAAACTATTAGGTGGAAAGCTTCGTACTAAAGAAATTAAAGACCCAAGTGACGGGTTCTATATTCTCACAATAGGAAATGATAGTAACATCTATGTAGAAAAAGATATTATAGGAGTAAACTTGGAACTTAATGGAGGAAAGATTGAAGTAGGAGGAGATATTAAAGCTGTAACTCTTCAATCCGGAGACAAAGCTAATAGTCAAAATTCCACGCTATATGCAAGTGTAAGGGGTGATGTGCAATTACTCGGATTGGCTCTTAGAGGTGGAAAACTTCAGATAGATGGAGATTTAAAGATAGGTTATTATGAAGATGCTTATTTTCTGCAAGAAACATGGGAATCTGGTAGAGAATTTAGTTATGTAATTGTACTTGAAGAAGGGGAATTTATTATTAATGATTCGGAGCTTCATGTTGGTGGTAATATATCTTGTTCTGATCTTTTGGCACTAATAGATGGTTCTGTTTTTGCTAATAGCATAAGTATGGAAGGAGATGCGAAGATTTACATAGATGATAAAGTAACACTTTTTAATACTATCGCTAATGATGAAGTAGAAGCATACAATCTAGATGGATACGAGCCTATGTATCGTATGTATCGCACAACTCTAAAAGGACTTCTTCCCAACCAGGAAGTTGACCTTGTAATGTCCTATGATGATTATGATGATTATACCAAGGAATTTACAGCAACAGCTGATGAAAATGGGAATGTATATGTTTGGTTAGTAGGAAATCAAAAACTTAGTGGTACGGCCACATATGACGGAGAGGAAGCTCAAGTTGTAACAGCAGAAGCAAGTGTTACTTCTGGACATGTAGATACTTTAGTATTCCCTTTAGGAAGTAGCAGTGATTTAACCCCTGATACTGACCAAGATGATGCAAATCCACCTACTACAAGTGAAGATGCAGATCCTGAAGGCACAGATCCGGAAGGCACAGATCCTGAAGGCACAGCCCCTGAGGGTAGAGATGATGAAGCTACAAAAACGGAAGATAGTGGAACAAAAAAGGTAATAACAAATGACTCAGAAGGAATTCCAAAAACAGGCAAAGGATTAACTGTTGAGTTTCATAGTATTTTATTTGTAGCAAGTTTAATTATAATAATGGTTATTGCAAAGAATGAAAAAAGTATTCAACTAGAACGTAAATAATTATAAATATAGCAGGCACCGTATTAATGCAGATATTGCGTAAAAAGACGGTGCCTGATTGTTATAACTTTCTGCGTTTTTAATCCAACTAGTAAATTCACTTCTAATTATAGAATATCGGCTCTTCTTATAAAATCTATAGAACCATTCCTTACCAATTAGCGTTTGTACTTTCATTTATGATTCCTCTTTTCTCATGAAAACTTATATGTTAGTATAATATCATGTTTTATTATTTCAATAATACACAAGAATATAATTACGACCGGAGGTACTAATGAAAAAAGCAATTAAAAGTATAGGAAATATAATTGGAATAATTATCGCCATAATTATAATTTTTATGATTATTGCCTTTATTAATCATAAAATCCATCTAAGTAAAGAAAGTAAAATGTTCCTGCCTCTTGGGAAAATGGTAGAAGTAAATGGTCATAATATGCATATCTACACAGAGGGACAAGGAGATACTACATTGGTTTTTATGTCTGGTGGTGGGACATCATCTCCAACCTTGGATTTTAAATCTCTTTATTCTTTGCTAAGTGATACATACAGAATTGTAGTGGTAGAAAAGGCAGGATACGGCTTTAGTGATATTGCTGGCACAGATAGAGATATTGATACAATCTTATCTGAAACTAGAACGGCTCTATCTAAAGCAGGAGTATCTGGACCATATATTTTATGTCCGCACTCAATGTCAGGAATAGAGGCCTTGTATTGGGCACAAAATTATCCAGATGAGGTTATTGGGATTATAGGTCTTGATATGGCAACTCCGGAAGCCTATGAAGATTATAAAATAAATATGCCAATGATAAGACTATCATCATTTGCAGCAAAAGTTGGAATAACTAGATGGATTCCTGGGGTTACAGAAAGCGATGCAATTAAGTATGGAACTCTTACAGAAGAAGAAAAAGATTTATATAGAGTTGTTTTCTATAGAAGAACTGCAACAAACCCCATGTTAAATGAAGTAGAGCAAATCAAGGCAAATGCTAGTAAGGTCAAAGAAGGTGGAATACCTAGAGTTCCAATATTAATGTTTTCTAGTAATGGACAGAAAACTGGCTGGAATGAAGAAGAATGGAGAAGTATCCAGAATAATTACATAAAAGATGTCGAAGACGGAAAGTTAATTAATTTAGATTGTTCTCATTATGTCCATAACATAGAACATGATAGAATATCAAAAGATATTATAGAACAAAAAGGTGCCTGGCCCCCAGAAAGTAGAGTTATAGATGAACAATAAAACAACAATACTTAAGAAATATTTTGGCTACGATGAATTTCGCGAAGGACAAGAAGAACTTATAGATAATATACTAAATGGTAGGGATGCTCTTGGTATTATGCCTACAGGAGCTGGTAAATCTCTGTGTTTTCAAATTCCCGCTCTTATGCTTGAAGGCATTACACTAGTGATATCCCCGTTAATATCATTAATGAAGGATCAAGTTAGTGCACTAAATCAAGCAGGAATACATGCAGCATATCTCAATAGTTCTCTATCTTATAGGCAATTTCAATTAGCCCTTAGTTACGCTAAAGAAGGAAGATATAAGATTATTTATGTTGCACCAGAGCGTTTGACAAGTCCAGAGTTTCTAGAATTTGCAATCGATAGTAATATTTCTATGATAAGCATAGATGAGGCTCATTGCGTATCGCAGTGGGGACAGGATTTTAGGCCTAGTTACTTAAAAATACTAGATTTTATAGAATTGTTGAATAGAAGGCCAATTGTTAGTGCATTTACTGCAACTGCAACTAAAGAAGTAAGAGAAGATATAGTAAGTATATTAAGATTGGAAAATCCATTTAAAAAGTTAACTGGATTTGATCGTAGCAACCTTTCATTTTCTGTTAAGAAACCAAAGGATAAATATGAAGTGGTAAGTCAATATGTTAAGGAGAACAATGGAAAAAGTGGAATTATCTATTGCTTAACCCGCAAGGAAGTTGAAGAGGTGTGTGAAAATCTAGAAGGGGAAGGATATTCGGTTACCAGATATCATGCAGGTTTGAGTGATAAAGAACGAAGAAACAATCAAGATGATTTCATTTATGATAAAAAACTAATCATGGTTGCTACTAATGCATTTGGAATGGGAATTGATAAGTCTGATGTTAGGTTTGTTATTCATTATAATATGCCTAAAAATATAGAGAGTTATTATCAAGAAGCAGGGCGTGCAGGACGTGATGGTGAGCCAGCAGAGTGTATTTTACTTTATGGCGGGAAAGATGTTGTGACCAATCAGTTTTTCATTGATAATAACAAGGATAATGAAGAACTTGATTTTAGAACATTGGAGTTGGTAAAGGAAAGAGACAGAGAACGTTTAAAGAAAATGACTTATTATTGTTTTACTTGTGATTGTTTAAGAGATTATATATTGCGTTACTTTGGGGAATACGGAGATAGTTATTGTGGGAATTGCCTGAACTGTTTGACAATCTTTGAAGATAGAGATGTAAGTCATATTGCCAAACAACTTATTGGATGCGTAAAAAGTAGTGGACAGAGATTTGGTATGGTGGTAGTTGTTGATACTCTTCGTGGTAGTAAGGCTGCTAAACTCAAGCAAAATGGAATGATTAACAATGAATATTATGGAAGCTTAGCTAGTGAACCTACATATTATATAAGACAAGTTCTAAACCATATGATAGTTCGTGATTATCTTGATTTGACCAATGAAAAGTATAGAGTTTTAAGATTAACTAATAGCTCAGAAGCTATTTTTCATGGTGAAGAAGCTGTTATTATGAAGTTATCCAAGGAAGAGGAGAAAGTAAAAGCAAAAGAAAGTAGGCCAAAGAAGACTAGGAAAACTGCTTCAAAAGAATATTTAGATGTGGATATAGATCAAGAATTATTTGAAGTTTTAAGAAGTCTAAGAACAGAAATTGCTAGGGAAGAGAAGGTTCCTCCTTACATAGTATTTAATGACAAAACTCTAACAGGTATGTGTCGAGTCAAGCCAAAAAATGATGAAGAAATGCTAAGTATATCAGGTATTGGTGATTTTAAACTTAAGAAATATGGAAAAAGATTTATAAAAGCTATTGAAGAGTATGAAAATAGTGACTGATATATTGGAGGAATAATTATGGTTAAAGAAATTATTTTTGTTTTTCTAAAGTTAGGTCTATTTGCTTTTGGTGGACCAGCAGCTCATATAGCTTTGATGGAAGAAGAATTTGTAGACAAACGGAAATGGCTAAGTAAGCAGGAGTTTTTAGACTTGCTAGGCTTTACTAATTTAATTCCAGGCCCAAATTCCACGGAAATGGCTATAATGATAGGCTGGAAAAGGGCGGGAGTTGCAGGGCTATTTGCTGCAGGTATTGCCTTTATTTTTCCGGCAATGATTATAGTTATGATTGTAGCCATGCTTTATTCAAAGTATAGTGACCTTTCTCAAATCCAAGCAATATTTGGGGCGTTAAAACCAATTGTTACAGCAATTATATTGGCTGCATTTATTAAGCTTTCCAAGGTTTTGATAGAAGATAAAAAAAGAATAATTATTTTTTTATTAGCTATTGTATTAACCCTTCTGGGATTAGAAGAGGTTATCGTTTTATTGCTTGCAGGAGTAGCTTATCTTGGAGTGGAAAAAGCTTTAAAATCTAAAAATAAAATTTTAATGGTAGAACCCATTAGTCTAACTATCATATTCTTGACATTTTTAAAGATAGGGGCCTTATTATTTGGTAGTGGCTATGTTCTCTTTTCCTTTGTACATACTGAGTTTGTTGAAAAGTTGGGTGTTTTAACTGATGCACAAATGATTGATGCAATAGCAGTTGGTGAGTTTACACCAGGTCCAGTACTTACAACAGCTACTTTTATTGGCTATAGACTGCATGGACTAGCCGGTGGCTTACTTGCAACTGCAGGAATTTTCTTACCATCATTTTTATTAATACTTATACTTGGTCCTGTTTTTAATCGCCTTAAAGAAATTAATTGGATTTCCTTACTTTTAAAAGGTGTTGCAACAGGGTCATTAGCTCTTATGGTAATTGTGATTGTAAATTTAGCAACTGAGACACTAGTAAATTGGCAGACAGTGCTCTTGTTTATGGCGGGTTTAGTAGGTATTGTTAAATTCAAGAAGAGTCCTATGTTATTTATAGGTTTGGGATTAGTGTTAGGACTGGTAACTTCATTTTTATAAGCTAATAAATTAATAGACACAAATGTCTACAAGAAAAAAAGCCTTTTCTCGCTTTGTGTCGTGTTCTTTTTAAATCTAAAAGGCTATTATGCTAACTATAAGAAGGAGGCCAAAGATGGATCAAAACAAAATGGGACTATTTATAAAAGACATGCGTAAAGAAAAAGGCTTTACACAAGAACAACTAGCTGAAACTCTAGGAGTGTCAAACCGAAGTATTTCTAGATGGGAAAACGGTGCAAATATGCCTGATTTCGATATTGTTATTCATCTAGCTAAATTCTTTAATGTTAGTATAGAGGAACTATTAGATGGAGAAAAGAAGGAGGATATCGTGAATAAGGAAAAAGAAGAGGCAATGTTAAAGGTTTCAGATTATGAGAATGAAGTAAAACTAAAAATGTCAAGAAGGGTACGTTGGATTTTTGTAGTTGGTTTTTTAGCACTTATTATTAATATGATAATAGAAAGTCAAGACTTAAGAGGAATTTCGACATATGATGCTATTTCTGGATTTACAAGTGGTTCTGCAACAAGTATAATGCTTTTTGGTATAATTTATACAAGTAAGTATATGAATAAAATTATAGCATTTAAGATGAGATTACTAGGTAGAGAGTAGGCAAAGTAATTCCTCCTCCTGCAAGTTCAGGAAGCTCGAGTGGAGGAGGAATTTATGGTGCCAGCCAGCAATTGCCCATTGACCTAAATGTATAAAAATGATATTATAATCCTGTCTTTGACAGTTGAAAGAGAACAAAACTCTGAAAGGCACTGTAAA
>CAZOGN010000056.1:0-11064 GCA_964579655.1 uncultured Lachnospiraceae bacterium
GCCACTTAACACTAGAGTATACTTGCCTACTTAAAAGCTCTTTTATATTAGACTTGTCATAAACTAATTGTCCAGTTACATTTGATACATATGGAATAGTTGGATCCTTTATTGAAACCGTCTCTAGTTCCTCTAGAAGTTTTTCTCCAGCACCTTTTAGTAAGGGCGAATGAAAGGCTCCACTCACATTTAAAGGAACTATTCTTCTAGCTCCAATTTCTTTTAGTTTATCACTTGCCTTCTCTACTGCTGCATTCTCTCCTGAGATAACTACCTGCCCAGGACAGTTATAATTTGCTACTGTTACAAGTCCTTTTGTATCATTGCAAACTTCAAAAACCTTTTCCCCTGAGAGTCCTATTACTGCTGCCATTTTACTAATTCCCTCAGGAAGTGCATTATCCATATAAAAACCTCTTTTTTTAACTAGGCTTATGCCTTCTGCAAAAGACATTGCCCCTGCAATCATAAGTGCAGGATATTCTCCTAAACTAAGTCCTGCACAAACATCAGGTGTAATTCCTAGCTTTTCAACTACTTTCGCTTGTGCTATACATGTTGCCGCAAGGGATATTTGGGTAAATTCCGTCATATTTATCCTGTCGTTTTGTTTAAAAATTAGCTCCTTCATATCTATCCCTAATATGGAGGAGGCTTCTTCAAAAACCATTCTACTTTCCTGGAAGTTATCATAAAAGTCTTTTCCCATGCCTATGTATTGGGATCCTTGACCAGGAAATATATATGCAATTTTAGTCATATCCTATATTTGCTCCTTATATTCACTTGTTTTGCATAATTTCATCAATTATTTCTTTACAACTTTGCTCTTTCTTAATTAATCCCGAAATTTGACCTGCCATAACAGTACCATTTTTCACATCGCCATCAACTACTGCATCTCTTAGCTTCCCTATGGTAAGAGTCTCTAGTTCCTCAAAACTAGTTCCTTCCTTTTCCATTTGTAGATACTTTCTAGTCATGTTATTTCGCAAGCCACGTACAGGATGACCAGTAGTCCTTCCTGTTACGACAGAATCTATATCTTTTGAATTTATTATGCAATTCTTATAGTTTTCATGAACAATAGATTCTTTGGCTAGCACAAATCTAGTTCCTATTTGTGCTCCACTTGCTCCTAATGCCATTACAGCAGCAAGCCCTCTTCCATCTCCAATACCTCCAGCTGCAATTACTGGAATATTAACAGCATCTACAACTTGAGGTGTTAAGGTCATAGTTGTAAGTTCACCTATATGACCACCTGCCTCATATCCTTCTGCTATAATTGCATCTGCCCCACTTCTTTCCATTCGCTTTGCAAAAGCAACAGAAGCAATAACCGGAATAACCTTTATACCTGCATCCTTCCACATTGGAATGAACTTCTCTGGACTTCCTGCTCCTGTTGTTACTACTTTAACGCCCTCTTCTATAACTAACTGGGCAACATCAGCTGCATTTGGTGAAATCAACATGATATTCACTCCAAAAGCTTTGTCTGTTAATTCCTTTGTTTTTCTAATTTCTTCTCTTACTACAGATATAGGGGCATTGCCTGCAGCAATAATACCCAATCCACCTGCATTAGAAACTGCTGCTGCTAAATTATGTTCCGCAACCCATGCCATTCCCCCTTGAATAATAGGAAACTCTATATCAAGCAAATCACATATCTTACTTTTCATAAATTATTCAATTCCTTCTTTTTTTAAATGTTTAATAATGTCTTCCACAGTATCCATGTTCTCTAACTCTTCAGTTGGTATTTCAATATCAAATTGATCTTCAATCTCCATAACCATTTCAAATAAATCTAATGAGTCTGCTCCTAAATCATTTTTGAATGAAGATGTTAAATTAATCTCGCTTTCCTCTATACTTAGTTGCTCTGCGATCATTGGTTTAAGTTTTTCTAACATTTTTCTTTTCTCCTTTTATCATTTATAATTTTAATTTGTAGCAAAGTTGAATATCTTTTTGCCTATCTTTGGGGCCTTTTTTTTCAGTTTAAAGCCTTTCTTTTTCTTGACAATAAACACCACTATACCTATTAACAAAAGTATAGCTGCTATGAAAATTGTTATAACTTTTATTAGGGTACGTACTCCTAGATTAAAGGGCATAGCTGAATCATTATCTCTTAATTGATTAAATAACCTTTTAAACTTGTTAATATCATTCTCAATATAATCATCTTCTAGTAGGTCTGGGTCTAAATATGACATCATATCAATTAATTTTACTTCGTTCATGTTATCATCCTTTCTAAATAATAAACTCTTCTTCTTTTTCAAATTCCTTCTGTAAGTTCTTCCTTGCTCGTGATGTCCTACTATCTACTGCTGAAACCGTCATGTTCATTCTCTTTGCTATATTTTTAGATGATTGCAAATAAAAATATTTTCTAATAATGATTTCTTGGTCTTTTGCCTTCAAATCCTTAATTAGTGCATTTAACTTTTTCAAGTTTTCTTTGCTAAAGACTTGGTCCTCAACACTTTGATTGTTATCTATATAATACTTTGCAATATCAGTTATATCATCTGATATCTGATTGTTCTCATGCCTACTTAAATCTCGTAATTTATTGATTGCAGTGTTTCTTACAATTATTTTTAAATATGTCTTTAAGGAAGCTCTATCGCTATCGTACTTTTCTATATTGTTCCACAACTTTAAATAGGTATCATTAACGCATTCTTCAATATCTTCTATTCGATTGCCAAGAATACCTTTTGCTATATAAAATAATAACTTCTCATATTTGTTTGCTAGTTTAGTAAAACCTTCTTCATTTCCCTCTATAATCAAATCAATTATTTTCTGGTCTTTCAAGTCTTAGCCTCCCTTCCAAACCCTCATAAACTTATACACTAATTTTTTATTAACCTTGCAAAATACTTTAAAGTTTGTTTGCCTTTATTTTTTCTTTTAAAAATATCTTACTCATAGAAACTTCTTTTTCAGTTAGACCATGCATAATTAAAGTTCCCTTATAATCAACTTCTTTTAAAAGTGTAAGGTAATAATCGAAATCAAGACTCCCTTGTCCT
This sequence comes from uncultured Lachnospiraceae bacterium, assembly GCA_964579655.1. Taxonomy (GTDB): domain Bacteria; phylum Bacillota; class Clostridia; order Lachnospirales; family Lachnospiraceae; genus JAAYRG01. Next base: position 3,057 of record CAZOGN010000056.1, read on the forward strand.
GCTGCCACAAATTCAATATCTTCATCATAATAGAAATCCTTTGCATGAGCTGAGACTATATCCTTTCCAAGAATCTCAAAGGCTTCCTTTAATACGTTTTTCATGTCTTCTACTTGATCTTTAAGAAATATATTTGCTCCGTCCATAATAATTTTTATATTAGGGCTTCCTATCTTATCTAGATACTTACGAGCCATAATTGGAGTATTGATAATGTTACCTATCTCTGGCTCAACACCCAAAATAATATTATTATCTTGAGCATGTTTTAATATTATTTCTGTGGAACGCAACAAATCATCCCATGAAGATTGTTTTAGATTATCATCATGCCAAAGCCATTTATCATCTAGATTCTTGCTACCAGTGCATAGTGAGACCATAGGAATACCAAGCATTCTAGCAATTTTACACTGAATTTCAAATTGGCTACATCCCCTTTTTCTAGCATCTTCATCTGGGTCAATCATATTAAAAGTCCCAGATAAGGCCTCTAACTTTATATTGTAACCATCTGTTATATTCTTAATCTCTTCTATTTTTTCTTCATCTAAATATTCTGGCAAAGTTGGCATCCCAGCATTTGATAAGTTAAACTGTGCATGGTATATGTCATGTTCAATCATTCTCTTGTAAGTTTCCTCTAAGTCTGCTGTTTCAAAAGTTCTAGAAAATATTCCGATATTCATTGTCTAAGCATCTCCTTTTAGGTCCTTTTTTCTTTAAAACAAATATTATAATTTCATCATATCACAAAAAAAATGCCAAACAACGCCCTTTTAGCATCAATAACTTCTAACATTTTAGACTTGTCCACTTTATCTCCTCTCCTAAATTTTATTGTTATATTTGAAACTTAAAGCATAACTAACCTTTATAAACTTTTTATAGAAAGTATTTACAATTAAAAATTAAAATGTTAATATTAAACAGTAATAAAATCACAGTAACTATTGTTGGGATATCCTCTCCCTTAAAAGTCTTACAGATATACTATTTCTTTACTTTTGAAAGGATAAGATATATGAAGAAAAAAATAATAATAAGCTTTTCAATAATATTTATGGTCGCCTTAGCAATAACTTTATACACACAAATATGGAGACCTCTTATTATAATACCAAAGGAAGCTCAATGTATAACTTGGGATGCAACATATTTTAGTATCGAAGCACAAGCAGAAATGGTTCTTGCTGATGAATATGATAAAACAAACTTTTTTATACATTCATTTAATGACAAACTTCCTAGCCAAAACCCCGATGACTATATGACAATATACTGTACTTTAGGAGTTGAAAACAGAAGCATTTTTCATATGAATTCCGTCAAGGCAATTGTTTTCGTGTTAGACAATTACGAAGAAAATGTTTTATTCTCAGAATCTTCTGACTCCGCTGTTTCTGGCCCTACATGGAGATTTTCATCTGAAGATGAAACATTTATCTTTGATGTCTATATAGCAGACATGGATGAAACCGCTGTAAGAAATTTAATTAAGGGGTTAAAAGCTAAGGTTATATATGAAGGTGATTTTATTGGTGTTAGAGAGGAAATTGTCGATTTTGCAGATTGTGAGAATGTTAGTGTAGAGTTTGCAGATTAATATAACTATAAGGAGATTACTGTGAAATTATATCAATTGTTGGACCATCAGGTGCAGGCAAAACAACCTTATTAAATGTGCTAAGTGGATTAGAAAAAATATCTTCAGGCAAAATACTTTATCAAGGAACAAGTATGTCGACATTAAACCAAAAGGAACTAGCAAATTTACGTTTACAAAATTTTGGTTTTGTTTTTCAAGGGTTCTATCTAGTTTCTACAATGAGTGTTCGTGATAATATTTGGCTACCAGCAATTGCAGATAAGGCTAAAGTGGATAGTGAACTATTCGAGGAAATAATTTCTCAGCATTCGAAAAAATATCAGCTTAGTTGATGGTACCTTTCCTATTAACGATAATGAAATACTTATCGAACGTAATTATTTGTTTAGTTTAAGAATAAATGGAAAAGATATGATCGGTTCAACAATAACATTGCCCATAGATGATAAAGGTAATACTAGTGAATTCATAGTTACAGGAATCATCTCAAAAAATTCTGCCCTTCTTGGAGGAGATACGGATAAATCCCTTACAGTTGTTTTTCCACAAAATAATATTCAACCAAATCAACTCTTAATACAGCTTACAAATATCATTGACTTTGAAAATATTATGGATTATCTTACTGAGAAGTATGATATCAATAAAGATCTGTGTTATATAAACTTTGATTTGTTTATGGTGTTAGGCTTCATAGGAGAAAACAACGTTCTAGAGCAAAATAATTTATTTTATTCATTTTTATATATTATCATATTGCTATGTACAGTTGTAAGTTTGTATAATTTTATTAAGTTAATGGTATACAATAGTTATTCAGATATAGCAATTCTAAATTTACTAGGTATTTCAAAAAACCTTATAGTTTCGGTTTTGTTTTTTGTGATTATTTTGATTACATTAGTAGCTGCACTTGTGGGTATGTCGATTGGAATAGGGGGATCTAACTTAATAATAAGTAAATTCTTTGATAACCTTAATACTATACACTTATTCAGTCATGATTTTCCTCATAACACTATGATTATAAGTATATTGGTTTATATTATTGTTGCTATTTTAATAATGTTGCCCATAGCTATACGTATCCAAAAACTTTCACCAAATTTTCTAATGCAAATGAGGCAAACAAGCCCTCAAAAAATAAAGAAAAAGTCAAACAAACATCTATTCAGCCAAAGCAACAATCTCTTTACTTACAAAATATCCAGAAACAATATTAAATCCAGCAAAAAGTCCTTCAATATTTCAGTTTTAGCATTAGCAAGTTCTATACTTGTCTTTGTGCTTGGCTTATATTTTCTGTTTGTAAATTTAGAAGTTTTCGGACATGAAACATATATGGATTATAGGGTATCATACCTGGATAGTTACACTATGTCTGACGATGAATTAACAAGAAAAGATGAGCTTTATTACTCACTTGAAAGTATGGATAATTTATGCCAGGTATACCCTATATACATTAACAAACTTGGTGTTGAAATTGATAAAAAAGCATTAAGCAGACAATATATTAAATACTTGCAGCAATCTGCCGAAGAAAGAATAGCATTAAGTCACGGAAATTTAGAAGCTGCACAAATGAGGGTTCATATCTTAGGATATAACCAACAGCAACTTGAAGAACTCTATAAAAAGAATGGACTTAATTACAATCATGAATTAGATGATAATGAGATAATTGTGCTGAATACGACACTTCCAACGAGAAGCAATATTGGCTTTAACCTATATTTTCAAAAAGGTGATTCTATAAACCTTGATTTATATTCAGATACAGATACGGACATTTTGCCAAAAGACTTCAATATAAAAGAGACTGTTGATGAGTTAGAGACTTACCCTAAAGCTGAAGCCAACAGAATATGCTATGCTTAATGCTCTTGGAATAGGACACCATAAAATTAGACAAATTATATATCTTGAACTAATTTCCATTTTTGCACGAAGCGTTGTTATTTCAGGATTTCTATCATTTGCTGGAACATATTACATGCAAGTTCTATTGTTAGGTCCGATAGGAAAATATATGTATCAGTTTCCCTTTTCAACATTTATTTTTTCTTGCACAGTAACTTTGTTCACTTTGTTATTGATGAGTATACCAATACTAAATAAAGCGAAAAATATGAATACTGTTATGATACTAAAAAATGATGCATAGAAAATTAAAATGTTAATGGATGCTTGAGCATTTTGTACTAGTCTTTAGACTTTTCATACTTCTCAAGCATCCATCTATAATTTTTATTCATACCCTAACTTTTTCAAAAGTTCAATTTTACTTTCTTCAGTTAAATATCTTGTTGGAACAATATGGGGGATAAGTTTATTTTTGTAAATAAGTATCATATCATCATACACTTTTACTTTTTGTATGTTATCTTTTTTTATTTCTTCAGTTGAAATATTATTGCTAGAATTTTCACTTATAATCTTAATATTCTTCTCTTCTATTATAATAATATTTTTAAATGTAATGGGTGATCTACCATCATCTTCCCTTCTCTTATTCAGTGTTTTTCTAATTCGCTTTTCATAAGACTTAGGAAATCTAATTATCCATATTATAATAAATAGTATTGATAATATAGCCCAAAAGAGCTTATTATCTAGCGAGGTGAGTCTATTAAAATTATACAATATAAAACCTAATATAATTGGTAGTAAATATCTAACCTTGCAATAATCCTTTTTTTCTTCCGGTGAACTCTTCATATTGTACAAAGTTCCCTTAATAATATCCTCTTCTGTTACTTCATATTTTAACTCCATTTTACTTCTCCTTTGTAATAAATATATAGCTTATCTCCTATATTTCCCTACCTACAACTTCTGCTATAGGACGTAATTTGTCCATGGTTTCCTTAAAAGATTTATAAGTTAAAGATTGGGCACCATCACATAAGGCATTTTTAGGATCATTGTGTACTTCTATAATCAAACCATCTGCTCCTGCTGCTATAGCTGCCATTGATAGTGGCTCTACCATCCAATGTATACCAGATGCATGACTTGGGTCTACTATAACTGGTAAATGACTTAACTTCTTTAAGGCAGGAATTGCACTTATATCTAATGTATTTCTTGTATAAGTTTCGCTTGTTCTTATACCTCTTTCACAAAGTATAACATCTTCATTTCCGCTACTCATAACATATTCAGCAGACATAAGAAGTTCTTCGTAAGTATTGGCAAATCCTCTTTTTATAAGTACTGGTTTATTTGTTTTACCTAATTCCTTTAAAATTTCGAAGTTTTGCATATTCCTTGCCCCTACTTGAAATATATCCACCATATCCATGAACATTTCTATATGAGCAGGATTAGTGATTTCTGATATGATAGGCATTTTAGTTTGAATCTTTGCCTTGTTTAATAATTCTAAGCCATCCGCTCTTAGGCCTTGGAAAGCATATGGTGATGTTCTTGGTTTCCATGCCCCTCCTCTTAATATATGAGCACCTTCTTCTTTTACATTCTTCGCTATTTGGGATATTTGTTCTTCACTTTCAACCGAACAAGGTCCAGCCATTATAGTAAGTTTTTTTCCACCTATCTTAACTCCACCTACATCAATTACCGTATCTGCTGGATGCATCTTTCTATTTGCTTTTTTATAAGGCTCTTGAACTTTCATTATCTTTTCTACATTCTCGTTCAAATAAAGAGATTGAATATCTAAAGAAGTGGTATCTCCAACAAGCCCTAAAATCGTTGTACTTTCACCAACTATTGGATTAACCTTTACATTAAATTTATCTAACATACTTGTGATCTTTATTGCTTCTTCCCTAGAAGTTCCATTCTTTAATACTATAATCATTTTATTACCACCTTTCTTTTTTCCTTTAAATTAAAAAAACCCTCCATCCCTATATATATATATATAGGGACGAAAGGTATATATGCTCTTCCGCGGTACCACCCAAATTTAGCAAATGCTACGCTTTTCGAATACAAGATTAGACATCTGATATTCTATCCTTTAACGCAGGATTACGACACAGCCTACTTAATTCAGCCTGTAGCTCAAAAAGGAACTTCGTAATAATTTCTCTAATGTTTGCTTTCAGTCTATGACAAACACTCCCTGATAGATTCCTCACAACTACTTTCTTTTATCATCGCTTTTTTTTAGATTATATATATGATATTCTTAAAAACATTTTTTGTCAACTGTTTTTTAAATAACTTTCTTATTTGTCTTCATTTTTTAAGTCTGGAATAGGCATTCTAAATAATATATGAGATAAGGCCTTCCAGTCAAAGGGGATTAGTGGCCAAGTGTACTTTTTGCCATGTTCAAATGAATGAGTTCTATATGTGAGAATACATATAATTAATAATCCTATGAAAAATCCTGGAAAGCCAAGTAAACCAGATAATATTAGCAAGAGTAATCGAAATATACGGATAGCCATCGAAAATTCCATACTTGGAGTTACAAATGTTCCTATGGCCGCAACAGCCATATATAACACTGTTTCTGGCACAAACATACCAACTGATACTGCTAAATCACTAATTAACAAACCGCCTATAATACCTAAGGAAGTAGTGAGTGCACTTGGTGTATGAATAGATGATAGTCGGAGCAAATCTAAGCCAAATTCCAACAAAAAAAACTGAATGATTATAGGGATTTTACCACTTTCTTTTGGTCCAATAAATTGCAGAAATTCAGGTAAGATTTCTTTATGTTCCACTAATAAATACCATAAAGGTGGTAAGATAAGGGCGCAAATCATTCCAAGAAAACGAACCCATCTTAAATAAGTTCCTACTGAAATATTTTGATAATAATCCTCTGCATGTTGAGTAAAATGAAACATAGTCACAGGAAGAATCATTACACTTGGAGATGTATCAACTATAATAGCAATGTGCCCCTCCATTAAATGAGCTGCAACAACATCAGGCCTTTCAGTAAACTTGACTTGGGGTAATGGATTATACCAGTGCTTTTTTATTAAAAGCTCGTCTAATGATTTTTCCCCCATTACCAGTGCACCTGCATCAATTTTATCTATTTTATCTTTTACTTCTGAAATAAGTTTATCATCCGCTATTCCTTTAATATAAGAAATGACTACATCTGTTTTAGATCGCTTACCTACACTTGTTATTTCGAATATTAAATCAGGATCCCGCAACCTTCTGCGAATTAAAGCTGTATTAAATATAACAGTTTCAACCAAACCATCCCTTGAACCTCTAGTGACCTTTTCTAAATCAGGCTCCGCGGGAGTTCTTGCTGGATACTCTCTTGCATCTATTATAATTCCTTTACTTTCTCCATCAATCACAAGAACAACAGCACCAGCAAGCAACATTGACTTTGCTTGCTCAATATCATTAAAGCTCTCAACTTCAATATAACCTATCTTTTCTCGAATTAAAGTAATAATAGTATCATATTTAATACTTTCATTCTTGATTTTTTGAAGAGTTTCTAATATAAAAAGCATAATATCATCTTTTGCAAAGCCATCTATAAATATTAGGTATGCCTCTTTATCTCCAATAACTAAATCCCTACCTATAACATCAAAGCTTGTTTTAATAGGTAATTGTTGTTTAAATAGCCTTTTACTTTCATTTATATCACTACTTAAATAGTTAACTTCCTTGTTTTTTTCTGAATCCATTTTAATTAACCTCTTTGCATATTTTACAATCATAATTTTGCGAACTTAAGATTATTATGCCCTAAGAAGTTTTTGTTAGTCATGACAAATAAAGTTTTTGAGCTTATTCTTCAATATACAAATCCATTAATATCTTATCATCAAATTCACCATTTATATTGAAGTAATTTTTATGTACTCCAACCTTTTGAAATCCAAACTTATCATACATCTTTATTGCTTTTGAGTTGCTTGCTTTCACTCCGAGACTTATATTTTTTATTTCACCTTGTTCTTTAGCAAATTGGATTAATTCATTCATCATAATACTTCCAATTCCTTGTCTCCAATATTCTTTTTTGACTGAAATAGCTAGTTCACTGTTATGGGCAATTCTTTTTTGGTTTATACGACTAATTTGAGCAATACTAACAAGGCTTTTTTCAACAAAAGCTAAAATCATAAATGTATTATTATCACTATTAAGTTTCCTGATATACTCTTTTTCCTCATCTACTGTAAGATTAAATTCATTCTCTCCAAATAGTAGGTTGTCACTTTCACCACCTACTATGTTAAGGTATCTGATTATATCTTCCGCATCCTCTTCCTTAGGTCTTCTAGCTATTAAGTACTGTTCGTTCTTTATTTGTACTTCTTTATAATTCATTTCGTCCTCCTTCTGCATTTCCTTCTGAAATACATATTATGTGTCCTGTTTTTAAAGAAGACTTCAGATAGTTTTGCATATATATTCCTCCAATTC
>CAZOGN010000057.1:0-11013 GCA_964579655.1 uncultured Lachnospiraceae bacterium
TTATCAAACTTAATTCTTAATATTTTCATGTTAAGCCCTCCTATATTTCTATTATTATGTTATATCTTTTTAACTACACTAGATTTTAAGTACATAGCTCCGAAACCATCAATTTTACAGCCAATATCATGCTCACCATCGCTTGGGTCATGAATTAATCTTATATTTTTAACTGTTGTTCCTCTCTTAATTGATGAATTCCCTTTTAGCTTTAGATCTTTAATTACTGTAACTGTATCACCATCACTTAATATGTTTCCATTAGCATCCCTTATTACTTTTTCTTCTTTTTTCGCTTCTGCTTCTGAGGCTAGTATCCATTCATGAAAACACTCTGGACATATTAAAAGATTTCCATCTTCATAGGTATATTTGGAATTGCATTTTGGACAACTTGGTAATCCTGGCATCTCTAACACCTCCCTTTACAAACATTTATGTCCTTAATAGTATACCATACTATCAGTATGGTAGAAACATACTTGCCTTTACCATGACTTTGTACTAACAAACCTTTCAACTAATTCTTCAGCATCTTCAACTATTTGATTTTCAAAATTCATATAGTGAAGCAGCTTTATTGCATTCCTCGTTTGTGATGGACCTTCTTTTAACTTGTAATTAAAAGAAATGCCCTCATCTGTAATAGTTTCACGGAAATGATAATTATCATATTCATTGTTTAATATATTTGTTAGTTCTATATCATGAGAGGCTGTTATACAAAGGCAGTCTGCACCATGAAGATATTTAAGCACTGCTGCTGACGCTGCAATTCTTTCAATAGTATTTGTTCCTTTTAATATTTCATCGATATAACATGTACAGGTTGTATCTTGCAGCTTATCAAGTATTCTTTTTAATGACTTTATTTCTTTTATGAAATGGCTTTCTCCTTCAGAAATATCATCTCTGACTGCCATAGAAGTCATTGTTAATGAAAATCTAAGTTTAAATTCTTTTGCAGCACAAGTATGTATTGTTTGAGCTAAAATACTATTAACAGACAATGCCCTTATAAAGGTTGACTTTCCTGAAGCATTGGAACCTGTAACAATACTATTATTATTTATCTTCCCACTGTTAGGAACTGGATTAGATAAAAGAGGATGATAAAGGTCTTCAAAACTTATAGAATTCTCATTATAAAAAGAAGGCAAAGTATAAAAAGGCAAGCTTTTCCTAAATGATAAGAGTCTTCTAGCTGGAACCTTAGCCTTTTATTAGCTCAAACACTTGCTATAATTGATGCAGATATAAATACAACTATTATTAAGATAATAACCCATATATACTCCATTTAGTTCTCCTTATAATTTGATTGTTTGTTAGCATTACTATAACCCTTTCCATTATATACCGCTTTTCTCATAAATGTCTAGTTTTTAGCTCATTAACAATGATTTTAATAATTTAATTTATTGATATAAAGTTTTACAGGCTATATAATATAAAGAAAAGGTAGGGTGGGCTAATGAACAAATACAAATATCACATAGTCTTTATAACAATCATAATAATTGTTTTTTTCTTTAGCTTTTCTGGTCAAATTAAGGAAGTAATAATTCCTGCCAAAGAAGGGCTTATTGACTTGTCCGAGTTAAATCTTGATGATGAAGTAACACGCTTAGATGGCCAATGGGAATTCTATTGGAATCAACTGCTAAGTCCTGTTGATGTAAAAGAAGCTCACTCAATAGATTATATAGAAATTCCTGGTTCCTGGAATAGCCATAGTGCTAATAAAGAAAAATCCGCTTACGGCTATGCAAGCTTTCGTCTAGAATTTATAGCTAATGAGAATAGCAAATTAGGTTTAAAGGTTCCAAGAATGTTTACAGCATACAAGCTTTGGGTAAATGGGCAATTACTTACCTCAGCTGGTGAAGTGGGCAAGAGTCTGGAAACATCAGCCCCCAAGTATCTTCCACAAGTAGTCTTGTTTGAATCTAAACAAGGAGTAAATGAGATTCTGATTCATGTGTCCAACTATCATTATCCAAGTGGTGGTATGTCAGAGAGCATATATCTTGGTCATGAAAAGCAAATTGTAAAGCTTAGAGAATTAACTTTAGCTAGAGAGTTGGTATTATTCACTAGTTTAACTTGTGTTGGCTTATATCATTTAGCAATATATGGTTTTAGGAAAGAAGATACTTCTTCCCTATATTTTGGATTGCTATGTACATTTATAGGCGCAAGGACTTTACTAGTTGGAGAGCGCTTTTTTGTATATCTATTCCCTCGCTTTAATTGGGAACTAGACTACAAACTACAAACCCTTGCATTTTATTTCACTGTAGCACTTATAATCACTTTCTTTCACTCCCTTTATCCCAACTATTTTAAGGTCAGAATGGTGAAAATATCACATATTATTGCACTTATCTTTGGTGGATTAGTTGTCCTAACACCTGCTGGGATTTTTACCCAATTCAATTTTATATATCAAGTATGGGCTGTCATTGCAGTTATCTATGGGGCAATAATATTAATAAAAGTAGGGGTAAATAAAGAAGGTGGGAGTAGATTTATAATTTTAGGTGCCTTATCACTTTTAATTGGCAGTGTAAATGACATTTTATATCATAGTGTTTTGATGAAAGAAGAAGGTAATATAGTTTTAAAGGCTTTGATAACTAGAGGTAATCTTAGTTCTGTTGGTCAATTAGTCTTTGCTTTTGTGCTTTCATTAATTCTTTCAAAGAGATTTACAGACGCTTTAGAGCACGAAGAATTCTTGACAAGTAAACTTACAAAAATTAATACTAACTTAGATCAGCTAGTTATTCAACGAACTAAAGATCTAGAAGAGTCTAACAAGAGATTAAGTATGCTTTCTTTCAAAGATCCATTATCAGGATTATGGAATAGAAGAAAATATGATGAAACAATAGCAGCTGAATGGAATAGGTGTTTAAGATATCAAAAACCCTTATCTTTATTAATACTAGACATTGATTATTTCAAGGAGTTAAATGATTTTTATGGTCATATGGTTGGAGATGAATGTATCATCAAAGTTGGTCAGGTCCTAAAAGGTTCACTAAGACGTTCATCTGATATGGTTGCGCGCTATGGTGGGGAGGAATTTATCGTTATTCTACCTGAAACCGTAAAGGAAGAGGCTATTTGTATCGGTGAAACTTTAAAAGAAGAGATTGCTTCATTGAAGATACCCCACGAGAAATCCCCTATATCAGACTGGTTAACTGTGAGTGTGGGAGCATCTTCTGTAATTCCTGATAAAAGTTCATCATATGAAGACTTGTTTGTTCTTGCAGATAAGGCCTTATACCAAGCAAAAGATGGTGGTCGGAATCAGCTTGTGTATTTATCTGAATAAAATAATAAGTTAACTTGTTCCTTCTTAACTTTATTACCCTATTTCATTTAATAACTCTTTTAAGTTTTTAATCTCTTCTTCTGTTAATGTAATACCTTTACTCATTTTTTCATGTTCTAGGTCCCAATCTCTGATATCATACTTTGGATCACGATTATTCCAACTAACTAAGTTCAGCTCTTTTGTCCAACCCTTTGCGTTTTCAGAAAGTACACCTATATGTTTTGTTATTTCGTATGTTATATTTGCCATTATTCTAATCTCCTTCTTTTATAATCAAAACTCGCTTCTTAATATCCCATAAGTCAAGAAGTCTGAATATGTTCCACTATTACATGATTATGTTGTTTAAAAATACCCTGCTACTTCCTTTTCCCCATTATACATTTAAAAACAAAAGATTTCCATTGAAATTTCATTACCTCACTCCAAACAGCCATTGCTTTTATCCTTCTTTATACTTATACTTTTATTAAAATCTTTGAAAAAGAAAGGACAACACTCATGAAACGTTCTGAAATTAATAGAGTTATAAAAGACATGGAAATTCTAATAAATGAATATAGATTTGCCCTTCCACAATTTGCAAATTGGACTCCTGCCGAATGGGATGATATAGGTCATGAATATGATGAGATAAGAGATAATAAGCTAGGGTGGGACATAACTGACTATGGTTTAGACGATTTTTCTAAGGTTGGTATGGCTCTTATTACACTGCGTAATGGTAACTTTAATATTCCAAAGTATAAAAAGCCTTATGCTGAAAAACTACTTATGCTTTACCAAGGCCAGATTTCACCCATGCACTTTCATTGGAGCAAGATGGAAGATATAATTAATAGAGGGGGAAATGATTGCTATATAAAGGTGTTTAACGGTACTGAAGATGGTAAAATGCTTGATACAGATGTAACGATTTATATGGATGGCAAGGAATCTGTGGTAGCTTCGGGTACTAAAGTACTTCTTAAACCTGGGGAAAGCATCACTATTCAGCAATATCTATATCATGAGTTTATTGTTCCTAGCACAGGTGGCCCTGTTTTATTAGGTGAAGTATCTATGTGTAATGATGATACTAATGATAATAGATTTTATAAAGCAGTAGGACGTTTCCCTGAGATTGAAGAGGACGAAGAACCTTATAGACTTCTTTGCAATGAATATCCAAATGCAAGATAATCTTTATATAATTATACCTATGATTGGCTCTTTTTTATAAGCTCATAGACTTCTAGCTTTGTTGGCATAACTCTAAGAGCACCTTTTCTAGTTGTAATTATAGAAGCCGCTGCATTTGCAAATGTCAACATTTCTTCTAATTGTTCTGGACTTAAGTCTTGTAGTCCATTTTCTAATATATAATTAATTATACATGCACAAAATGTATCTCCTGCACCAGTTGTTTCTATAGTATTTTCCTGTAGAAATGCTGGTGCTTCTATCATTATTTCATTATAATAGGCACGGCTACCTTCTCTGCCCATAGATACAAGAATAAGCGGAATATCAAAATGCTCGCAGATTTTATTTACAGCTCTTGTAAAGTCATCTTCTCCTGTTAACCACTTAATCTCATTATCAGCGATTTTCAAGATATGACATTTACCAAGTCCATAAAGTACTTGTTTTTTGGCATCCTCTAAGGATTCCCAAAGGTGTTCTCTTAAGTTAGGGTCAAAGCTTATAATTGCATCATTTTCTATAGCAATATCAAGTGCTTTTTTTGTAGCCTTTCTAGCATTTATATGAGTCATTGATAAAGTCCCAAAATGAAATACTTCTGTAGACTTCAAGAGTTCTTCATTAATCTCATCAGACCTTAACATCATGTCTGCGCCAGGATTACGGTAGAAAGAAAAATCACGATCACCATTATCCAAAGTCTTAACAAATGCCAATGTTGTATTAACTTCATTATCAAAAACTAGATTTTCATTTCCTATACCAAGCTCATCCAGAGTTTCTTTTAAATATATACCAAATTGATCATTACCTACCTTACCAATAAAAGATGTTTTCTTTCCAAGGTTATTCAACATAGATAAAACGTTAGAAGGTGCCCCTCCTGGATTAGCTTCATATAGTGGGTTTCCTTGTATACTTAGATTGTCCTCAGTAAAATCTATTAATAATTCCCCCAAGGCTACTACATGGTACTTCTTATTTGACATGTTTTAATCATCTCCTCTTTACTCATTATACATTATACATATAAATTATCATTATTTTTGATATTTAAATTTTTTTATATTTATTAGAAATAGTAGCATACTATATTTAAGCAAATAAAAATAGATGAGGTATCTTATTATGAAAAAAATATTATATATCACAGTCAATTCAAAACCTGAGAATTTATCAGCAAGTCGGGCCGTTGGAAGATCCTTTGTGGAGGCTCTTATGAAAAAGAAATCGATTTTTACTCTTGAGGAGTTGGATTTATATAGCACTCATATACCAAGATTAGAATATCAATATTTTCAAGGAAGAAATTGTATTGTAGATGATGAAGCTGCTAGCAAATTAACTGAGAAAGAACAAAAGGAAGTTCAAAAAATTAAAGATTTGTGTGATCAGTTTATAGCTGCAGACATTTATGTTATCGCAGCCCCAATGTGGAGCTTGTCTTTTCCTGCTCCCTTAAAGGAATACTTGGACTGTATAGTACAAGAGGATCTTACAATTGCTTTTCCCCAAAAGGATAAAAAGCCAGTAGGACTTTTAGATGATAAGCCAAGAACTTTTGTTTACATTCAGTCCTCTGGTGCCAAGATTCCTTTTATGGTAGGACCAATGATGAACAAAGGTTTAGAGTATATTGAAGACATAATGAGATTTATTGGAATTAAACATTTTGAAAAGTTATTAGTTGAAGGAACCGGAACAAGCGAGGAAGAAAAAAGCACTGCCATAACAGAGGCAAAGGAAAAGATGGAGAAAATTATAGAAAAAATTAGTATGTAAAACAGATTTAAATTAATGCCAGCCTGTTATATGTTTATATGAATACATATAACGGGTTGATATTTGTATTGCAAATATATTAAGTCTAATATATGGTGTAAGTAGTAACAAGTTTATTATTTAAATAAATAATAAATTAAGGAGGTGTATATAAAATGATCCCAAAACATAAGCATCAAAATTCAAGCAAATACTGTGATGATAGTCATAGTGGAGCATCTTGTGTTTCTTTAGTTCCTATATTTAATCATTTAGAAGAAGACCAAATGAATGAAATTATGCAAGCCGTCAGACATGTTAATTATAAGAAAAACGAAATAATTTACAGGGCCGGAGAAAAATCCGACACCCTATACATAGTAAGAAGAGGAAGGATTAAACTTTATCACCTTTCTGAATCAGGAAAAGAACAGATTCTTAGCTTCTTAAATCCTGGAGAGTTTACTGGCGAATTGTCTTTGTTTAGAGAAGGTTATTATGAAAGATTTGCAGAGGCCACAATGGATACCCAATTATGCACCATAATAAGAAGAGATTTGCAGGAGTTTCTAATTAAATATCCCTCAATATCATTAAAATTATTAGACGAACTTTCTAACAGGCTTGAGGAGTCAGAAAAAAGACAAACTAGGCATGCAACAGAAAAAGTAGAAACAAGAATTGCACTTTTTATTGCAGAAAGCTTAGAAAATGAAAATTCTGTTATGGTCGAACTACCCATGTCAAAAAAGGACCTGGCTTCTTATCTTGGAACAACACCTGAAACTATTAGTAGAAAACTAACCGAATTAGAGGATGCTGGATATATAAAAAGGCATTCCAACAAAAAGATAGAAGTATTAGATTTAGATGGCTTGTTAATGGTTTAGTTTTATTATAATAAGGAGGTTTTATATGTATAATTTATTAATAGGCGGCGAAGCTGGTCAAGGTATTGAAACTACAGTTGCAATGTTAGAGAAGTTTCTAAAAAAATCTGGTTACTTTGTTTATACAACACGAGACTTTATGTCTAGAGTACGTGGTGGACACAACTTCTCTATTGTTCGTTTTGCTGATAAGGCAATCAACTCTCATAGCAATATACTTGATGGTATTATTGCCTTAAATGAAGAGACCATATCAATACATAAGAATAAGCTTAAAGACAATGGCTTTATACTTTGCGATACAAGCATTAATACTGATGATTCTCGTGCTATAAGATTGAATATAAATGAAATGGCTAAGAATATTGGCAATCCAAGAGTGGCAGGAAGTATATCAATAGGTGTAATTCTTAAACTTTTTAGCGAAAGCATTGATACTGCTGAGGAAGTTATGAAGTCCTCTTTAAGGGAAGAATTTATAAAGATTAATATTGAAGCCATAGAACAAGGATATAATAATGTCGAAAGTAAGTTTCCAAAACTTCAAGGTGATTTTCAAGACTATATGATGATTTCTGGTAATGACGCCTTAGCCCTAGGTGCTATTGCTGGTGGCTTAAAGTTCTATTCTGCATACCCAATGTCCCCAGCCACATCTATTATGGAATATTTGGCTTCTAAAAGTAAAGAGACCGGAATTGTTGTAGAACAGGCGGAAGATGAAATTGCTGCTTCTAATATGGCAATAGGTGCATCATATGCTGGGGTAAAAGCAATGACTGCAACTTCTGGTGGAGGCTTTTCACTTATGGTAGAATCTATTGGACTTGCAGGAATTGCTGAAGTCCCAGTTGTTTTAGTAAATGTCCAAAGACCAGGACCTGCTACTGGACTACCTACTAGAACAGAACAAAGTGACTTGAGATTTGTTATTTCTGCTTCTCAGGGAGAATTCCCTAGAATGGTTATAGCAGTAAGAAATCAAGAAGATGCATTTTATCAAACTGCCCGAGCTTTAAATTTGGCAGAAAAATATCAGATTCCAGTAATAATATTAAGTGATCAATATCTAGCAGATGGAACTTCAACTGTTAAACCCTTTGATTTCAGTGAAATTACAATTGAAAAATCTGCTAATGAAGAAGATATTTCCGGTGAATATTTAAGGTATCAATACACAGAAGACGGAATATCACCTAGACTTATCCCCGGAAAAACAAAACACCTTGTTGCTGCAGACAGTGATGAACATAATGAAAGAGGATGGATTACTGAGTCTGCCACAACACGCATACAAATGGTTGATAAAAGAATGAAAAAACTAGAAAAACTTGAAGAAGAATTACAAGAGCCAATATTCCTAGGAAATGAAGATTGTCAAACTCTATTTGTTGGCTGGGGTTCTACATGCGGACCTATAATTGAAGCTATAGAGACATTAAATAATACGGAAACAAATAAATATGGGGCACTAGTCTTTGGAGACATCTATCCTTTACCCAGAAAAAAACTTGAAGAAATCTCTGCTACTGCAAAACATATAATTAATATAGAACAAAATGCTACAGGACAGCTTGCTGGACTTATTAGAGAAGTAACAGGAATAAGCTGTACATCTAGTATATTAAAGTACGATGGCCGTCAGATAACTGCTGAAGAGATAGTAGATGAAGTTTTGAAGGGAGGCTACTAATAATGACTACTTTTAATACATATGAAACTGCTTGGTGCCCTGGATGTGGTAACTTTGCAATTTTAGATTCCTTAAAAACTGCCTTAGAAGAATTAGGTAAGGAACCACATGAAGTACTTATGGCCGCTGGTATTGGTCAAGCTGCAAAAACACCACAATATATCAGTGCTAATAGTTTTTGTGGTTTACACGGAAGATCACTTCCTGCAGCTATAGCAGCAAAAATTGCTAATAAAGACTTAACTGTAATTGTGAATACAGGAGATGGTGATTCCTATGGTGAGGGCGGTAATCATTTTATACATAATATCCGTAGAAATGTTGATATTACCCACTTTGTTCATGACAACCAAATATATGGTTTAACAAAAGGCCAAGCTTCTCCAACTACTGCAGTTGGGCACGTTACTGCAATTCAAACTGATGGTAATAATAATCAGCCAATTAATCCACTGTTATTAGCTATAGTCTCTGGTGCAGGTTTTGTTGCTAGGGGTTTTAGTGGGGATAAGGAACATCTTGTTGCTCTTATGAAAGAAGCAATTAATTATCCTGGTTACGCCTTAGTTGACATTCTTCAACCTTGTCCAAGTTTTAATAAGGTAAATACCTTTAAATATTATAAGGAGAGAGTTTATCATTTAGAGGAAGATTATGATCCTTATAATAAAATGGTGGCTATGGAAAGAACAATGGAGACAACAGATTCCATTCCAATTGGAATCTTATACAAAGAAGATAAAGCAAATTTCCATGAGAAAAACGAAGTATTATCAGCAGATATTCCATTGCTTGATATTGAGACAAAAGCAGATGTAGTTAACAAACTAATACAAGAATTTATTTAATAACATCATAAAAACTTTACATAGTAACAATAAGCCTCTAGAAAAATTATGGTTTCTAGAGGCTTACTTATTCGCTATATCCTTGTTTTTCATAAAAACTAGAAACCGAGAGCTGTGCTGACAAGATTATGCTTTTACCACCTTTTCTTCTAATACACTTTTCTGCAGCATTAAGTAGTCTTGCCCTAATACTTTTTCCACGCCACTGCTTTAAGACAGCTAGCCTTCCTACAGCATATGAATCTTGCGCATTATTATAGTATATTCTACATGTGGAAATTGCTTCTTCCTGGTCGAACATAACTAGGTGAATTGCTATTTGATTGATTTCATCAATTATCTGTTTATATATTGATTTATCCATGTACATTACCTCCTAAACACAGTCTCTTTTTGATGCTAATCTTGTAGTAGCCTCAAATATTGCTCTAATCTTTCTTTTACATACTCTCCGACCATGGTTACCATCGGAGACACATCTTTATCCAGGTAATAGCTGTCAAAGCAAGCGTTTTAACTCACCGCTTTTAAGATGACGCCGACGATCAAGCTCTGCCTTCATTTCATCAATAGTCGTGAATAGGGCAACATATTGTTCCGATATCGTTTGACACCTTAGATATCCTTAATTCTTCACTATAATAGGCATAGTAAAATATATTTCTTCTTTAATTTAATTTTTTAATCTTAGTACATTAAAATCCGTTTAATATAAACTTATAAACTCAAAATACAAAACCCTGTTTACAAGTTTCACCTCAGTGTAACATAATCTTCCATTTAACACAAGCAAACTTGTATGAACATCCCTTTTTCCCATAAACATCACATTGATCTGTCTAGGTATAAATCAAATTCCACCAACCTCTAAGGAGCACAGTTCTAAAGAACCGTGCTCCTTCATTCATGAGATTAATTATATTAACCTAAAGTCTTCTTTTTCTTTTTAAACAATATTGTAATTAATCCTGTCAAAGAAACAATCATAAGAGCAATCCATAAAATTATACTTGAATTGTCACCTAGTTTTAAATCTGTAACTCCTGATGTCTTATCGTTAGACGTAACATCATCCTCTTCTGTTGGGTCCTCTTCTGTCGAGTCACCCTCTGTTGAGTCTTCATCTGTTGGGTCTTCTCCTATTGAGTCTTCATCTGTTGGGTCTTCTCCTGTTGAATCTGTCTCTTCTGGATCTGTTTCTCCTGGATCTGTTTCTCCTGGATCTGTCTCTTCTGGATCTGTTTCTCCTGGATCTGTTTCTCCTGGATCTGTTTCTCCTGGATCTGT
>CAZOGN010000058.1:0-10547 GCA_964579655.1 uncultured Lachnospiraceae bacterium
ATTCTTGCTAGTTTATAATTTTCCAAAAACTCTTCGTAAGTATGAATCCTTCCTAAGAGTTTTAATTCTTCATTATTTGTTGATTGTAGGCCAATACTAAGACGGTTGACTCCAGATTCTTTATATGTCAGTAGTTTGTCCCTAGTGATACTACAGGGATTTACTTCTATTGTTATTTCTTCCGCTTCAACAAAAAAACTTTTTTTTATAGTTTCTAATATTTTTGCAATGTATTCTGCTTGTATAGAAGAAGGAGTACCTCCTCCAATAAAAATGGTTTTTACAAGGTACTCCTCCATTAGTTCTTTATAACTTTTTATTTCATCAAGTAATGCTTTTACATAATTATCCTTAGTTTCTTTGTTTGCTGGGCCAGACAAAAAATCACAATAGTTACACTTCTTTTCACAAAATGGAATGTGTACATATATTCCTAGTGCTTGCTTCTTCTTCATCCTTATCATTCCTTCTTATTTATTCTTCATCTAATTTTAATACACTCATAAATGCTTCTTGAGGTATCTCTACATTACCAACTTGCCTCATACGTTTCTTTCCTTCTTTTTGCTTATCTAATAGCTTTCTCTTCCTTGAGATGTCTCCACCATAACATTTTGAAAGCACATCCTTACGTAGGGCTCTAACGGTTTCTCTTGCAATAACTTTGTTACCTATAGCAGCTTGTATTGGGATCTCAAATAGGTGTCTTGGAATCTCATCCTTTAACTTCTCACAAATTTTTCTGCCTCTTTCATATGCAGTACCTTCAAATACTATAAAGGACAAAGCATCTACCTCTTCTTTATTTATTAAAATATCTAATTTAACAAGTTCAGACTGAGTGTATCCTTTTAGTTCATAATCAAATGAAGCATATCCTTTGGACCTTGATTTTAGTGCATCAAAGAAATCATAGATTATTTCATTTAAGGGCATTTCATATTTTAGCAAAACCCTTGTTTCTTCTAAATAATCCATGCTTTGATAAATTCCACGGCGATTCTGACATAATTCCATTATTGGTCCTACAAATTCTGTTGTTACCATAATTTCAGCATCTACAACAGGTTCTTCCATATATTCAATTTCTGTAGGATCTGGCATGTCAGCAGGGTTGGTTATGTCTATAACTTGTCCATTTTTTTTGTGAATTTTATAAATTACACTAGGTGCTGTAGTTATAATGTCTAAATCAAATTCTCTTTCTATTCTTTCTTGTATAATCTCCAAATGTAATAATCCTAAGAATCCACATCTGTATCCAAACCCTAAGGCAATAGATGTTTCTGCTTCGTATTGAAGTGATGCATCATTTAGTTGTAACTTTTCTAATGCCTCCCTCAAGTCTTGGTAGTCTCCACCTTCAGCAGGGTAGATACCACAAAACACCATAGGGTTTACCTTTTTATAACCAGGAAGTGGCTCCTTACATGGATTGTCCGCATCAGTAACTGTATCCCCTACACGTGTATGACTTACATCTTTAAGGCTGGCTGCTATATAGCCTACAGCTCCTGCCGATAATTCCTTGCCTGGAATAAAACTTCCTGCGCCAAAAGTTCCTACCTCCACTACTTCTGCAACAGCATCTGTGGCAATCATTTTGATTTTGCTCCCTATGCCAACAGTTCCTTCCATTATTCTAACAAAAATAATAACTCCTTTATATGCATCATAAAGAGAGTCAAAGATTAAAGCTTGTAGGGGTTGACTCTTACTTCCTGATGGTGCTGGAATCTTGTTAACAATTTGCTCTAATACTTGATCAATATTAGTTCCTTCTTTGGCTGATATCAATGGAGCATCTGAAGCATCAAGTCCAATTATATCTTCAATTTCTTTTTTAACTCTATCTGGATCTGCACTTGGTAAGTCAATCTTGTTAATAACTGGAACGACCTCTAGATCATGTTCCAGTGCTAAATATACATTGGCTAAAGTTTGCGCTTCTATCCCTTGAGCTGCATCTACTATTAAAATAGCACCTTCACAAGCTGCTAAACTTCTTGATACCTCATAATTAAAATCCACATGTCCAGGCGTATCTATAAGATTAAACAAATAATCTTCGCCATCTTTTGCTTTATATATAGTAGCAACTGTTTGTGCCTTTATCGTTATTCCTCGTTCTCTTTCAATATCCATATTATCAAGAACTTGAGATTGCATCTCTCTGTTTGTAAGTAGTCCCGTACTTTCGATTATACGATCAGCCAGGGTCGATTTTCCGTGATCTATATGCGCAATAATACAAAAGTTACGTATTTTGCTTTGGTCTGTCATTGATTTTCTTCCTCCTAAATTAAGCCTATTCTTTTAAACTTAACATAGTATAGCATGAAGATATAACTCTTACAAGAAAGTGTTTTGTACTTTTTTAGTTTCTTTAAGTGATTTCTCTGTTTGCTTAAGTTGTCCTACTGATAGTCCTAAAAACATAAAGAAAAATGCCATTGTATGATACATTATCACGCCAATTAAAGAAGAAACTAAATAGGCAATGGTAACACACAATAATCCTAAAACAAGTAATGAAGCATCTTTTCTTTTTATAAAAAATTCTTTTAAATACATAAATAAAGCAAGAACATAAAATAATAGTCCTGGAATTCCAAGAGTAACTGCATACTCTATAAATTCATTATGTGGCTTAGTAGCTTTTTCTGTTAATTGAAAATATCTATCACTTATATTTCCCGGTCCTACTCCCAATATAGGATTATCTGCAATAATCTTTATACCTATAGCCCATAACTTTCCTCTTCCAGTACCAACTTCTGATAAGTCTTCTTCTCTTCTAAATATCATGCCTAATTCAATTCCAAAAATTCTAAGGTCCAAATATAAATTGCCAGTTCCAATATTTATTATAATTGAAACTAAAATAAATAGTATCATAATAAATATAGTTCTTTTTAGCGAAATTTTCTTTAGCCAGATACTTAGAATTAGTACACTGATTATTGCACATAAGGTCGCTAAATATGGCCCAAAAGAGGAGTTTATGACTAATGCTGCAATGATTATTGAAAAAACTCCATAACGGAATATAAGTTTTGCCTTTGAATTTTCTTCTGATATAATTAAAAACACGGCACACATTGCAGTCATAGCCAGATAATATCCCGCATGATTTATATTTGAAAATATTCCTGCACCTTCTGTAAGTCCAAAAAATCTATTTAAACCTTTATTATTAATAAGTATAAATACTGACTGTATTAGTGCAACAAGAGTATTTATTTCTATTAAACATTTTATGTGCTTTTTGTTTTTCATAATATATGCACAAGAAAATATCCCCGCTACTGCAAAGTATGTAATCAAACCATCTTTTCTATAATCCCCTCCCCTTAATGCCTCAATTTTATCCGTTGCGAACATAGTAGATATTATACTCCAAACAAGAAGCAGAAATAGAAGCAAAGGTATAATTCTTTCTTTTATATAATCCCTATTACTAATGTTGTTTTTCTTACTTTCTCTAAGACTTTTTAGAAAAGCTACTATTCCTAACAAACAACCTGCAAAACCTGTTTGTTGTAATATTCCACTCCACTTTATGGTGATTGTAAGAAATTGGTTAAATTGAGTTATCCATTCTTCCACTACCTCTATTACGGATATATTGGAGTAAATCATAGTAATTATAAGTGAAATTGACCATATTAAAAGTAAGAAAAAGGCTATCCTTTCTACTACTTTCATAGATATGTAATCTATAAGTTCTCCTACAGTCTCCATCTTTTTTATATCTTTAGCTATTTTTATTATTTTAATTTTAGAAATCTTATCTTTTAAATTGCTTTTCTCCAATATTTCTTCCCCCATTACATCTCATCTTAGTAAATTAGACAAAACTTTATAAGTATTGTGTAAAATTATTCCTTCGGCAAGTATTATTATTATTATAACGTATATTAGAAATTCTTCAACATTTATTCATTTAAAATTTCATCTATTAAAATAGCTAAATAATTCATGGAGTTTTTGGCTTCAGCAACAGTATTATTTACAGTTCCAACCTCTGCAAGAATACTTCTTTCTCTAAAATGTTGATTATATCGTAAGGATTTTAAATAGTTTTTATACATTAAGCCTGGAAATATTTCTCGCCCCTTTATTTGAATTTGCAGACTAAAGGCTAAATTTCCTTGGAGGTTTTCGTTAGGTAAACGTTCAATTGGCTGACCCTTTGTGTTAGTACTTAAACCATTAAAAAGCATAATTTGTGCCGTGTCTACTCCAGCTATGGTTGTTACTCTTTTTTTACCACCGTCTCTATGTATGTCTAATATCACTTCAATAGTAGGATTTTCTTCTAATATCTTCTTTATGCCATCACTGGCATAACTATATGCTAAATTTCTATCTAGCCCTTCACCCATAATGTCATATTTGGTTTTATCATGAATTACATTATAACCATAGTCTGATAATACCTTGGCAAGTTCCTCTCCAACTCCTACTATTGTATCTTCTTCTACACCCTGCCTGCTATCAGAAAAGGCTTCTTGTGAATGAGTATGATATATCAGAATCTGTGGTTTACTTGAGTCTTTTTCAATAGTTAAATCCTTTTTTACTAATATATTTGCATCAAATAATTCATTTGATACTGATGTAGAAGGATCTACTATATAAAAGTTCCTATATAAGTACTGTCTGTCTAGTAGCTGTTCTAATGTAAAATGTTCACCATTTGCTGGAGCAATTACTTCTTGAGTATCTACTTTTTTTGTATCTTCTTCACCTTCTAGTTTTTCAACTCCACCTTCTATAACATCAATAAATAATTCCTTACTATTATCTATACTTTCTATATTCCCCTTTGAACCACTTTCTTGATTTTCACTTTTTATGTTATCTATAATTCCTATAACATCACTTATGGTCCCCTTATTATTCATTACCCTACTATTACTTGCTATATTAGTATCACTAGCATATTGATTAATAGGAAATGACTTAGCTAACGTGTCCAATATTATATTATGACTTCTGCCATTTACCTTGTCTGCCGTATACTCCAATATAGGTATATCACTATGTATTTTAGGGCTGAGCACATCTTCTGTGTACTTAATCTTGTCTAGTAATTCTATCTCTATAGTCTTGGTTTCTTTATGTATGAAATGTATGTTTTCTATTAATAGTAGTATACTCACTACAACTATTATAATCCAAATGAAAATATAAAATCTTTTTATAGCTTTATTTTTCATTTTTTTCTCCAATCAATGATAAATTAGAAGCTAGGCCCTAATTTATCATATGCAATTTAAAGATTTTAGATTACAAGTTTGAACATTCTTAATAATTTCGACACAGGGAAGGGACACAGGGACAGGTTCATTGTCCCTGTGTCCCTGTTACTAAACAAAGCAGGAATTTAGAGCTTCTGATATTGTGAAGCTTATTCTTTTTATTGATTCGTCAATATTTTTAGGAGTAACAAACATGTTGTAGATGATTTGTTGATTAATTTCCTTATTAAATTGCTGTATTTCATTTTGCCCAAACCCCTGCTTTATCATAAATTCCTCCATTGTATCATTAACAATCGTTGCTGCATCTACCACTGTTGGTACACCTAGTGCAACCACCTCAACTCCAAGACTTTCTTTATTTAGCGCTTGTCTATTATTCCCTACTCCTGAACCTGGACTTATACCAGTATCTGTTATTTGTATTGTAGTATTTAAGCGGTTTACACTTCTTGAAGCAAGAGCGTCAATTACAATAAGTAAGCTAGGTTTAGTTTCTTCTATAATACCTTTAAGGATTTCACCTGTTTCCATACCAGTTTGCCCCATAACTCCTGGAGAAATAGCACTTACATTTACCAAATTGTTTTCTTCTTGAAAGTCCCGTCCATATTCTCTTATTAAATGCCTAGTAACAAAGAGATTATCCACTACTTCTGGACCTAAGGCGTCAGGTGTTATCTCGCGATTACCAAGCCCTGCTACTAGTATCTCTTTGTGATTAGTATTACCTATAAGTTTCTTCAAATACTTGGCAATTTCTTTGGATACTGGTTCCTGATAGCTATCGTCATTTTCATTAAGTCTAGATGCTTCAATTGTTATATAAGTACCAATAGGCTTTCCCATTGCCTTAGCACCTTGTTCATCTTTTATTACTACAGTCGTTACACGAATATTAGTTGTCTCATCGTAGTCTTCTTTAAGAGAAACGCCCTTAATTTCAACATCATCATCTTCAAAAGTTTCCCTTACTTCTAAAGCAAGATCTGTTCTTGGCACTACTATTTGATCTCCCTGATATTCATTTTTAATAATAATCATTCCTTTCTTTTCCCAATTCCATACTTAGTACAAAATATCTATGATAATTTTTTATATCTCTTATTCTTCTTATTTTCTTCTAGTTTTTTAAAATTATGTATTGACATAACAAATCCTTTATACTAAGATGATAAAGTATGTTTACATTAAACGTCCGTGTCCGAATTTAATGTAAAAAAAATAAAAATTACTTAAATTTTGGAGGTGTACAATTGGCTAATTTAAAATCTGCAAAGAAGAGAGTTCGTGTGAATGAGAAAAAAACTCTTAGAAATAGAGCTGTTAAAACAAGAGTTAAGTCTGCTATAAAGAGTGTTGAAGTTGCTGTGGCTGCCGGCGACAAAGACCTTGCACAAGCTAATTTAACTGATGCTGTGACTCAAATTAGTAAGGGTGTATCTAAAGGTGTTTACCATAAGAACACAGCTGCTAGAAGAGTATCTAGATTAACTAAAGCTGTTAATACAATGGAATAATTAAAAGATAAATTAAAAAAAGCGCTAAGATATCTAGCGCTTTTTTTAATTTACACCTTGTCACAGTCTGGGTTTTTTATAATATGATTGAAATATTAAATTTAATTTGTTATAATGACGACAGTAGTGTTGAGAAGGCAATGTTTGAGAGTGTGCTTTCTTTAAAAATAATCATTAGTATGAAAGGGGTATGTATTATATTATCAGGATTAGGAATAACCAGTGGTATTGTAGGATTTGTAAAAGTCCTATTTACCTTGATTGCTTTAGCTGCATCAATTGCTCTGGGGGTATACATATATAGAGATGCTAACAAGCGTAATATGGATGGCACTTTTTGGCTTCTTATTGTATGCGTATCATGGGTTGTTGGTGCAGTTGTTTACTTAATTGTTCGTGATGATAATTCTGCAGTAGAATGTCCAAATTGCAATACTGTTGTTAAGGGTAATAATGCATTTTGTCCTAAATGTGGCACAGAAGTAAAAAATAGTTAACACCTTATGGTAAGAGAAGTGCCATATCATATTAATGTATATGGCACTTCTCTTTAAATGATTCATTATAAAAACATTTTTAGAGTTATGTTAGGTTGTGATAGTGTAAAATAGTTTGTGTATCATCATTTCAGATTAGGGATTTTGATTTCTATTTTACCATCAGTGTCTTTTTCCTTTTAACACTATATCTACTTCTTGAGTTGAGGCTATATTCTTTTAAGTCTTTTTCTCGCCATAATAAAATCCTCCATGTTAAGTTGTTTTTATTTTACCTTAACCTGGAGGATCTTCATACACAAACCATTTTACAGTCTCAAAGTTGTCAAAACCGTTTGCTCAAAAATTCACTTAAAATATTAATTGAAACTCAAAAGCAATCTTACTCAACTGACAATTAATTATTTAATTTTGGTCGAAAATATAAGAACCACCTATACTACTACTTCCTATTTTTTTCCTAGGCGTATACAATATTATACCACTTCCATCACGATTAAATTTTTCAACTTGCCATTTCTGAATAGAAATTATTGCACCCAATCCAGCTGCAAATATACCTCCCATACCAGGTACGAAGGCTAGACAAAGAGATGCAATCTTCGGTAGCGGGCCATCAGCAGCCTTGATGAGAGTTCTAGTTTCTTTATAATTAAAATATATGTACCTGTTTCCAAAGATGTCATACTTTACCCCGCTTTTATTATAGCCTGATTCTATATACTCCATTTCCCTTTGTTCTACCTCAACATAACTACTTGGCATAACTAATGCACCGTCAAAGTTCGTATTCATTTTAACTCCTTTCTTGTGCTTCCACACTTTTAAATTTTTTAATTTAAATTTAGTAAGTAGGATAGCTACTCCATACTTACCGTATGGCTATATATAATTGCGTACGCATAACCATTAATATTATTATGTATTAACATGATTTCCCATTATCTTGATTTTATCATACAATTATTATAATTTCAACATAACTTAACATATATTGTTACTTATGCACTTATTTACCTTTTACTTTTATATGTGGTTTTTTTATAAATCCATTTTATCTATTATCAGTAGTATATATTTTGCATAATACTTAAGTATTATTTCAAATCCGTTTTCTAAGTAGGTCTTTTTAAGATATAGTAAGGGAAGTGCCCAGATACATTATATAATGTATCTGGGCACTTCCCTTTTATTAGTACTCTAATTTTAAAAACACCTATTTTTCTTATATCAAAGTAAGAAAAGACGTAACGATTGCAAGAGTTGTACTTATTAAAGTTCCAAGAAGATAATATTCAGCAAAATCTTTGTCTTTAGAAATTTTGTCATATCTAGCTATTGATTTTGCTGTTAGAACCAGTCCAATAGCTGAATATTGTTTGATTGATAAAAATATTAACATAATAATTCTTTCAACTGTACCAATAAATCTGCCAGCATTTTTATCGATCTCCTTGTCTACTTGATCTTCCTTGACTTTGTATTTCTTTAGCAAATTCTGAATCACTATATTAGCAGGCTTATGTGTTATTAATAAAGCCAAAATCCAAGACAAGAATTTCATTAATGGAATATTACTAACATAGAAAAACATTTCAATCCAACTAAACCTTATTGCAAGCTTATTAGCAGATGCAAGTAAATAAGCTACAATAATTAGACAAAGAAAATGCAAGCCTTGATCTAAAAAGAATATATCACGTTCTAGTTCTATGGTTTTCTTACCTTTATTTTCAATAACTAAAAGGTATATATGCTTTATAATATCGATTAGAAAATGAAGTGTACTTGCAAAAATCACACCGACTATTAACTCATATGATATAAATGGCAAAATTACAAACATCATAGTTATCAAATATACAATACCATGAATAAAAACCCACCTTATACTTTGATCTTTTCTTTTTGCCATCTTATCTCTTTGTAAATAAAAATCACCCAATATATGTCCCAAAAGAAACACCGTAAAATATTCTCTAAACATAATCTCCCCTTATCTGATTAATCTTGCCAAGTACTTTGTTTACTGTATCTATGGCTTCTTTATAAGTGTAATAATTGCCATTTTTAAGTCCCCTTTGTACAGTCGACTGAACAATTCCTAACCTTTTAGCAGTTTTTTCTTGACCATCTTGGTGTTTTAGAAAATCTAAAATTATTTCTCTTTGTCTTTGAGTCCAGTTTTCTTTTAGTACCGTCAGTAAGGATAGTATTGTATTTATCATATCAGCTACTTCATTAGTGTTCTCATCAACTTCTACTCTTATATTAGATAAGTAAGTTTTATTCTTTTGTTCATTTTCCTTTAAAAATTCTATAGCTTGCCTTGCCATATAATAACTTGGTCCATCAGCGCCTATTGACATAGTAGAATTAATATCGGTCGTAACTGCTCCAACTCCAATGCCAAATCTTATAGCAACCGGATACATGTCCCATTGTATTTTCTCTATTATATGAAGAGCATTGCTTCCGTTTTCTAAAAGTCCTTGAAACTCATCTCCTAAAGTAATAATAAACTTCGAGGAAATGTCACTTTTATAATTTTGATTAATTTTATCCAGTGTACGATTTAATTGTTCTTGAATTTTACTTCTGTCTTTAATTTTTTTAGAACTTTTAATATCTCCTATTATAGCAATATAAGGTTTGTATGAAAAGTTAAAAAGCATATTATCGCCTCCTGGCCCCTCCAGAGTTCATGGTATATTTTGTGTTTATGCATATATCTTGCATATCCTCTGCTTATGCACTCTGGTTTGCATATCTCTTACTTATGCATCTAATGTAGCATATCTCTCTGTATTATGCAAGAAACTTTTTTATACACCTTTTTCTGCCCAAAATTATCTTATAAATTAATAATTTTTTATGGATTTTTATATACAAATATAGTATACTTCATTTTATGTATAAATAAAATGGAGGTTGTCAAATGATCGGAATTCTTAAAAATAAATATCCAGAAGAGTATAAATTAATCCAAGAATACGCAACAGATATTCTTGAATCCGATGGCATGTTGATTGAAAAAGCAATTAATCACCATGATATATTTACTACCTTTGTTCATTCAGTACATGTAACAGTAGTAAGCCTAAGAATTGTAAATATAATGAAATTCAAAGTTGACTTGTCAAGTTTGATACGTGGAGCTTTATTACATGATTATTTTCTGTATGATTGGACAGACGGTGATAAAAGTCATAGGTTACATGGCCTTTTTCACCCTAGAAAAGCTTACAATAATGCTAGATTAG
>CAZOGN010000059.1:0-10358 GCA_964579655.1 uncultured Lachnospiraceae bacterium
GATTATCAAGCATAGTATATTCAATTGTAGGTATTTCTATTTTTCTTCTAGATACCGTAAACTCCAGTTCGTCGTTTTCTCCTTCACGAATTACGGTTAGATCTGTTGTAGTTCCTTCTGGACCTTTTATCTTGCTTACTACTTCTGTTAAATCTTTACCAGTAACCTCTTCACCATCCACTTTATAAAGAATGTCCTCAGGAAGTAAACCCTCTTCATAGGCTGGACTAGATATAAACGGTTTTACGATTTTAATAATACCAGTTGTTATATCCTGGCTAACACTGGCACCAATTCCAAAATAAATACCATTTGAAGATTCCATTAGATCTTCATATTCTTGACTTGTAAAATAGTTTGAATAAGGATCTCCAAGTCCAGCAACATAGCCTTTATAAATGCCCTCGACTAAAGCTTCCTCATCCACTTCTTCCATGTAGTGCCTATCAATTAGCTTATCCAATCTATCTAATTTCTTTACTACATCATCTACTTTGCTAGACTCTTCCTTGTCTGAAGTAGATAACTCTTTATCTTTGCCAAAGTTAGCATTGCTAATAGCTAGTATGCGGCTTACACCAAAACCAATAGCAATTAGTAAGATAGCTCCTGCTAAACCGGATAAAAAACCTGCCCAAAATTTATTTTTCATTTAAATAACCATTCCTTTTTTAGTTTACATAACCTAGTGGATTTGTGGCTACGCCATTAACCCTTACCTCAAAGTGTAAATGTGGACCTGTAGATGCTCCAGTTGAACCTACGTAAGCTATCACCTGTCCTTTTTGAACATTATCTCCCGTGCTAGCTGCAAAACTAGAACAATGATAGTATCTAGTAACAATACCATTTCCATGATTTACATGGATGTAATTACCAGCACTTCCAGAATAACCTCTTGCCACTACCGTTCCTGCATCAGCAGCAACAATATGAGTTCCATAAGGTGCTCCAACATCTATTCCACTATGAAATCTATTGTCTCCGTAAATAGGGTGTATACGCCATCCAAAATATGAAGTAATCCTTCTACTAGAAGGAGTAGGCCAAGTAAAGACACCTGTACCAGTATGATTTCCACTACTTGCATTACTGCTTTCAGAAGAATTGTTGTTTCCTGCTTCTGCTTCTGCCTTTATTCTTGCCTCTTCTAATCTCTTACGTTCCGCTGCCTCTTTACGCTTTCTTTCCTCTTCTTGCTTGCGTCTAAGTTCTTCTTCTTGTCTTCTTCTCTCTTCTTCCTCTAGATGTTGTATTTCAGCAAGCTTTGCTTCTAATTCAGCTTCATATTCTTTAGCCACATTCTCACTTGCTACTATCTGTTCTTCATGTTTAGCAAGCTCTACAGCTTTAGCTTGAACCAAAGTCTCTACAGCCTCTTGCTCATACTGTAATTCTTCTTGCATAAGATTTAGGCTTGCAAGTTTTTCTTCTAACTCTTCTTCCTTTTGGATAACCTCTTCAGTAATTTTATTATATTCATCTAGAAGGTTGTTATCATATTCAGTAATTTTTGAACGTATCTCAACCTGATTTAAAAACTCTGAAATATCCTTTGATTCAATTAGTATTTCAAGATATGACGATTCTCCATTTTCATATATGTATTGAATCCTTTTTTTCATACTTTCGTACTGCTTTTCTTCATGTGCCTTTGCTTTTCCTAATTCCTTTTGCGTAACTACTAAATCTGCCTGGGCTTCTTCAATATCTGCAGTAAGTATGTTCATTTGTTCAGTTAATTCATTTAACTGAATATCTAACTTCTCTATATAGTTAACTATATCAGTTTTTTCACTTTCTAAGGCTGCAATTTTATTGTCTATATCTTTTTTCTTTTGTTCTAAGGCGGTTTTCTCCTGTTTTGCGCTATCTAATTCATTTGCAGCAATTGAAAACGGGAAAACTCCTACTACCATTATAACCACCAAAATGATAAGTATTCCTCTTTTATTATGTTTTTTCATATTAGGAAACCTCCACCTTCTTAATTTGACGTCTAACTGTATTGACACTACCTAAAAATCCGATTCCAATTCCTATAAGCAATAATAAAGGTCCTAGAAAGGAAAATACATCGGATATATATACAAATTGAATTGTTTTAAAAACATTCATAAATTTCTCTGAAATATAAATTAATAATCGATTATATATAAAATACAATATAACTAAAGGAATAAGTGAACCGATTACACCAATTATAAGACCTTCTGTTATGAATGGTGCAGAAATAAAGCTATTGGTAGCACCTAGCAACTTCATAATTGATATTTCTTCTTTTCTAGCTGTTACTCCCATTGTTACTGAAGAATTAATAAGGAAAATAGAAACTGCAATTAATATAATTATAACTGACACAGAAATCGTGGCAATAATTGAATTGATTTTAGAAAAGGAATCTACAATATCAGCAGAATAATTAACCTTTCTGATTCCATCCGTTTCTTCGAGAAATTCAACTATTAGCCCTTGATCCTGGGTATCATATAAGTATATTGTATATGAATCCGAATCTTCTAAAGGATTGTCATCTCCAAAACTTTCAACTAGTTCCTCACTTAAATATTCTTCTTTATATTGTTGCCAGCTTGCTTCTGCAGATAAAAAATCAACCTGCTTAACTTCTTCTCTTTTTTTTATTTCATTTCCTATTTCCACAATTCTTGTTTGACTAATATCCTTATTAAAAAAAACAGTTATGCCTACTGATGTTTCTGCTGTTTTTAATACGCTTTGAAAATTAACCATAACAAAAAAGAGAATTCCGAATAGAAACAGGCTCGCAGTTATCGTACCAATGGATGCTAAGGAGTACATTCGGTTTCTACTAATGTTTTTAACCCCTTGCTTCACGCTGTATATAAATGTTCTAAAACTCATTGGAATATCCACCTTTTTGTTCATCACTAATTAACTTACCATCATGTAAGGTAATTACTCGCTTTTGCATTATATCTACTATTTCTCTATTGTGAGTTACTACTATAACTGTAGTTCCTCTTTTATTAATATCATCTAATAATTCCATAATTTCAATGGATTGTTTAGGGTCAATATTGCCTGTCGGTTCATCTGCAAGGAGGATTAATGGGTTGTTTACTAAAGCCCTTGCTAAGGCCACTCTCTGTTGTTCACCACCTGATATCTCGGCAGGGTAAGAGTCAAACTTTTCAGCAAGACCCATAGATGCTAATACTGTTGGTACTCTTCTCCTAATTACTGATAGCGGTGTATCAATTACTCTTTGAGCAAAAGCTACATTCTCATAAACATTTCTATCAGGTAATAAGCGGAAGTTTTGAAACACAACTCCCAAACACCTACGATACTTAGCTACTTGGCCATGACGCAACCTACGTAAATCTTTATTATTTACAAATACCTTTCCTTTGGTAGGTTCTATTTCTTTTAGTAAAAGCTTAATCAGTGTTGACTTCCCAGATCCACTAGTTCCAACAATAAATACGAACTCACCTTTGTTAATCTTTATTGAAATATCTCTTAACGCTGGAATGTCTTTCTGATAGTTCTTATATACATTTTCCAGACATATAATAGGCGTTTTAGATTGTTCTTGTAATATCTTATCTAGTTTATTGATTTTTGGCATCTTAATACTCCTGAGACTCCATGTACTTCATGTATTGTACAACCATTAAGGCAATTTTAAATGTAATAGCATCATCAAATACTCGTAAATCAAGACCAGTACTCTTTTGCAATTTATCAAGACGATATACTAAGGTGTTTCTATGTATATATAATTGTCTTGACGTTTCAGAAACATTTAAATTATTCTCAAAGAATTTGTTAATTGTAGATAATGTTTCGTCATCAAATTCATCTGGGGATCTTCCTTCAAAGATTTCACGAATAAACATCTTACAAAGCGGAATAGGTAATTGATATATTAGGCGACCAATTCCCAAGCTATTATAACCAATAACGTTGTCATCACTATAGAATATCTTACCTACATCTAATGCCATCTTTGCTTCTTTATAAGATCTTGAAACATCCTTAATTTCGTTCACTATGGTACCAAAAGCTACCCTAACTTGAGCCATTACTTCTGTGTTAAGCATGTCCAATATGATTCTTGCAGTTTTCTTTACTTCTTTATAGGTATCATCTTCTTTTAGTTCCTTTACAAGAATAATATTATTCTCATCAACTGCAGTGATAAAATCTCTTGATTTAGAATTAGACGAGAATAAGCTTCTTAGTGTTTCAAGTGTACCAGTATCTTTCTCATTCTTAGTTTCTATAATATATACAGCTCTTCTTGTATCTATTTCTACATGAAGTTTCTTTGCTCTATTATATATATCTACTAATAACAAATTATCTAATAATAGATTCTTGATGAAATTATCCTTATCATATCTTTCTTTATATGCAACTAATAGGGTTTGAATATTAAATGCTGCTATTTGGCCAACCATATACACATCTTCACTATCACCCTTTGCTAATATTACAAACTCCAATTGACTTTCTTCAAAAACTTTAAAAAATTGAACTCCTTGTAAAACTTGACTATCTGCTGGTGACTTAACAAAAGCTAAAACTGCACTCTCATAATGTTCACTATTATCAAAAGTCGTAGCAAGCGTCTTTCCTTCTGTATCCATTACACATAACTCTACTCGTGCAATCCCATTTAAACCATCGATTGTGTTTTGCAAAATTTGATTTGAAATCATTATTTCACTCCTTTATTTGTTATAATAGTATCACTGCCTGAAAAAAAAGTAAACTCATTTGACCTAAGTTTCATCTTTTTTATTTTACTTGAAATAAATGCCACTAATAATACTATCTATTATTATAACACGGTTTATCTAAAACCTTAAGCATTTACGAAGAATATCTTTTAGACTATAATCAAAAAGAGATTAGAAGTATCTCTATATACTCCTCATCTCTTTCTAATGAAACTTATATATTTAATACAAGACATATATTAATTTGGTAAATCTAAATCTTAAATTTACTTATAATATTATGAAGTTCTTGAGATAGAACTGATAAATCACTACTTGAGTTCGCAATTTCATCAATGGAAGCACTTTGTTCTTGCATAGATGCTGAAGTTTCTTCTGTTGATGCTGAATTTTCTTCTGCTATTGTAGCTAGACTCTCTAATACCTCCATTATAGAAACTTTCATTTGTTCCATCTTATTACCAGTTTCATATAAGTTGTTTACCAAAGTAGATGTCTCTTGCATAGATAATTCAATGTCTAAATATTGCTCTTTATTATTCTCAACACTTTCATTTTGACGCTTTTCAACTTCTGATAACCTTTCAATTGTTACAACTGCATCTTCTGAATTAGACTGTAATTCCCTTACAATGTTTGCTATTTCATTGACAGTTTCTGAAGATTGCTGTGCTAATTTTTTGATTTCTCTAGCAACAACTGCAAATCCTTTTCCTGCTTCTCCAGCCCTTGCCGCTTCAATGGTTGCATTAAGAGAAAGTAAATTTGTTTGATCCGCAATGTTTTCTATCATTTCACTTGCTTCTGAAATCTTTTGCGCACTTTCATTAGTTTTCAAAATAACTTCTTTTATTTCTTTATGAGACATATTACTAACCTTATTGGCCTCATAAAGTATATTTATATCGTTTAAACCATCTTCAACCACATTATTAACCTTTTTAGCCGAATCCATAAGATCATTTAAAGCTATGATGTTTTCTTGGAACACTTGACCTAATTGGTAAGCCTTTTTTGTCCCCTCTTCTGTATTCTTTGCCTGATCAGATGCACCTAATGCAACTTCATTAATTGACTTTGTAACTTCCTCTATGGATGCCGATACTTCTTCTGAAACTGCAGTTAGCTCTTCTGAGGAAGATGAAACTTGTTCAGAGGAGAAGCTAATCTCACTAATGACATCTCTAAGATTTATTGTCATTATGTTTAATGATTCGGCCAGATCCTTAATTTCATCTTTACGTTCTAGTAGCTTCCCACTAAGTTCTTCTCTTAAGTCTAAAGTCGATATCTTTTTTGCATAATCAATTGCACGTAAAATAGGTTTGGTAAAACTACTTCCAATTGTAAATGCAAAAACAATGCCAAATATATATATAAATACCGTTGCTACTATCAATTGTTTTTTTAACTCTGATACAGATTGTAACATTTCATCTTCAACAATAGTTTCGATAAAAATCCAGTCTGTTCCCAAAACAAGACTATAGCCTGCATAAATATTGTCTTCATTAAGTTTATATTGTCCTAATCCATCTTTTTCCGATATGAACATTTCAATTGTCTTTGAAAAATCTTCAAGTTTTTCATCTTTCTTTGCCTCTTCAAATATATTATATCCCCCATAAACCCTACCAATCTCTTTGTGAGCAAGAGTCGTACCTGTTTTATCCACAATATATCCATTTTGAGCTCCAGATTCTTTCGCCAAATTCGTCAAGCTTATTATATCAACATAACCTAGTAATGAACCAATAATTTTATCTGATTCACCTTTAATAGGATATGCATATATTAAGGATCTTTGATTATTTGTAGGATTTACTCCCACTGTTACTACACCTAGATTTCCTATAAGAGACCTTCTTAAAATATCTGTTTCTGTAAGTCCAAAACTTTCACCACTGCTAATACAAGTAACATTGCCATCCTCAGTTAAAATTCCAAGTTCTAAAAAAATAGAATTTCCAATTTGAGTTTCTAATGCTTCCTTTTGTTTTGCAAAATCCATACTTTTAACATTATCACTAATAGTTAATAAAGCCAGAGAATCTCTTTGTCTTTCCATTGCACTTTGAATATACTTTGCTGAAACATCTGCTGAATTCTTAAGGGACTTTTCTGCTTCCTTTGTTAATGAATCTGAAGAAGTCTTAATTGCTATTATGCTTACGGTAAATATAGCAACAAAGATTAACACAACAATATAAATAACCAACTTCATTCTTATTCCTGTAAAATTGAAGTCTTTAAATCTGTATTTCTTATCTTGGGTTGATCCTTCCTTTACCATGTTCATACTTTCTCCTTTGTTCAGTCAATAAACTTACATACCTAATATACTATTTTTTCACTGTTTTGTCAATTTGTTTTTCAGCATTAATAGCTCTTACTGAGAACACCTTTGATGCTTTGTTTTCTTATTTAACAAAAAAGTGATTATCTATTCTGACTTAGTCAAAAAAGATAATCACTCTTATTATAAATGCTTTTAAACAGTACTAATAATTTTTAATTTGTGATAACTTGTTCGGTTTTTTTATCAAACACATGTATCTTGCTTGTATCAAAAGCTACTTGAATTACATCGTCACGCTTTGCATTTGTACGAGGGTTAACTCTTGCAATCATGTCTAAGTTTTCATCTAACTGTAGGTATAAGTTAACTTCTGAACCTAGTAATTCATAAACATTAACTGTTGCCTCTACAATACTATCTTGTGCATTTGACATAAACATCTCTTCATCATGTACGTCTTCTGGACGAATACCAAATATTACTTCTTTATTATCATATGAAAGAACCTTTTGAGCTTTAGCATCCGGAAGTTGAATTTTGTTGTTTCCAAATACTAAATAAGCATCTGAACCTTCAACTTTTATTTTAGCATCTAATAAGTTCATCTGAGGTGAACCAATAAATCCTGCAACAAATAGGTTGTCTGGTCTGTTGTAAAGATTCTTTGGAGTATCAACTTGCATGATAAGTCCATCTTTTAATACAACAATTCTTGTACCAAGTGTCATAGCCTCTACTTGGTCATGTGTTACATAAATTATAGTTGCATTAAGTCTTTGATGTAATCTAGAAATCTCAATACGCATTTGTACTCTTAGCTTCGCATCTAGGTTAGAAAGAGGCTCATCCATTAAGAATACTTTAGGATTACGAACTATTGCACGTCCCATAGCAACACGTTGTCTTTGACCACCTGATAAAACCTTAGGCTTACGATCTAATAGATGTTCAATATCAAGAATCTTAGCTGCTTCATGTACTAACTTGTCGATTTCGTCTTTAGGAATCTTTCTAAGTTTAAGACCAAATGCCATATTATCATATACTGACATATGTGGATAAAGTGCATAGTTTTGGAAAACCATTGCAATATCTCTGTCCTTGGGTTCTACATCATTAACTAATTTGTCATCGATGTAAACTTCACCTTCAGTTATTTCTTCTAATCCTGCAATCATACGTAATGTTGTTGACTTACCACAACCTGAAGGACCAACAAATATTACAAATTCTTCATCTGCAACTTCTAAGTTGAAATCCTTTACCGCTACAAATCCATTAGGATAAATTTTTTTAACGTTTCTTAAAGATACACTTGCCATTATAATTCCTCCCTGTTATTAACAGTTTAATTATTTTCATATCTATCTAAAAGTAATATACACTATTTAATATTTTAGTTCCATGTCTCATTTACACAAATTGCAAAATTCGATTTTGTGTACTTTGTATAATATATTTTTTTTAAAGTGTTTTTTCATATTATTTTTGGAATTTAAGTGCTTTTCACTGTATATTTTCAATAAAACCTTCTCCCATAACTTCCCTGGCATCACTTACTATTACAAAGGCCTTTTGATCTATTTGAGAAACAATATTAATTAACTGAGTTATTTCTTTTTTAGATACTACACAAAACAACATGTTTTTTTCATAATTAGTATACATTCCTTTTGCATTTATACCAGTTATCCCTCTGTCCATTTCTACAATAATCTTTTGGGCTATTTCTTCATATGAGTCAGATACTATATAGGCAATCTTTGCAAACTTAAGACCCTCTAAAATATTATCCGAAAATTTGGCCGTTATATATAAAGCCACAATTGCATATAAAGTGGTTTCTACACCAAATACAATAGCTCCTCCTAATACTATTATTCCATCAATAGCGTTAATAATAACCGATATGTTTAGATGAGGGGAAAAACGATGTATAATCACGCCTAATAAATCAGTTCCTCCTGTTGAACCAGGTGATGCAATCACCATTCCTAGACCTATACCAGTAAAAACCCCACCAAAAACAGCAGCTAAAAATAATTCCTCCCCAACAATACTTGTAATAGGAATAAAATATAAGGCTATGGTTAGGCTTATTGAACCAACTAGGGTTTTCTTTAAGAACTTGCCACCCTTTATTATAAAAGCCGCTATTAATAAAGGGATATTTAGTACAATATTAGTTAACCATACTGGTATTCCTCCATCTATAAATGGTTCTGTGAAATGCTTAATTACTATGCCAATACCTGTAACTCCACCAGTAATCATACCTAATGGCTCATATACTAAATTAACTGCTATAGCAATAAATACAGTTCCTATTATCAACATTGTATAACTTAAAAACTTTGATTTTTGTAAGTGTACGTTCATATTAAATCTCCTAGCGTTTCTGAATAATATGTTTGTTTTGTGTCTTATGACCTTACTTATGAAAAAATTACCATGCCTTTTTTAATATTATAGCTTTTTCCATCTTTTATTCTTAGACCTACATTGCAATTAGATGCCTCTTTAGCAGGTCTTTGAGGAGTTGTCTCAATACTTACAATTTTAGTTGTTATGTAAGTGTCTTCCTCTTCTTTTTCGCTTGCAATATTTATCACATCACCAGCACGCATTGTGCCTTGTAAGTAGCCTACTACGACAATATCATTATTTTTTACTAAATTAAATGCATCTTCAATTATTAAAATATTAGAAGATTGTATTTCAGATGTAGTTGAACTACTTTTTCTAGCATATTCATTTGTATCTTCATTAGTATAATTTCTAATTGCTTCAAAATTATACTTGTTTGTTAATTCTGGATATCCAGTTTTAAGACACCTGGAAAATTGCATAGGCACTTTAGCCATACCCAAATAATAGGATAGTAGCAATACAAATATTATAATTAGCAAGGGTATAACCACTACAAACCCAACATACAAAGTGTCTAAATCTCCTTTTTGTATTTTGTTTATTATCCCCATACTACCAAGCAAAAGAAAAGAAGCAATACATATAATAGATGCTAATCTCATCCCTTTTTTCTTTTCATTATATCTTCTTGCAATTAATATAAATAAATTCTATACTGATTCTTCTGTTAGTTGTCTCTTTTTCAGCTTTTTTCTATATTCCCTTGATAAACTCTCATAACTTATACTTGCCATAAAACTCCTCCCCTAATATCTTTGTCTTGCCTTTTATTTTTAATTGTACTCTTGACTTATTAATATATCAAGAGCTATGCACAGGGTTTGCTGTATTTTTTGAGATATTTTATAATAGAGTAGAGAAATAATTGCTAAGAATTATCTCCCTCTCATTGAACCGTA
>CAZOGN010000060.1:0-10343 GCA_964579655.1 uncultured Lachnospiraceae bacterium
TTAAAAGGGGGATTTATTATGACAAAATACATTATTATTGGAGTATTGGTAATTGTTTTAATTTACACATTGGTGACTTATAATAGTTTGATTCGATTAAGGAACAAACTAGAGGAAGCTTTTTCAACAATGGATGTTTATCTTAAAAAAAGATGGGACCTGGTTCCTAACCTTGTGGAAACCGTAAAAGGCTATGCAAAACATGAAAAAGAAACATTTGAAAATGTTGTGAATCTGCGAAATAGTTCCTATGAGAATTTGTCACAAGACGACAAGATGGATATTAACAACAAATTATCAGCAGGTATTACTAAAATAATGGCCTTAGCAGAGAGTTATCCTGAATTAAAAGCCAGTGATAATTTTCTAAACTTAAGCACTAATTTATCAAAAGTTGAAGAAGATATTGCAAATTCAAGAAAGTATTATAATGCCGTTGTTAAATTAATGAATGATAAGGTTCAAATGTTTCCAAGCAATATAATTGCAAGCCTATTTGGATTTAAAGCAAGTAAGATGTATGAAGTGTCAGAAAGCGAACGTGAAAATGTTAAAGTAGAATTTTAAGGAGAGATTGTTTATGAGCAAGCGATGCTTGTTTACTGTTTTTAGTATTAT
The DNA here is from genome assembly GCA_964579655.1 of uncultured Lachnospiraceae bacterium. GTDB lineage: Bacteria > Bacillota > Clostridia > Lachnospirales > Lachnospiraceae > JAAYRG01. The sequence continues at coordinate 619 of CAZOGN010000060.1, forward strand.
ATCATTTTTCATGTTTTTTTCATTTGTTAAAGTAGAAGCAGCAACTGACACATATGGCAATGGTGAATATGCTATAACGGAATATAAAGTAGATATAGTAGTTAATGAAGATAATGTATATAGAATAACTGAGTCTATCAAAGTTCATTTTAGTGAGCCCCAACATGGAATAACAAGGAAAATACCTATAAAAAATAAAATAACGCGCTTAGATGGAAGTAAATCAAAGAATAGGGCGAAGATATCGAACATTGATGTAAATACAAAGTTTAAAAAGAGTATCGATTCTGACTATCTAGAAATAAAAATTGGAGATGCAAAAAAAACCGTTGAAGGCTATGTTGATTACAAAATTTCTTATACATATGACATTGGTAATGACAAAGTTGAAGGATTTGATGAATTATATTTTAACATAATTGGAGACGAGTGGGACACGACCATTAGTAATATTGAATTTACAATTACAATGCCTAAAGAATTTGATGCAACAAAACTTGGCTTTTCAAGTGGCAGAAGGGGTTATACAGATAGTAGTTCTATTATTTATAAAGTAGAGGATAAGATAAAAATTAATGGGGAGTATCAAGGAGTTCTTAAAGCAAGAGAAGGAATAACTGTAAGACTTGAATTACCCGAAGGATATTTTAATACAAGATCTCCTTTAGACTTTAAAACAAAGGTTATGATTATAATTCCTGTTATTATGCTAGTTATATCTTTTATGCTTTGGAATAGATACGGTAAGGATGATAAAGTGGTCGAAACTGTAGAGTTTTATCCACCTTCAGGTTTTAATAGCGCAGAAGTTGGACTTCTGTATAAAGGAGAGTCGTCAGATAAGGATGTCATTTCTTTGCTTATATATTTAGCAAATGAAGGTTATTTGAGGATTGAAGAAAGCGAGAATGAAACTCAGAAATCAAAAAACAATTCATTTAAAATTATAAAAGTCAAAGACTATGATGGAAATAATTTTTTAGAGAAAAGATTTATGGACGGATTGTTCAGAAGAAATAAAAAAAGATTAACTAAAGATGATTTCAAATACAAGCTCTATGAAGCTGCAGGTGGAGAAATTGAGGGCGATTTTGAAGATATATTCAAAGAACTAGTATTTGCAGTAATAGATGAAGAAATCGATGAAGACACTGGAGAAGTATTATATGAAATATCAGGTGGGGTAATAGAGGAAGATTTAGATGAACTTCTAAGTGAAATATTAGATGAAGTAAGTGTAGCAGCTTTTGATAATATGTTTTATGAATCAGCAGATGAAATAACTAGTGAAAACTTGAAATATAAATTTCATAAAACAATAGAAGGTATTAAAAACAAGTTAAATGGCCAAGAAAAAAGAAAAAAATTATTTGATGAAATGTCATTAGAAATTAATGCACTATTAATATTATTTATTGGTTTCACATTCTTTCTTATTACAAGTATTCCAATGATATCTGGTGGACAGAATATATTAATGCTTATTCTACAAACAATTTTTCCTGGAATAGGATTTGCCATTATTATTTCAGCCTTATTTTCAAAAGATGACATATCAATCCGGGCTAGCCTTATTTTTATAGGAACTTGTATGGGCGTATATCCTTGGTTCAAAACTATGCTTCCAATTTTAAAAGATGAGCTAACCCTTATGATTGCTTACATAATAGGTTTTACTTGTGTTTTTCTAATTTACTTAATAAAAAGAAAAATACTTAAGAGAACTCCATTTGCTAAGGAGATGTTAGGCAAAATACTTGGCTTTAAGAGGTTCTTAGAAGTAGCAGATAAAGCAAAACTAGAAGCCTTGGTCATGGAAAATCCAGTATATTTTTACGATATATTGCCATATACTTATGTTTTAGATATATCTGACAAATGGATTGAAAAGTTTGAGGCTATTAATTTGCAATCCCCAGATTGGTATCAATCTACTTCCATTTCTGGCACTGCATTTAGCGTATATTCATTTAACAATTCTATAAATACCACTATGAAAACAGCTTCTAAAGCAATGACATCTACACTATCTAGTAGCAGCTCTGATGGTTCATTTAGTAGTGGTTCAGGAGGAGGCTCCTCAGGTGGTGGATCTGGTGGAGGCGGGGGAAGTTCATGGTAATTAAGCAGAGGATTTTAATGAAGGTGAAAATACTCTAATTAGGATAGGAGAAAAAAATTGCTTGACAGTTCACAAATTGGTGTAATAAATAATGCAATAGAAAATAAAAAGAAACTTGAATTTGCAAGAAATGTTCTTAATAATGAGAACTTTGAAAAGTTGTATAAATCTTATAGACAATTATTTTGGTTTCAAATTTCATACTTAATAATATCTTCTGTTATTCTTGTTTTGACGAGTCTGATATTCCGTGAGTATTGGAGTGAAGTTCTAATGATTGGCGCGTTCATACTGATCTTCGGTTTTATTATATGGTTAATACTGAGTCAATTTATAGCAGGAAAGTTGTGGCGTAAATATGATAAGTGGTACAGAAAAGGTGGAAATATGGAGGGTTTGTATAAACTATTTAGCTAAGAAAAACCATCAATTTACTAGGGACAAGGAATTTACTGATAGGAACCTACTAATAGGGGGAGAATTGTGAACAAACGTAGTATAAGGTTATTAATATGTATGTTTTTTATTTTTACATTTATTAAAGCAGTTAAAGTAGAAGCTTCAGAAGAGCCTGAATCAACTTATAATACTGAGACAAACACCATTGGCAACGGTGAATACGCTATAACAAAATATAAGGTAGATATATATGTTAATGAGGATAATACATTTAGAATTACGGAATCTATTGAAGTGTATTTCAGCCAAGAACAGCGTGGTATTATAAGGGAAATACCAATAATTAATGAGGTAACTCGCTTAGATAAAAGTAAGTCTAGGAATAGAGCAAAGATAAAAGATATAACTGTTAGTGAGAATTTCACCACAAAAACAGAGAATGGTTATAAAAAAATTAGAATTGGAGATGAAAACACTACTATTACAGGTTATCACGATTATATAATTGCTTACACCTATGACATAGGAAATGATAAGGCAAAAGATTATGATGAATTTTATTTTAATTTAGTCGGGGTTGAATGGAATACTACCATTAGTAATGTTGAATTCACAATTACAATGCCTAAAGACTTTGATGAGAGCAAATTGGGTTTTTCTAGAGGCAAATATGGCTCTGTAGATAGTAGTTCTATTGTTTACAATGTAGAAGACAACAAAAAGATAAGTGGAAAGTTTCTGGGTGTTTTAGAACCAATGGAAGGTTTAACAATTAGGTTAGAACTACCCGAAGGATATTTTGCAAAAAGTATTGATTTCAAGGCAATGTTTTTGCTTTTATTACCCATAATTTTTTTAGTTGTTACTATTTATCTTTGGCTGAGATATTGTAAGAGTGAAAGGATTGTTGAAACGGTTGAGTTTTATCCACCCTTAGAATATAACAGTGCACAAATAGGTACTTTTTATAAAGGAAAAGCAGAAGACAAAGATGTCATTTCACTACTTATATATTTGGCAAACAAAGGTTATGTTCGCATTAAGGAATTTTATGATAATAAACTAGTTACAAACAAGAAAACATTTATTATTATAAAAGAAAAAGAATATGATGGAGATAATTATTATGAAAAAAAGTTTATGGAAGGATTATTTAAGGGTGAAAAAAAGGAAGCAACTATAAAATCATTAAATAATTCTTTCTATAAATATATTTATGCTATTAAAAAAAGTTTAAATGGTAAAAGAATTAGAAATAAAATGATTGACAAAAAGTCTTTAAAAAAAAGAGACATAGTCAATTCATTTATTATTATTACATATTTGCTAATAACTATAATTCCAACATTTAAATATTTAGGTGAAGCTATAATTCTTATTCCTTATAACATATTTGTTGGATTTGTTTTTTTTATAATGCTTAGTGAAGCAACATCAGAAAGAGTACGCAAAGTTTATATGATTTTCTTAATCTTATTAAGTGTGGTAATTTTGGCCATTCCCTGGATAGTTCTTATGTATTTTGTTTTATTCATTGAACAAATTTATATATATGCCTATATTGTTGGAATTGTTTGTATAATAGCTATGCTTATATTAAGAAAAATGATGTTGAAAAGAACAGCATTTGCTGTTGAAATTATTGGAAAAATAAGAGGGTTTAGAAGATTTCTAAGAGTAGCAGAAAAGTCCAAATTAGAAGCTCTAGTTATGGAGGATCCAAGTTACTTTTATAATATTCTACCATACACATACGTTCTTGGAATATCTAATAAATGGATTAAAAGATTTGAAACTATTAATATGAAAGCACCAACTTGGTACGATAGTGATACAAGTTATAATTTTACTTCATTTAATAATTTTATTAATGCGACAATGAGGACTTCAAGCAAGGTAATGACTTCTTCACCAGCAGATAAAAGTAGTTCTAGAGGAGGATCTTCTAGTAGTTCTTATGGAGGTTCATCATCAGGTGGTGGTTCCTCAGGAGGAGGCTCTGGTGGAGGCGGCGGAAGTTCATGGTAATTAGACACTTATATTTTTAAGATAAAAGGGGGGTTAATGCTTGTGATTAAGAGAAAGTTTTGGATAATAATTAGTATCTTATATATTTTAATGTTTTTCCCATCACTTGAAGTAGATGCAACAGAAGATGTGGACTTGAATTATGATATTGAGACAGACACCTATGGCAATGGAGAGTATGCCATAACGCAATACAAGGTGGATATGGTGGTTAATGAGGATAATTCATATGATATAACCGAATATATTGGGGTATATTTTAATGAAGCAAAACATGGTATTATAAGAGAAATTCCTAAAAAGAATACAATAATACGTTCAGATGGTAGCAAAACAAAAAACAGGGCGAAAATCAAAGCTATACATGTTAATGATGAATTCAGCAAAGCAAGTAATTCTGAAGGCATTACTTTGAAAATAGGAAGTCCTGATTATACTGTAATTGATTTCAAAGAATATATAATTAGCTATAAATATGAGATAGGCAGGGATGAGGAAAAGAACTTTGATGAACTTTATTTTAATTTAATTGGAAACGATTGGGACACTACCATTAGCAATGTAGAATTCTCTATTACAATGCCTAAAGAATTTGATGAGTCTAAATTAGGTTTTTATAGTGGGCTTAAAGGTTCTACGGATGATAGTTTAATTATTTATGAGATAGAGGATAGTATAAAAATCAAGGGAAAGTATCTAGGAGTTCTAAAAGCAAGAGAAGGTCTAACAATTAGACTAGAACTTCCTGAGGGATATTATTCCACTAAAATTATGAAAACTAGTGAAATGCTTATGTTATTTTTACCAATAATCTTATTAATTATCACTTATATTTTATATTTAAAAAATGGTAAGGATGATAGGAGAATTGAAACTGTAGAGTTTTATCCTCCCTTAGATTATAATAGTGCGGAAACCGGATTACTATATAGAGGTAAAGCAGAAGATAAAGATGTTATCTCACTACTTATATATTTAGCAAACAAAGGATATGTTTTAATTGATGAAGAAGAAAGTGATGGTGTATTTTCCAGGGAAAAATCATTTAGTATTATAAAACTCAAAGATTATGATGGAAACAATTATTATGAGAAAAAATTCTTAGAGGGGTTATTTAAAGATGGTAAAGAAGTTGTAACAGCTACTGATTTAAGGAATGATTTTCATACTACAGTTTCCACAATTAAAGACAAATTAAATGATAAGAAAAACATACATAAAATATTTGAAGAAAAATCATTAAAAATAGGAAGAATAATAATTCCTTTTGTTATTTTAATATATGTAATTACTTCAATAGTACCACTTTATGAAAATGGTGCAACGGATCTTATATTACCTGTTCTAATTTTTGTTACAATAGGATTTACTGTTCTTATATTTTCTATTTTGCATGTAAAGGAGAACAATCCTCTTGGAATTTTTGGGATTATATGGGGAGCTTTTTTTGGAGGAATTCCATTTACATTTATGTTGCTTCCATCCTTAATTGAAAAATCACTTTATCTATTTGCATATATTATAGGTCTTGTTTGCATTGTTGCAATGATGAAACTAAAAAAAATAATGCCAAAAAGAACAGAATATGCTAATGAAGTGTTAGGAAAAATCAATGGATTTAAGAGGTTTTTGAAAGTAGCTGAAAAATCCAAATTAGAAGCCTTGGTTATGGATAATCCAGCATATTTTTATGACATTTTGCCCTATACTTACGTATTAGATGTGTCAGATAAATGGATTAATAAATTTGAAACAATTAATATGCAATCACCAGATTGGTATCAAAGTCATACTACTTCCACTTTCAACATATATAGCTTCAACCAATCAATTAACAACACTATGAAAGTAGCCACTAGCTCAATGACAGTTGATAGATCAAGTGGTGGAAGTTCAGGAGGATTTAGCGGAGGCTCCTCAGGAGGAGGTTCCTCAGGTGGTGGCTCTGGTGGAGGCGGAGGTAGTTCTTGGTAGGAAGATGGAGACTTACCTGAAGCGGTAAAAAGAAAGACTATGAATTCAAGAGATTATTATGTAGTAAATTATAATAAAATTGTTTTATATATAAAAAAATACCACCAACTATGATTAAAAGAAACCTCAAAATGCTTATTTAAATGATACTATTATAATAGAGCAGTATATATAGCTCGAAATTTATATATCAGAATTAGGAGGAATAACTAATGAATAAAAATAAGCACATCAGTATAATGTTATTAATTATTCTGATTGTAGGTATCCTTTCAAGTTGCACAAAAATAGAGCAGTCTGATGAGATATCAGAAACAAAGATGTCAGAAAGTGAGACCATAGAGAAGACGGAAGAAGAAACAAAAGAGTTAGAGACGAGAGATACTAATGTAGAGACCCTTCTAGCTTCAATGACCCTTGAAGAAAAAGTAGGGCAAATGGTCCAAGCTAACAGAGATAATGCCTCAGCTCAAGAAGTTAATGAATTAGGACTTGGTTCAATATTAAGTGGTGGAGGTTCATATCCAGGCAATAATACACCTAAAGAATGGACAGATATGATAATTGATTATCAAAATGCTGCCATGAAGACAGATAAGCAAATACCCATAATCTATGGCGTTGATGCAGTACACGGTCTAGCACTTGTTAAAGATGCTGTTGTATTTCCTCATAACATTGGTCTTGGATCTGCTAATGATCCAGAACTTATGTATGAGATGGGAGCAGCTGTTGCTGAGGAAATGAAGCTTATAGGTGTATATTGGAACTTTTCACCTTGTGTAGCAGTAAATACAGATCCTAGATGGGGAAGAACATATGAATGTTTTTCTAGTGACCATAATATAGTGACAGAGCTTGCAAAAGCCTATATTAAAGGACAGGAGGACCATGGAATAGTCCCATCTGCAAAACACTACGTAGCTGACGGTGCTGCCAAATATGGAACTGGTCCAGGTGATTTTTTGATTGACCAGGGAGATGCGATAATGAGTGAAGATGAGCTTAGAGAGTCACAACTTGTGCCTTATAAGGAATTAGTAGATAGTGGTGTAAAGATTATTATGGCCTCCCATAGCTCTTGGAATGGAGATAAATTACATGGTCATGAGTATCTTCTTACAGATGTACTAAAGGAAGAATTTGCATTTGAAGGATTTGTTATTTCAGACTGGGAGAGTGTCTCTAATCTTAGTAATCAAAGCCTTGAGGAAAACATTATAAAATCCGTAAATGCAGGTGTAGATATGTTAATGGAACCCAACAATTATGTTGAGGTTAGAAGTCTTCTTATAGAAGCTGTAAATAATGGCAAGATAAGTGAAGAAAGAATCAATGATGCTGTAAATAGAATCCTAACTGTTAAAAAGGATATAGGTCTATTGGACGACCCCTACATGGAAAATGTAGGCCATGAGGTTGATGAGATAGGAAGTGAAGAATATCGTAACCTAGCTAAGGAATTAGTTGAAAAATCCCTAGTACTTTTAAAGAATGACAATGATATCCTTCCTTTAAAAGAAGGCAAAAAAATATATGTAACAGGACCTGCTGCTAATGATATGGGCTTACAGTGTGGTGGCTGGGGACTAACATGGCAAGGAGAAATAGATAGTGCCGGTACTAAGGTAACAAAAGGAACCACTATTCTTGAAGGACTTACACAATATAGTGAAGAATATGGCTATGAAATAATAACTGAAGAAGAAAGAGCAAATGAAGCAGATATAGTCCTACTAGCAATAGGTGAAATGCCTTATGCAGAATTTCTAGGTGATACATCCGACTTATCAATAACAGGAGAATTTGCCCATAAGAAAAACAAAGAAGCAATAGAATATGCAGAAAGCTTAGGAAAGCCAGTAGTTACGCTACTTGTTGCAGGAAGAAATGTTATAATTAGTGAATATGTAGATAGTTGGGATGGTATTGTAATGTGCTATCTACCAGGCTCCGAGGGAGATGGAGTAGCGTCAGTATTATCTGGAGAAATTGACTTTACAGGAAAGTTGCCTATGCCTTATTATAAAAGCGTGGAAGATATAGGCAGTGAAGGAGCTCAAATGCTATATAAGTTTGGATATGGACTTAAGTATTAAAGAAGACAAGTTATCTATTTGAGTAGTTTGTTAACAATGAATAGAAGGAGCGTTTCAAACCCTAGTATGGAGAAAGTATTGATCTAAGTTCGTTATAATTTTCATCATGCTTCACATCATATCTATAGGTCAGTCGGTCAAATTCTTCCATTAATGAAAGTTCATAATTTAAAGAGTTCTTATGAGAAAATGATATACCAGAAGCAATAAGCATATTAACCAGAATTATATCTCCCTCACTTATTTTTTCATCATAGCAAATCCATGGGAGAGCACTATATAAAGCGTTTTTCTCATACTTATTATTGTGGAAATTTACAGACGCTCCATTTTCTATCATTAATTTTGTCATTTCTAAAACTTCAGTAGAAGCAGTATCTTCGTCTCCATAAGTATAGTTATCTCTTTTATTATAAAAGTAAATAGATATATAATTTTTGTCATCATTTTCATTAATTATTTCATCGTCAAATCTAATTCCGTGTTCTATCATACATTCAACTGTTTCTAAGTCACCTATTTCTAAAGCTTTTGTTAGTACACAGTCATCATCTTTATCTATGTAATAAAGAAGTTCTGGATACTCGAACAATAAATCGTCAAGACTATCTACATCTCCCTCAATAATATACTTTTCTAGCTTGTCAATATTAGAATCCAATATAGAAACCACATCTGTAGGTGTTTCAATATTTACTTTTTCGGGAGCAAATATAGAAAATGCAACATAGCCCAAAAACACTATAAATATAACTCCTAAGGCTAGGAAAAGATATCCGATTTTCTTTCCTTTTTTCCTCAATACAATTCCTAAAAAGAAAAAAAGCGCAGCCAAAGCAAGAATCACTGCTAACACACCAATAACAATAACAACAGCAATAATAAAAAGAATAATACTTATTAAAACAACACTACAACCTGCCATATTTTTTCTCCTTAAGTACTAATACCCTTTTATCAATTATAACACATTTTGGGTGTCTGGCATAATTTTATATTGTTATGTTATAATTTTGTAACAACTATGAAGTTATTGTACTTACTCTAGTGCTTTCTTAAATCTATTCTTCTTAACTTAGTGAGGGAGCTGACAAAAGTTAAAT
>CAZOGN010000061.1:0-10293 GCA_964579655.1 uncultured Lachnospiraceae bacterium
AATTAAAAGTCGAAAAACTTTACAGAAATTTGATTATCATATATAATTTATGAAGAAGTATTATATGTCATGCACCTATAGCTCAGTGGATAGAGCAATCGCTTCCGAAGCGGTGTGGCAAGGGTTCGAGTCCCTTTAGGTGTATTTTACATTATAATCATATCATTACTTCTATTGTAGTGATATACTTGGTCGGAAAGATAGTCTTCATTTCCAACTTCATGTTCATTCACTTCTGCTACCATATCAATCATATCCGCTTTACTAATAAAGCCATCATCTTTAATAGCTATTACTTCGTGAATACTACTTGGTAAAATAAACAAGTCCGAATCTAATTCATAGGCAAGTTGCATTAAAACATCCTTATAAAGCATACAGGTCGCCCCATTTATACCATGAGTATTTGTCACAACATACATAGGGTTATCATCACACTCCTCCTTTATCATATCATATATAACTTCATTCATATTTTTAACACTTGCTGGAAACAAGCGAGGTGTATTATGTTCTGCAAGTTCCTTTAAGTCCTTCAAATTAATGCCCCATTCTTGCATGTGATCTTTAGTGATTCTAATCATTCCAATACCATCTTTGTTATTAGATGCAAGATATTGAAATGTTATTGCTAAATCTAGATATAATATATGAGGTACCGTCTCTAATAATCTTTTGTTCTTATCACGATTTATAATTCGATAGAAAATCCCATCCCTTACATTTGGCCACTTAAAGTTGACTTTATTAATTTCTCTTTTACCTCTTTCTTGGAAGTCAGAATGAGACTTAATCACATTATTAAGTATCTCTTCTATGCTTCTTCCATTAAGATAATGTTCATAATAGCCTTCTAAGTATATATTTGGAGTTAAGTATTCTTTTTCCTTTTTTATTACTATAGCAACAAGCTCTACGGAATTATTTTTAAGTATATTGCAAAGTTCTATCTTGTAGTTTTCATCTAGTATACTCTTAAGAGATTCTACTATTTTATGCTGAAATTCCTTGTATGTAAGTACATGATAAAGATTATTTCTTGGCATATTAGCTCCTTTTCTTAGACTAATCCTGAAGATAAGAATACAAAATAAACCTAACGTATCTTAGGTATTAGCCAATATTATTTTTTTTAAATGTTAGTGAATGTTAAACTTTTTGCTTGGTGATTAATTGCAGATATGCAGATTTATAAACCTTCTCGTGGTTTGTAGAATTAATACTATTCTAGCAAATTATACCTTTGTTTGCAAGAGATTTTTTATGATTTTTGAGTATACTTACTAAGACTTATCAAAACCTGAGATGGCAAATAGAATAGCCACATTGAAACGGATGTAATATCATGTATCTTTTTATATAGGAATGGATTTATTGGAATATAATAAGTTAGATTAAAAAGTCCCACATTTATATCACATAGCACAAATAGAAAGAGTCCTATGGCAAAGATTATTGCTCTTTTAGATCTTGTCTTAAGCGATATCTTAAGCACACTTATAGAATTAATAATTAGTGAAATGAAATAGAATGCTACTAGAGTAATTGTAAGCATAATATCTAAATTGATATTCTTTAAAAATATGAAGCTAGGTATTAGAATTAAAATTGTAATTACTATATTAGGTAAGAAATATAAATATAAAGGGTTTTTACTTTTACTAATCAAACTAGCATCTAGTTTCCAATTATATATACGTACTAAGTATAAAAGTTGGACAAGTATAAAGCTAAGTAGTCCTGCTATTATTTCATTGGTAAAAAGTAAAAAATAATCAGAAATAAAAGTAAAGGTTAAAGCAAGTCTTAATAACAAAATATCCTTAGAATCATATGTGCTGGTGTTTTCTAAGTTAGATCTTTTTTTTACAGGAAAAAGCACAAATAAAAGACATATCAAAATGCTAATATACTTAATAGCACTTGATAAACTTGAATTATTCTTGCTAAAATCAAGATATAAAAACGAAATATATAAAACAAATTCTAAAGCAACGAATATGTAAATAATAATCTTTGCATTCTTTTTTTTATTATCAGAACTTATAGTATAACTCTTATCTATACTCATATTATACCTGTCCTAATCCAATTATATAGATCCTTCTTCTAGCAACTTAAATGTGTCTTCAGCTAATAGTGGCATACTAAACACATGGCCTTGTGCCATATCACAGTTGGTCTTTCTTAAGAATAGCTCTTGTTCCTTTCTATCTACACCTTCTACAATTATATCTAATTTATATGTCTTGATAAGATTAATAATTGCATCTAAAGTGTTTTGTTCCTTTGTTCCTTCTAAGACTGATTTTGATAAAGCCTTATCTATCTTAATACTAGATAGAGGTAGGTCATCTATATATTTAATTGAAATATACTTTGTACCGAACTTATCCAAACAGAACTTAATGCCTAATTCCTTTAGTTTATTAATAGTTAATATAGTATATTCTATATCATCTAGTGCTGTAGATTCAGATATTTCAAGTGTTATATTTTCAGGACTTATATTGTTTTTGTTAACTATATCCCATATTGTTTCTACAATATCTGGTTCTCTAAACTCTAGTGTTGATAAATAGTACGATAGGTTTACGTCTTTGTATCCACTTTCTTCCCATTGTTTTAATTGATTACAAACTAACTTAAATGCCCAGATACCTATAGGTACTACAATTGATGAATCCCTTGCATGCATCATATATTCATCAGAATGTAAAAGTCCCATAGTAGGATGATTCCAAGTAACTAAGGCTTCAAATCCATCAATCTTATTATCTGATAAAGATACAATCGGTTCATAATACAATTCAAATTCGTTTTGCTCAAAGCCATTTCTAAGTTCTGATTGCATCTGTATACTCTCAGTTATTTTATTATTCATCTCTTCTTCAAAATATATATAAGTATTTCTACTTCTTCCCTTTGCATTCTTCATAGCAACATTTGCATGTTTCAGTATGGTAGCAGTGGTTTTTCCATCCTTAGGAGCTAAAGCAACACCTATTCTTATAGATATAAACCTCTCTTGTGTCGATAAGGAAAAAGGATAATTGAATACATTTATTATTCTCTTAATTTGATCATCATATTCCTCGAAGTCAGAAATGTTCTGAGATAAAATCACAAACTCATCTCCACCAGTTCTTGCAATATAATCATTTTCATTAATTACTTGTTTTAACCTATGGGTGACATCAATTAATAATTCGTCTCCGTAAGAATTTCCAAGCAGAGTATTAACCTGCTTAAAATTATTAATATTTAATATTATAACACCAATACTCTCGCCTTCACGTAAAGTTAACATAATGCTATCTAAGAGTTCTACTAAAGCTTTGCGATTTGGCAAATTAGTAAGGTTATCATAATAAGCTATAGTCTTGAGCTTATCATTAATTTCCTTAAGTTTGTCATTATCTTGTTCCAACTTAGACTTGATATTAATGGTTTCATTAAGTTTTAGCTCTAACTCATTATACTTGCCAGAAAGTATTCTATTGCTCTCTTGCTTTTTTTCAAATTCTCTTCTATTAATTCTATGTCTCAAGGAATAATTAATAGCAATAGTAAATAAAAAAATTAAAACTACTACAAGAACAACATCAGTCCAAGGAAAGGCTGAAAAGTCTTTCCTTGGCAATGTGTCTGTAATAGTTTCTATTAAAAATAACTTCATATTAAAATCAAACATAATAAACCCCAAACTAAATTTATTAAACTACTTACAGTTTATATTATTTTTACTTGTTTGACAAGTACTCATCAATACCTTTTGCTGCATCTTTTCCTGCACCCATAGCAAGAATTACTGTTGCAGAACCTGTAACTGCGTCTCCACCAGCAAAAACTCCTTCTTTGCTAGTTTGTCCGTTCTCTTCATCAGCTACTATACATTCCCACTTATTTGTTTCTAGACCTTTTGTTGTTGAAGAAATTAGTGGATTAGGATTTGTACCTAGTGCCAAAATAACTGCATCACATTCCATTTCATACTCAGAACCTTCAACTTCAACAGGACGTCTTCTTCCGGATGCATCTGGCTCACCAAGTTCCATCTTAACAAGCTTAATACCTTTAACCCAACCATCTTCGTCTACAAGAATTTCTTTTGGATTACGTAATAAGTCAAAGATAATACCTTCTTCTTTAGCATGTTCTACCTCTTCAACTCTTGCAGGTAATTCTTCTTCACTTCTTCTATATACGATATGAGACTCTGCTCCAAGTCTAACTGCTGTTCTAGCCGCGTCCATAGCCACGTTACCGCCACCAACTGTTACAACTTTCTTACTAGGTAGGATTGGAGTATCATATGTTGGATCAAATGCTTTCATTAGATTATTTCTAGTTAAATATTCATTTGCTGAGAATACACCGTTAGCATTTTCTCCTGGAATATTCATAAACATAGGAAGTCCAGCACCTGATCCAATAAATACAGCATCAAATCCTTCTTCATCTAATAATTGATCAATTGTTATTACCTTACCTACTACAGCATTAGTTTCTATTTTAACGCCTAATTTTTTAAGATTATTTACCTCAGCTTGTACAACACCTTCACTAGGTAATCTGAATTCTGGAATACCATATACCATTACTCCACCTGGTTCATGTAAGGCTTCAAATACAGTTACATCATGACCTTTTTGTGCTAATTCACTTGCACATGTTATGCCTGCTGGACCAGCTCCAATAACTGCAACTTTCTTACCAGTAGATCCTGCTGGCTTTTCAGGGCTTATATTATTTTCAATTGCATAGTCCCCAACATATCTTTCTAGCTTACCAATAGATACAGGTTCACCTTTGATAGCACGGATACATACTGCTTCACATTGCGATTCTTGTGGACAAACTCTACCACAAACTGCTGGAAGCGCAGAATACTTAGATATTACTTCTGAAGCTCCTGCAATGTCGTCTTCATTTATCTTTTGAATAAATCCAGGAATATCAATTCCTACTGGACATCCTGCAACACATCTTGGCTTCTTACATAGTAAACATCTTGAAGCTTCTAGTTTTGCTTCCTCTGCATCATATCCATAACATACTTCATCAAAGTTATTAACTCTTTCTTCTGCTGGTTGATTTCTTACAGGAATTCTCTCTAACATATTAACTTTGTGATCTGTATAGTCTATTCTTGATTCAACTTCTGCTATAATTTCATCAGGGTCCTCACAGTCACAGTCTACTGGTCTATAAGTATCTCCTTCTTTTTCTTTTAAGCTTGCTCTACCTTCAGCAGATTTATACATTTGCTGTCTCTTCATTACTTCATCAAAGTTAATTAGGTGGCCATCAAATTCTGGTCCATCTACACATGCAAACTTAACTTCATCACCTACTGTTAATCTACAAGCACCACACATACCAGTTCCATCAACCATAATAGGGTTCATTGAAACCGTTGTAGGAAGATCGATTTCTTTAGTATATAGGCAAACAAACTTCATCATGATAAGTGGTCCAATTGCAACAACTTGATCATAAGACTTTCCTTGATTTTCAATTAAATCTCTAAGTCCATCAGTAACATTACCATGGAAGCCATATGAACCATCATCGGTGGTAACATATACGTTCTTAGCAACTTTCTTCATCTCTTCTTCTAGAATTACTATATCTTTACTTCTGGCACCTATTATAACATCTACATCTATTCCATGTTCTTTCATCCATTTTACTTGTGGATAAACTGGAGCTGTACCAACACCACCAGCTATAAAAACAAGTTTCTTTTTCTTTAAGTCTTCAATATCTTCACTAACTATATCAGTAGCTACTCCAAGTGGACCAACGAAATCTTGATAGCTATCTCCAACCTCATATTCTGCCATCCTCTGAGTAGAAGCACCTAAGGTTTGGTATACAATAGTTACCGTTCCCTTTTCTCTATCATAATCACAGATTGTCAAAGGAATTCTCTCGCCTTTTTCATCTATTTTTACAATTATAAATTGACCTGGTTTACAAGACTTTGCAACTTGTGGCGCGTCAATATCCATTAAATAAATATTGGGGGCAAGTAGTTCTTTTTTAATGATTTTGTACATTATGTCATATCCTCCATTACTATAATTATTGTTAATTTTTAAACAGTCCTATATATTATATTACATATAAGCAAAAAAATCTAGTTCCTTTATTTGATATTTCTTTTCTATTTGCATAGTTTCTCCCATGCCTTGCTTATATTTGTTCCATACAAATCTGGGTATGAATTTGAAAATTCATACCCAGATTTATATATAGTCTCATTAATATTATACATACTTTTTAAAGCAGTAAAACACTTGCAATATACCAATTAATAATATTGTTACCAAATAATAAAGCAACTATTATACCGGCTGAAAGATAAGGTCCAAAAGCCAATGTCCTATCTGCATTCTTAATAAGCATTTTAATCAGATGTATAATTGATGCAAATAAACAACCTAAGATGAAGGCTAATAAAATCAATTTCCATCCTAAAAGTAATCCAGCGACAGCCATTAGCTTTACATCGCCACCACCAATTCCTCTTCCTTTGCTTATGTAAAATACAAGTGCAAGAAAAGCACTAACTATAAAGAATCCAATTACATGTTCCATAAGAATCTTAATTGACATGTTCTGGCCAAAATAATTAATTATACTTGCAAGTACAGCAAATACAAACAATGTCTTATTCAATACCGCTGGTATGGTAAAAGTTCTATAATCAATTACACTTATTACCACTAAAACTGAAATAGCCATACAATAAACTATATTAAGTAAAACAATAAAAGTTGCATCCCAACCATAAATATAAAATACAATTACATAAAGTATAGCATTTACTGTTTCTACAACTGGATATTGAAGGGAAAGCTTTGTCTTGCAAAATCTACACTTGCCCCTTAATAATAAGAAACTAAAGACAGGTACCATGTCATACCATTTTAAAGTTTTCTTGCAATTCATACAATGGGATCTTCCAACTACAATATCCTCTTTTTTAGGGATACGATAAATACATACATTTAAAAAACTACCAATTACACTTCCAAATATAAATACTAATATATATATAAATATATCCATAGTTTAACCACTTTCATTTTTTCTATTAGAGTGTTTTATTTAAATAAATCAGTCTTGCTAAAGTTTCCGCCTTCCATAAATATGTATTCTCCGCTGCTATCCCATAATGGGGTCTCTCCATAGAAAGACAAGCCACATTCAACTTTTAATGGGTATCCACTTGTACTAACTGCTCCAGTTGTTTCTTCAGAACCTTCTCCCTGATTAGCAGCTGATGAATCATCTTTTTCAAGAGATGTTATGTTCATAGTAGTTAATGATGCATACTTGTCCCCTGCTTCAAAAGCCTTTAATATCTCTTTTAGGCTATTATAATTAGAGTTAAAACTTAATGAAATACCCTTGCTATAATACAAATCATGATTCGAAACAGAATCATATGACATAGCAGTCAAATCTGAAATATCCGATGAACCATCTGCATAATTAGTCACATTGCTTATATAGTCTAGTATTTCCGGTTCATCTATGTTTTCCATGAGAATTGCCATGTTTTCTGCAGCTTCTATCTCTAAATTCTCAATTTCTTTCTTTGTGTTTTCAATTTTTACAACTAAACTCTTTGCTTCATCTAACTCCAAGCTAACTTCTTCTGACTGGCGCTCTAACTCCTTAATCTCATCTTTAAGAGGGAAATAATAAAAATATATAAACAAGGCCACACTTGCAAACACAAGGGCTCCTATAACTAAATATTTTTCCTTTTTTGATAGTTTAGTCATTACTGTGCCCCCTCTTCTGTTATGGTTTCTTCTGGATTACTTTCATCTATCGTCTCTTCTTGACTATCTATATCTTCTTCAACATCCTCTTCAGCACCTTCTTCAGGAACTTCATAAAAAACTACTGATAATTCAAAAGTGTAAAATCCAGGATTAGTATCTTCTCCTGTGATTTCTACATATTCCATTGTTGATAAAGATACTAGAATAACATTATCTAGTCTTCTAAGATTCACCATAAATTGACTTAGTTCTAGTGGAGATGGCGTTGTTCCTTTTATATTTAAAAATCCACTTGAATAGTTCAATTCATCAAATACTATACTTGTTGGTGTTGCAGACTCAAAATCTACCAAAATCTCTGAAAAAGCTAAATTTCTACTTCTAATATTTTTGAAAATTGTATTTTTTTCTTTTAGTATATTTAATTCATCTAAAACTTTATTATAATCTTCCTTAGTTACTGCTATCTTTTCAATTTCAGATTTCGTATATTCAATATCTTTTTTAATTCTTCTTTTTTCCATATTAGGCATATAAACAAATACAACAGCAACAACTGCAAGTAAAATAATAATACCTAAGATAAATCCCGATGCTATCTTTGTTATATCTCCCGATCTTTTCTTTGGTAAAAGATTAATATCACCCCTCATATTTCCACTCCTCTCTAAATGTTACACCTATGGCTTGAGAAAATATAGAAATATGCCTTCCAACAGCGCCAACCTTTTTGAAATTGTCAAATACTTCTGCTGCAGGTCTAACTTCAATGGAAAATTGTTCTTGAAGATACTTGGGTAAACCTGCAAGTAAAGATCCTCCACCCATTATGTATACTCTATCCACTGCTTCTCCACTACGATTATTATAAAATTCCATAGTCCTTTCAAAGTCTCTTACTAGGTACTCAAAATAATCATAGACTTGCTTAACAACTGGATCTTCTGGATTTCCTGTAAAAAAGTTAGTTTGACTCTTATAATCCTCAGCATCGATTTCTTCCATATCTGCTTTCTTAGCTATAACACTTGTTAAATAATCTCCTCCATAACTAATAGACTTATGAAGATAATAATTACCATCTTTAAATATTACAATTTCAGTTTTATTAGCACCAAAATCTATCATACATATGTTATTTGCCTTTTTTATAGAAGATTTTCTATAGTCTAAATTACAGAGTTTACCTGCAATATTAGGAAATACATCAATATAGTTTACCCTTAAGCCTGCAAGTTTTAAGGTATCAACATAATTTTCTAGTAATTTCTCAGGTGCTGCTACTGCTAATACCCGAATTTTACCCTCTGGCTGGCCTGCCTCTACAAGATATTCTAATATCTTATAATCGATATAATATTCCTCATGTTCTTGAGGTAACATGCTAGAAATTTCTTGCTTAATATTTTCCCTTATCTGCTCATCTTCCATTTCTGGAAAAGTTAATTCTCGAACTATCAATTCGCTAGATGATAAGCATAAAGCAACATCTTTAGTCTTTATACTATAGCGCTTCAAGGCATCACTAATAATTTCAGCTAAAGGTTCTTGAGCTTCAATCCTTCCTTGATTAATCATCCCAATAGGCAAGGCTTCAATTATCCATTTATCAAAGTTATGATTCTTCTTCATTTCTACGATTTTAACTGTAGAAGAACCAATATCAATACCTAGGATAGCATTTCCCTTTTCTACTAATCTTCGAACGCTGCCTTGCGAAATATTAGGTGCGCTTTTCTTCTGTTTTTTAGTTGCCATAATATCCTCCGTTAGTATTCTCTTACTGGACTTATATTTACAAGTTCATCTACATCATCTAAATCATCTGATCCCTCTTCACCAGCATCTGGGTCATGCTCAACATTTGATGCGTGACTACCAGAAATTTTAACATCATTTGCTAGAACAGGTCCAGATACACTACCATCTCCAGCAAGTGGAATCACAGCATCCGGAGCATATAATAACTTGGTTAATATTCTTGACCTCGCCCCATCTCTAATCGCTATACCCTCTCCGTTAACTTTAGAATAAATCTCAAGTTTATCTGATGTTTCCTTTTCAGCTTTTGCTGCATCTTCACTTGTCATAGCAGAGACATCAACATAGTTAAGTGGACAATCAGCTATTTCCAATTTATTATTAATATATAAAATCAGTTTGCCTTTAGAATCAGTATCTTTGGGCTTTAGAAAAATTGTTGAACTATTTGAACCTTCAAAGTTGTCAACCATCAATTCACTCTTATCATCATATTCTATTGTTAAGGTAGCACCACCAGATACTATAAGGTCTGGTATATATGTCTTTTGACTAGTTAAATCTAACACAAAATTAGCATCGTTACCATAATTTTGAGATTCTAGCACTGTACATTCTCCTTGAATGGGAAATTCGGGAAAATCTGGATATTTACCATCTTCTCCTTTTCCTGGTGATTCTGGGAAGTCGGGTAAACTTACAGAAGAAAGATTAGCGTTTATACTTT
>CAZOGN010000062.1:0-8887 GCA_964579655.1 uncultured Lachnospiraceae bacterium
AAGCTTGACCAAAGAAATAAAGTTGCTTTGCAACTAGATATAATAAGCATGCTTTACATGCGTTGGCTTTTATGAATGTGTAGAAATCAAAATTAAATAATTGAATATAATACTACCTTATATTATAAAAAAAAAAAGTCTGAAGATTATTTCAGACTTTTTTTGATTGTGAATATATCATCAATTGACACAATACACTTGATAATATATGATTAGGCTACGCCTATTAAGAAAATTAAAAGAGAGGAATATAATAAATGAATAAAATTGTTGTAGTATATAAATCTAAATATGGAACCAGCAAAAGATATGCTAAGTGGATAGCTGAAGAAACTCGAGCAGACTTATTTGAAAATTCAGAAATAAAAACTAATCAACTAAAAGAGTATGATACTATTATTTGTGGTGGTGGATTATATGCAAGTGGTATTGCAGGGGTTTCAACAATAACTAAAAACTTCGAAACTATAAAAGACAAAAGAATAATAGTTTTTACAGTAGGATTGGCTTCAACTGATAATAAGGAAATCTTTTTACCAATTATAGAAAAGAACTTTTCAAAAGAGATGCGTGAGAGTATAAAATTCTTTCATTTTCGTGGAGGAATTGATTACAAGAAACTAGGTATAGTTCATAAATCCATGATGGCAATGTTAAAAAGTGTAGTTGCTAAGAAGAGTTTGGATGAATTATCAGATGATGATAAAGAACTCTTAGATACATATGGAAAGAAAGTAGATTTTACTGATAAAGAAATGATAAAACCATTATTAATATTCTTAGAAAGTTAAGAGATATGAGAGAAGAAAGGTATCTGAGAAACAAATAAAATTTGATATAAGATTGAATTTAATATATAATTATCGATAACAGACTATGTATTTATATATATTTAATTAAGCACTTAAATACTAATACAAGCAAGGAGGGGTGGGATTCGATAGTAAGAATTCTGCAAAAAACTATGGTTAATTTACTAAACAATGAAACGGAAATAACTACCATTTTTGAATTTTCAGTAGGGGATAATTATTACGGAATTAATACTAAATATATAGCAGAGATTTTGGAATATAAAGAGAACACACCAGTTCCGAATACTCCTGAAAGTATTGAAGGCATTTTTATTTTGAGAGAAAAAGTTGTTGTTAATTTAAACATGTTCAAATGTTTAAATGTTGAATTTACAGAAAAAATTAAGCAAACTAAGAATGTTATTATAGAATTCAGAAGATTAAATCTTGGATTAATAGTTACAAGCGTTAATGGGATACATAAAGTTTCTTCTAAGGATATATCTGAAGTTGAGGAAAAATATAATAATGAGTTTGCTGTAGGTACTATCAAACAAAACAATAAAGTTATAACTTTATTAGATATGGAAAAAGTTATACATTCTATAAATGATTTTGTTTAAAAACTATTGCTTGTTATTTTACTTATATATAAAAGACAGGTGGACATCTAATGAAATATTGTAAAACATGCAAGAAACCTATTCATGTTGGCTCTGAGGATACTTGCAAAGATTGCATTAAAAAGAACGTTGAAGAATATAGCAAAGAGTCTGGACTTTTAGATTCCAATTTAGAAGTTGATAAACAACATAATATGATTGATTTTAGTTTGGAATCTAATAGAAAGAACCCACTTATAAAAACAGCACTTTTCTTTTATATTATTTTTTTTAATTTAAAAAACAAAAAGAAAATAAGCTTAAAAATTTTATTAAAAAAAAGGGATAAGAAGACTAATTTAGAGGAAAAAAAAGAACCTATATCAGAAAATATAGAAAACGAATCAGCAGAAGTTTTAGATTTTGATCTTGAAAAGAAAATTAATTCAAAAAAATATGAAATGACTATCAATAGGAAAACTATTAGTATTTTAACATTAATAATAATAGTTCTTCCCTTTTGTCTTTTTTGGGGGTTTTCAATTGGAAAAAATATATCCTCAATAAACAAAAGCAATAAATATTTTGCTTATCATGATTATGCGCAGGCTTACAATGAATTACAGGGACTTACACTTACAAAAGAAGAAGATAAATTGCTTGATAAACAAGTAAAAACAGTTGTGAAATTGCAAAAATATTTAGATTTATATTATTCTTATATTTCAAATGATATGAATGAACAAGCAAGAGATACTCTTATAGTAGGACTAGATAAATACGAAGAACTTAAAACAGATGCTGAAGCCGTAGGAGTTTTAGATGATTTTGAGTATATAAAAAATCAAATGCTTGAAGAATTAGAAAAAGATTAAACTTTATAGAAATAATAAATAGTTTATATAGGAGGTTCTCATTATAATGAATAGAATAATACCCTGTTTGGATGTAAAGAATGGAAGAGTAGTAAAAGGTGTTAATTTTGTAGATTTAAAAGATGCAGGAGATCCTGTTCAAATAGCTAAGGCTTATAATGAAGCTGGTGCAGATGAAATTGTGTTTTTGGATATAACGGCAACAACTCAGGAAAGAGGAACTACAATAGATATGGTTAGAAGGATTTCAAAAGTGCTTACAATCCCTTTTACTGTAGGTGGTGGTATTCGCTCAATAGATGACTTTAAGACCATATTAAATGAGGGAGCCAATAAGGTGGCTGTAAATAGTGCGGCAATCAAGAATCCACCATTGATAGCAGAGGCCTCTAAGGAATTTGGAAGTAAATGCGTAGTTTCAGCAATTGATGCAAAAAGACGTGATGATAATAGTGGTTGGAATATTGTATCAAATGGTGGTAAGGATACCGGAATTGATTTGATTTATTGGGCTAAGAAGGTATATGAGCTTGGTGCAGGAGAGATTCTTTTAACAAGTATGGACAAGGATGGAACTAAGGATGGCTACGATTTAGAACTTACTAGACTAGTTGCAGAGAGTGTATCAATACCAGTGATTGCATCAGGTGGTGCTGGTAAAAAAGAAGATTTTTATCAGGCCTTTACTATTGGGAAGGCTAAAGCAGCTTTAGCTGCATCTATATTTCACTTTAAAGAAATTGAAATATTAAAACTTAAAAAATATTTAAAAGAAAAGGGAATTGATGTTATTGTTTAATTCTTTGATTGTAGGTGTGTTTTATAATGGGAGTAATTAGTAATGACTGGTTAGATATAATTGGTCAAGAACTTAATAAACCGTATTACAAGGATTTATATGAGTTTGTTTTGTCAGAATATAAGAATTACAAAGTTTACCCAAATTCAGATGATATATTTAATGCTTTTCATTTTACACAAGCAAAAGATGTTAAGGCAGTGATTCTTGGACAAGATCCATATCATAATGAAGGGCAAGCTCATGGCTTATGTTTTTCAGTAAAGCCAGGAGTAGATATTCCGCCTTCATTAGTTAACATATATAAGGAACTGCAGGATGATTTGGGCTACAAGGTACCAAACAATGGTTACTTAGAAAAATGGGCAAGGCAAGGGGTTTTGATGCTTAATACAGTTCTTTCTGTTAGAGCACATCAAGCTAATTCACATAAAGGCAGAGGATGGGAAGAGTTTACAGATGCAGTTATTAAGGCAATTAATAAGCAAGACAGGCCTATTGTGTTTATATTATGGGGAGCATCAGCTAGAAGAAAAGCATCTATGCTTAATAACCCCAATCATCTAATATTAGAAGCGCCGCACCCTAGTCCCTTATCGGCATATCGTGGATTTTTTGCAAGTAAACCTTTTAGTAAAACAAATATGTTTTTAGAGGAGAATGGGACAAGACCTATAGATTGGAAGATTGAAGATATATAATAATTTTTAAAATAATAAAACCTGCTATATCAATATAGCAGGTTTTTAGTTTAGGTTTTTAAAAAAATATGTATTTTTAGGATTCAGGTACAGTTTCTAAACTTTTAACTGATTCAATATTATTTTCGGCATCCAGTTGCTTGAATGCAGTTGATAACATTAACTTTATACGGTTTAGCTGATTTACTTCACTTGCACCTGGATCATAATCAATTGCGACAATATTTGCATTAGGATAATCTGTACGAATCTTTTTAACTACCCCTTTACCTACAATATGATTTGGCAAGCAAGCAAATGGTTGAGCACACACTATATTATTAACTCCAGAGTTTATAAGTTCGATCATTTCGCCTGTTAAGAACCAACCTTCACCTGTTTGATTTCCTATAGATACAATGGGTTTTGCATATTCTGCTAGCTTTTCAATTGGAACAGTAGGTTCGAAGCGTTTGCTATTTCTGTATGCCTTATTTGCCTCTTTTCTTGAGAATTCCAAAACTTTAATAACTAAATTATTTATTCTTGCATGACGCTTTTTAAAACCTAGAAATTCAGCTTTAAAGTTGGTGTTATAAGAGCTGTACATAAGAAAGTCCATTAATTCAGGACAAACAGCCTCTGCTCCTTCTGCTTCCAAAACATCAACCAAGTAGTTATTGGCTGAAGGTAAAAACTTAACTAATATTTCCCCAACTATACCAACTTTAGGTTTTTTGATATCTTTAAGTGGGATATTATCAAAGTCACGAATTATATTATGTATGTTTTCTTTATATGTTTTATAATTACCTTTTTCTAAATCACGAATGCACTTTTCTTCCCACTTTTTATGTAAGGCATTCACAGAACCAGGAACTTCTTCATAAGGTCTAGTTCGATATACAACCTTCATAAAAATATCACCATATATTAATGATTGTAAAAGTGAAATAAGCATTTTAGGAGTATACTTAAGTCCTGGATTCTTCTCAAGCATTTGAGCACTAAGTGCAATTACTGGAACTTGTGGCATGTTTGCTTTTTCTAAAGCTCTTCTTATAAATCCAACGTAATTAGTTGCACGACAACCACCACCTGTTTGGGTAATGAATACTGCAACTTTATTTAAATCATACTTACCAGACTTAAGAGCATCCATTATCTGGCCAACAACAATAAGTGAAGGAAAACAAGCATCATTATGAACATATTTTAAACCTAAATCAACTTCATGATCATCATTACCACCTAACAAGTCAACTTTATACCCACTATATCTTAAAGCAGCCTGTAGTAAGTCAAAATGAATAGGTGACATTTGTGGCATTAAAATTGTATAATCTTCATTCATTTCCTTAGTATAAACCACTCTATTATATGAGTCTGAATTGATGATGTGATTGGAGATATGCTTTTTCTCTCGATCTTTAACGGCGGCCAGAAGAGAACGTATTCTAATTCTAGCGGCTCCTAAATTATTCACTTCATCAATCTTTAAAACTGTATATATTTTTCCTGAGTTTGTAAGTATATCCTCTACCATATCAGTAGTTACAGCATCAAGGCCACAACCAAATGAATTAAGTTGTATTAGTTCTAGATTGTCTTGAGATTTAACAAATGAAGCTGCGCCATAAAGTCTAGAATGATACATCCACTGGTCAACCACAACGAGAGGTCTATCAATTTCTTCTAAATGAGATACACTATCTTCTGTTAAAACTGCGACTCCATAAGAGGTGATTAGTTCAGGAATTCCATGATTGATTTCAGGATCAATATGATAAGGTCTTCCAGCAAGAACTATACCCTTTTTACCTGTTTTCTTTAGATAGGCTACAGTTTCTTCGCCTTTTTTCCTTATATCATTACGTTCTATTTCTTGTTCTTCCCAAGCTTTATTAACAGCATTCCAAACTTCTTTATTGCTGGTATTAGTTAATTCTTTCATGATTTCTACTAATCGCTTACCTAGGATTTCCTTACTTTCAAAAGACATGAAAGGATTTTGGAAATTAACATTTTTCTCTATTAATTCTTCAACATTATTTTTTATGTTTTCGCTATATGAAGCAACAATTGGACAATTAAAGTGATTATTTGCGCCTTCAACTTCCTTACGTTCATAAGGAATAGAAGGGTAAAAGATAAAATCAACACCATTTTCAACAAGCCAAACAATATGTCCATGTGCTATTTTTGCAGGATAGCATTCTGATTCACTAGGAATGGATTCGATGCCCATCTCATATAGATCTCTAGTTGACAGTGGAGATAGCAAAACTCGATAGCCTAATTCTGTGAAAAACGTATGCCAGAATGGATAATTTTCATACATATTAAGAACCCTAGGAATTCCAACAGTACCACGATAGGCGGCACTCTCATCTAGAGGCTTATAGTCGAATGTTCTTTTTAATTTATATTCATAGAGATTAGGAATTTCTTCTGTGGTCTTTCCTTTACCGAAAGCTCGTTCACAGCGATTACCAGTTATAAACTTTCTTCCTCCTGTAAATCGATTAATAGTAAGTTTGCAATTATTGGTGCAACGTCCACACCTTGCGCCTGTAGTCTCGATTTTCAAGGAAATAATATCATCTATGTTAAGCATTGTAGTTTTTTGTCCTTCGTAGCGCTCTCTTGCAATGAGGGCAGCACCATAGGCACCCATGATACCAGCGATATCTGGTCGTACTACTTCAGTACCAGCTAAGGTTTCGAAGCTTCTTAAAACTGCATCATTATAAAATGTTCCACCTTGCACAACTATGTGTTTACCTAATTCCTTAGGATCTGTTATTTTTATTACCTTATAAAGAGCATTCTTTATAACTGAATAAGCAAGTCCTGAAGAAATATCAGCAACGGTAGCACCTTCTTTTTGTGCCTGCTTAACCTTAGAGTTCATAAATACAGTACATCTAGAACCCAAATCAATAGGATTGTCAGCGAATAATGCAACATCAGCAAAGTCAGAAACTTCATAATTTAGAGACTTTGCAAAGGTTTCAATAAATGAACCACAACCAGAAGAGCAAGCTTCATTTAATTGGACACTATCTACGGTACCATTTTTTATTTTTATGCATTTCATATCTTGACCACCTATGTCAAGAATACAATCTACTTTAGGATCGAATGCAGCGGCAGCATAATAATGAGCAACTGTTTCGACTTCACCTTCATCTAGTAAAAGAGCTTCTTTGACTAAGGCTTCTCCATAACCAGTAGAGCAAGAGCGAACAATTTTTACATTATCAGGCATCATCGAATATATCTCTTTTATTGAACGAATTGTAGTTTTAAGAGGACTACCATTATTATTACTATAAAAAGAATAAAGAAGAGTACCATCTTCAGCTACCAAAGCAGTTTTAGTAGTGGTTGAGCCAGCGTCTATACCTAAAAAAACCTCACCTTCATATGTACTTAGATCACTTTTTTTAACAGAGTGAGTGGAATGCCTACTGCTGAACTTGTCATAATCATTTTGACTTTCAAAGAGTGGCTTCATACGGCTAACTTCTAAATCCATTTCAACACCAACAGAGAGTGTGTTAATTAAACTTTCTAAATCTGAAACAATATTTTCCTCTTTATGCATTGCAGCTCCTAAAGCTGCAAAAAGGTGAGAATGTTCAGGTGATATAATTTCGTTTTCTTTTAATTTTAAAGTTCTAATAAAAGCATTTTTCAGTTCTGGCAAAAAGTGTAATGGCCCTCCAAGGAAAGCTATATTTCCTCTGATTGGTTTACCACAAGCAAGACCACTTATAGTTTGATTAACTACTGCTTGAAATATTGAAGCAGCTAAATCAGGCTTTGTAGCTCCTTCGTTAATTAAAGGTTGAACATCAGACTTAGCAAAAACGCCACATCTTGCGGCTATCTGATAGATTGATTTATAGTCATGTGCATATTCATTTAAGCCTTTTGCATCAGTTTTTAAGATACTAGCCATTTGATCAATAAAAGATCCAGTACCTCCAGCACATATACCATTCATTCTTTGTTCAATACCGCCATTTGAATCAAAGTATATAATTTTAGCATCCTCTCCGCCTAATTCAATTGCAACATCAGTATGTGGTGCATAATCAGTTAGAGAAGTAGAAACCGCTATAACTTCTTGTACAAATGGGACTTCTAGATATTTAGATAAAGAAAGTCCTCCAGAGCCAGTAATAACAGGTGATACATTTATATTTCCAAGTTTATTTTTTGCATTTTCTAATAAAGTAGATAAAGCCTTTTGGATATCTGCATAGTGTCTGTCATATTCATAAAAAAGTAATTTATTCTCCCCATTTAGGATAGTAATCTTTACTGTTGTGGAACCAATATCAATCCCTAGTGAGTAATTCATATTCTTAATCATAAATTGCGCCGTTTGGGCTACCTCCTGTGAAACTAAAAATATTGATAAGTTAATTATTGTTGTAGTTTATATTATGTTATATCTAACTTATTCATTATACGATAGAAATTTTGTAAGTTCAACAAATCATAATTTATATTAAACAAAATGTAACTATTTGAGATTTTATCATATATAATCTAACTAGGCAAAAGTTATGTATGAAATAAGGTGTCATATTCAAAACGTAGGAATATAATATACTTAAGATTGATTGATGGAAAGTGATAAAATGTTTTTTGAAAATCTAAGTTGTTTAATTCATGTAATTCAAAAAAATGATACTCTATATAGCATAAGTCGGCAATATAATGTATCCTTAAGTTTAATTCTAAGACTTAATCCATATGCAGAAGTATACAATTTGCAGATAGGAGACGAGATATGTATACCAATGGTGCAAGCTGTTAGGGATATAGAATTTGTGACCTATATGGTTAGAGAAGGAGATACGTTAGAAAGTATATTAGAAAATTTTGGAATCAACCTTCAGGATCTCTTAAATTATAACAGAATGATAGGTAATAATCCACAAACTGGTGATATGCTACAAATACCAGTATATCAATAAAATTCGAACGTTAATTAATTAAAAAAACACAAGCATATGATAGCTTTCTAATATCCTTTTTCTATTTGACAAAGGATATTAGAAACAATATAATCCCGTCTTTGACAGTTGCAAGAGACGAAAACTCTGGAAACCCATGTAAA
>CAZOGN010000063.1:0-8615 GCA_964579655.1 uncultured Lachnospiraceae bacterium
TCCACCTTCTTGACTAGTCTCTGTTTCCCCTTCTGTTGATTCTGCCATAATGTCAGCTGGCACAAATCCACTCACTATTACAATTACTAATATAAAAGCAACAATACGATCAACACTTCTCTTTTTTAACTTATTCATTCTTTTTTACCTCTCTAATAATTTCTTTATAAACACCAATTTTTACTCAATAACTTCGTGACTTTCAGTAAAACCTAGTTCAACATCTACTGAAAAGTCCTTATTGTCTCCCTGTTCGCTACTTAAAACAACTGTTTCGTTTTGGTCACTATTTAAAATCATCGTTTCATCGTAGTGATCACTTAAAATAGTTGTCTCTTGTGTACCTTTATTTAAATCATCTGTTAAAAGATTGTGTCCATTATCACTTTTGTCTTTTCCGCTTGTTCTTTTTGCTAGCTGAGCAGAAGGTGAAATTTTTTCAGTAATTTTTCCTCTTGTAACATTTACATAACTTGTCCTATATGCCTTGTCTGCTGATTGTTCATTTTGTTTACGGATTTGATCAACTGCCTTTTTCTCTGTGGAGCCTGTTATATCTCCAAAGAGTTTTGGAACATCAAGAAGAAAAAACAAAATTACAGCTATTAGAAAAAATAGAGCTGCCAAAATTAATGAAATCATTGAAAGCCTTTGCATTATTTCAACTGACACATCACATTCCCCCTTTGTCCTTATCTGTGACTTCTATGTTTGTATCATATGCTCTTGATATTGCCACTCTGGTTTTCTCTACTAGATTGATTATTGAATCTTTCTTCTCTTTTGTTTTATCCGTTGTTGTATCAAGTGAATTCACTATCTTATCTATATCATTTAGCATAGTTACAAGTTCATCTTCCCCAACACCATCACTCTTAAATTTTGTAGCATATTGGTCAATGGCACTTCTAGAAAGTTCTAATAATTCTAAGCGAACAATTTCACTTTCATTTTCATTCTTTGCAATGTTATTAATGAGTTCTGAAAGATTGTCATATAAAGGCCTATACTTACCTTTGTCACTAGCCTCTGTAACATCAGTCACTATGTCGCGATAAAAAACACCTATATTAGCATATACTTGTGCCATTCCAAGATTTTCATAATCACCAGGAGCATTATCTATAACATCTTGGAACCATTCTATTGAGCTCTTGGCTCTTGTAATTTGATTGTCTTTGCCATCACCATATTCATAGTAATACCAAAACAACTTACCTATCTCAAAACAAACTTCTGTATAGTTATTAGAATCTTTTTTAAGTTCTTCTTTATTGTTTGTTATTAAACGTTCTAACTGACTAGCCTCATCCACAGTAAAAACCGAATCATTATTTTTATAGGTTTGTATCAATCCCAGATATGCCTCTACTTGTCCAGCTTGGTTTGGAATTGATATACATTCTTCATATGTTTTAAGCCTTGCATCATAATCAGCAGTCTTTGATGCTTCATATAATTTATTCTGATATGTGTCTGATGCCTTTTTGTTTGCATATAGATTAAAGGTAACCCCACTTATTAAAAGTAAGATCGAAAGTATAGAAACCGCTATAAAAGAGCCTAACTTTTTTTTCTGTTTCTTCTTATGTTTATCATCGATTTCGTCATAATGTTCTAAGGCATACATTAATTCTGCTGCCACTTGATATCTGTCATCTGGATTTCGCTGAGTACATCTTATAAGAATCTGCTCAAGCCCACTAGAGAGACTAGGATTAATATCTCTAATTGGTCTTATTTCGTAAGGTGGTTCACTGGGGTTAGATCCTGTTACCAAATGATGTAGAGTTGCTCCTAGTCCATATATGTCTGTTCTTGCATCTGTTTGCCCTTGTCCTCCGAACTGTTCAGGGGCTGCATATCCTATAGTCCCAAGACAAGTGGTATCTTCAAGATTTCTTTCTTTAAATTCACGAGCAGTACCAAAGTCTATTAATGACAAATTGCCGTCAGGTTTTAACATAATATTAGATGGTTTTAAATCACGATATATAATAGGTGGGACTCTTGAATGTAAGTAACCCAAAACATCACAAAGCTGTTTTGCCCATTCAATCACATACTCTTGAGGCTGTGCTCCGTATTCTTCTAAGGTCTTGTTAAGTGAATTTCCTTCAATATAATCCATAACTATTATTAATGTTTCATCATCTTCAATAACATCTATGATACTTGGAAGATTAGGATGATCTAATTTTTTAAGCATCTCTGTTTCCGCAACTAAACCTTGTTTTACTGCTTCGAAATTTAAAACACCATCTTTTCGAATTTCTTTTACAGCCCATGTCTTATTGGCCTTTTCGTTAATGGCCATATATACTACACTCATTCCACCTTTACCAATAACACTAAGTATTTTATATTTTCCATCAACTAGTGAGCCTATTTCAAGCATGTATGTGACCTCCGTTATAGTATCTATAAGCATAAATAATTATATTACTTGTTTTTAAATGTCCTTATTGTTAAAACAGTTATGTTATCTCTTTCTTCTCTTTGTTTATTAAGTTCAATAAGTCTGTCCATATTTTCCTTCATAAGATTTACATCTGTCATAACTGCTGCTTGTAAATATGTATATATCTCTTCTTCACTTATCTCATGTCTAAACCCATCACTACATAACATATATACGGAATCTAATGCTGTATCTCCATAAAACATATCTGGATAAACATAATCTGAAGCACCTATACATTGAAGCAAAACACTTCGTCTAGAATCTGTTTTTGCTTCTTCTAAACTTAAATTTCCAAGTTCAATTTCCCTTGCTACTACCGTCTGGTCTTTGGTTAATACCTTTACACCTTTATCAATTTCATATGCCCTTGTATCACCAACATTTATAATATAATATCTTCTATCAGTAAGAAGTAGTGCCGTTACTGTTGTACCTAGGCTTACGCCTTTACTTTTTCCATATTCTTTTATCTTCTCATTATATTCTGTTACAATATCAATCCAATCATTACGTATAGCTGTGTCTGTCAGCCCTTCTTCACATAACTTTGGTAATTTGTTATCTGCCCAATTATTAAAAGCATTAACTACAGTGGCACTTGCAACTTCTCCCTTTTCAAGGCCACCCATACCATCACAAAGGACAGCAAAGACCATGTTTCCTATTTTTGTGTTAACAACTTTTATTATAAAACTATCCTGATTGGTTTCTTTTGTATTACCTATATCAGTACTTGCAGCTATTATATAATTCATAAACCCACTACAACCTTTCTATAATTATATATGGATTCTTGGCTTTATTAATAAGTCCTAAATTCAAATTCTTCGTCAGCAAATCTAATTTTCGATCCGTGAGTGATTTCTACCTCGGAATTACTTTGAATCATTTGTCCGTCAACATATGTATGGTTTGTTGAGTTTGTATCTACAACAAAATATCTATCATCCCTAGTTATAATATTTGCATGGCTACGACTAATTGTTGCATTGTCACTAATAAAATAATCAACATAACTTTTTTCTTTACCTATTCGAAAAACAGATTTTTCAATCATAATCTTTTCAGAATTTTTTGTGCGTAACAAGTATGGAATAGCAACTTGGTTTTCTTGCTGCCCACTGTTTAGAACTGTTGTTTCTCCTGCGTTATTACCTCCAAGTACTGTGGTTTCGCCAAAGTTCATATTGCTTGTTTGTATTTTCTGGGCTTGCTGTGTTGTTTGTTGACTTTGAACAGGCTCAGACTGCTTTGGAATCTGATTTTGAGTGTGATTTATAGGACTACTTACCTGATTTTTTACCTCTTGACCAACAGTTTTATTGCTAGGCTTTGACTCTTGTGGAGATTGACCTGGGACTGCAAATCCTGCATTTTGAATTGGTGCCCCTGGAACTGTAAAAGAGCCTTCTTGTGGGGTTTTTTTCTGCTGGTTAGTATTTTTTTTATTGCTAACTGTGCTTTTTTGACTTACTTTATTGTTCTTTCTTTCAGCTTTTTGAGCCTTATATATTTCCTTGTTTTCTTTACTATAATGATTTAATAAATAAAATAAGCTCATGCCTTTTTGCTTTTGATTAGAGACATTATTATTGGAAACTTGCGAGTTTACAACATTTGGATTTGGTTTTTTTACACTAGGCTGTATTTTTTGAGCGGCTGAACTGTAATTTGCTTGCCCTTGAACCTGTACTGAAGCTTGTGACTGAGTAGCTGCTACTTGATCAACAGGTTTTGTTTTAAAAGTAGGCTCACTACTCTTAACATTTGAACCACCGTTCTTGAATTTATCTATAATAAGTTTAAAATCATAAAGAGAAAACACTGGAGTACTATTTAAATAGTTTAGTATCTGGGTAACATAATCTCCTGTTTCTCCATACTGGATATTAAACATTATATTTTTGAAAAACTTACCAAGGTCGACTCTATCTTTTGCTTCTCTAGTTATTGGTAAACATATTAGCACAGTTTCATAAGTTGAAACATCCGTATAAATATAAGATAAATCAAGTAAAATGGTATTTATATCAATCATATAATCTTCTGCTGACAATATCCCATCAACAATCCCTGAGAAAATGCCAAGTAATTGCTTTTTATTTACTGGACTATCAAAAAAATCTTTTACCTTTACTCTTGCTGTAACATTGTACTTAATATACTTGGTCTCATCCATCTGGGTAAAAGTTGTCTGAGCAAGCCCAGCTATCTTGTTATTAGTAAGCATACCAAGGCTTGTTGTATCTAGACTATCTTCCTTCTTTATTTCGTATACAAGATATGTATTAGATCCTTGGTTCTCAAAAGTAAAATCATGCATCTTATCTATCTCCCCTCTTTTGTTTTACCTATTTAAGCGATAAAGTTTAAGTAATTGCCATTGGTCCCTATCTTTTTCTTTTACAAAACAGCTACCTCTTGCTGTAAAATCTTTAGTATCTGAAAATTGAGTTTCTATTTTTATTTCTTCATTTTCATCAACAAATCCCCATTCATCATCAATTTTAACTGCTGCTAATCCATTACTAAAAGATCTGGCATCATCATATTTTCTTTCTGATATAAGTTGTCCGTCTTTGTTGATAAAACACCATTTTTCATCTATTTTAACTGCTGCAAAAAATTCATCCGCAAATACTTTAGCATCTTCAAACTCTAATTTACCAACCTGTTTAGCCTTTGAATCTATCATAATGTATTTACCATTATCAACTTTAACAAAAAGGCGTTCATTACAATATGCATTATCATTTTCATCAAGCTTTACATCTAAATAAGTTGTATTAGAAAGCTTATCTCCATCTTTCTTGATAAGGGTCCATTTGTCCCCTAGTAGTACCGCTGCAACTCCTTCTTTCATGGAAGATGCATAATCATATTCTCCAAATAAATTATTAAATTCTTCATCTAGATAGGTATATTTCCCATTTACTTTTTGTGCCACCATTATTCCATCGATAAGAATACCAAATTTATTATATTTATCATTAGTGGCCATTACTTTATCTGCCTCTATATCAACAAAATATGCTTGTTCTTCTTTGTCAACAATAGGGGCGAAACCATCTTGATTAAAGGAACCAGCTTCATTATATCTGCAACCTATTCTTCTTTTGCCATATCTATTAACGTATCCCCACGCTTTGCCGTTATATACCGGACAAAAGAAGTTGCTAAATTGACCAACATCTTCATAATAATTAGTATCCATCTTAAAGGTGTACTTAATATCTTCTCTTACTTCTTGTATATATTTTGAGTCTATATTTCTTTTTTCTGCCGTATCTAATATGTCAAAAGATGATGCATAATTCTCATCAACCAAGTATGCATCTAATATGCACTCATAGGCCTTAACCTCTGTAGGGTGTTTCTCTAAAAAATACTCACACCAAGATAAATAGTCTTTATTTTTACTATGTTTTTTGTGATATTCTGCTACCTCTATGTATATATCAGGGTTATCCTTAATAGACAAAACTTGATTATATTCTTCCATTGCATATTTAGTAACTCCACTTTCTGCATGACCACGTGCCTTAGTTAAATGTTCCTCATATGCTCCTTGGACTTCTTCCCTTTGTGTAATAAGTTGGTACCATGAGAAGACCATAAGCAAAAACAACACAATAGGAAGTAATATTTTGTAATTTTTCATCAGTACACCTCTTTATATTCCTGTTAAACTAATGGCAATAATAGTACCTATTAAAATACTAGGGCCAAAGGAAATCAGGTCTTTTCTATTCTTCTTCCGAGTAATTAATAACATAATTGAATAAAAGAAGGATACAAGTAGAGAGAAGAAAACTGAGTTCACTGCACCCCATAAGCCTTGATATATGGCCATAAGGGCAAATAGTTTTATATCTCCCATTCCAATACTGTTTTTAAAAACCAACAAAATCAGTAAAAAGAAAACTCCAATTATTATTGCTCCTAGCAAACTATCCTTTAATATATCAAAAGCATCCGTTGGAGATATTACAAATTCGATAACACAATAAATAATCCTTAAAATTAAAGCAAATATTAAAAATTGATTTGGTATTTTATGAAATTTATAATCTACAATTGCTATTGGTATTAAAATTAAAGTTAAGCTCAATAATTTTGCCTGTTGCATTAAAGGTTGTTGATAAATTATTTCAAACAAGGAAATTAATAAAGCAGAAACTCCAAGAGCAAATATAAAATAAGCGACTTTTTGAATACTGTTAACTTTCAATATATTAATGTCTAAGGAGTATAATTTCTTTTCATTTAAATAATTACATGTAACTATGTATCCCATTACTATTAGTACTAACGATATAATAATATTTATAGCTATTTCCATTGCCTTTCCTCCTTAGTTTAATTAGCTTCTACCTTCATTGTTCCAGTGCCATGGTTTGCAACAAGTTCAATAGTTACACCCATTGTATCTGCTTCTTCAATAATTTTTTCCATCTTCTCTTTAAGTCCTGGATCTTCAGGTATTACCAAAACAATTTTATTGCTAGCCTCTGTACAATCATTTTCAATCTTTTCAGCTATACCGTCTTTTTCAACTTTTGTAGTGATCTTACTTAATCCATTTGTAGTCTTTTTCATTGAACCACATAAGCGTTCTACACTTTCTTTAACAGCTTCTACATCCATTGTTTCTGCTGTTATTACTTCTTCTGTACTAGACCAAAGTGGATTCATAGAAGAAATCATTGCAAATTCATTAATATCTTTATTATATAATTGAACATTACTTAATCCAGAAGTTTTAGAGTAACCTTCATCTTCTAATTCCATAATTCCCATATATCTAATAAAATCTACTCTTTCTTTTACTGGCGTTTTTATCCACATCGTATCATTATCTATGTAGTTGGTTTCTGAAGCGGTTTCTGGGGTTGGGACTGATTTAAAAGAGGAATCTCCGGAAAGCCAACCATGAGTAACAGCTGTTTGATTAAAATGAAAGGTGAAATCAATTGGTAATAGAGGTATAACCTTTACATCGTAAGAAACATTAACGGTAATTCTATTGGAACCATTAGGAAATATACTTGACTGTTTAAAATCAAGCCCTCCTAGATAACTATGACCATTAGGTACAACTCCTAAATCTTTTAGACTCGCATCAACATCTCCATCTTTTTCATTTACTAAATGTTTTTTACACATAGCTTTTGATAGTGGTGCCGCAATTAATCTTGATTTAACTAGATCTAAGGTATCACTCCCTGCCATTTTTGCCATTCCAAACATAAGTGCCTTTGGATTTTCTGCAATGTCTCCTAATGTATCTCCTATGGAACTTCCTGCTGCTTCTATTTCATCTACATTACCAATTATCTCTTCTGCATCTTCTAAGATATTCTCGATATCATTATCTGTACTTTCAAGTGTATTCCCAATATTTTGAATTTCATTGTATACAGTATTTACATTAGTCAATATATCATCAACGCTTGCCGTTCCTTCTTGCGCTGCATTAGCAAGTCTTGCTTCACTATCAGGCAAACCAGTAAGAGAATATAAGTAACTATACTGAGATAATTCTTTGGCAGTAGTATTAATTGCATAAGATATTCTTGCTTGAACAATACATATATTCACTATTGTTAGGACTGTAACAATGGCA
This sequence comes from uncultured Lachnospiraceae bacterium, assembly GCA_964579655.1. Lineage (GTDB taxonomy): Bacteria > Bacillota > Clostridia > Lachnospirales > Lachnospiraceae > JAAYRG01. The sequence continues at coordinate 8,091 of CAZOGN010000063.1, forward strand.
AACATAAATGCTGATAAGGCTATAGTTGCTTCAATTGTAACTGATCCTTTTTCTTTTTTTATCTTTTTAATCATTACAGTACTCTCCCTTTATAGTGTTCTTAGTATTCCCTTTTTATAAGTCTTCAAAGTATAGAAAAATTATCTTTCATCTCTTAAGTTCTGAATATACGAGTTGTTCTATTATTGATTTTCTGTCTAGGGCGGCCCGTCAGAAAAGACAATAGGCTCAAACAATCCTTTAAGATAGTTTTCTATAGGTTTCTTAGTAAGAATTAAAATTGTAAATATCAATATAAATACAATAACTATAATTAAAATAGTTCTGACTTTTCTTTTATGCTTAATTAAGAACTTCTTTGTTTTCATCTGTAACCTCTCCAAATATCTTCTTATTCCTTCATATTCTATTGTATACCAGTTACTTTCAGAGCTTGGATTACCTTTAACCTCTGCAAAGAGTGGTAGGGCAGGTAATTTTGGTTTTACTTGTACTGTTGCTGATATATCTACATATACTGCTGAT
>CAZOGN010000064.1:0-8579 GCA_964579655.1 uncultured Lachnospiraceae bacterium
TCATGTGTTGAGGGGACGTTTCATTTAACACACATATTTATGCGTGTTAAATGAAACGTCCCCCTCAACACATGAAACGTCCCCTCATTATAGTTCTAGTAAAAACTCCACTAGTTTGGTATTACTTTCAGGATCCATAAAGCAAAATCTTACGAATCTATCATCTAGGAAAGGGAAGGATAAGCAATCCCTTATTAGAAAGCCTTTTTTAAGGGCCTGATTAAAAACTTCAGTAGAAGTCAAACCATGTTTTAGTATACGAATTAGAATAAAGTTAGCAGTTGGTGGATAAACTTTTAAGTTTTTAGACTTGCTAAGGATTTTGTATATCCTTTGTCTTTCGTTTTCAATAAGTGTCCTGGTATCATTAATATACTGAGTGTCTGTAAACATAATCTCGCCAGCAATTGCAGCAAGAGAGTTTATAGTCCATGGATTCTTTCTGCTATTAATTTCTTTGAGCAAGTCCTTGTTGCCACATATTCCATAACCTAATCTAAGGCCAGGAGCTGCAAAGAACTTTGAAATCCCACGAATTACAATTAGGTTATTATAATATTTGGTTAAGGAAACTGATGTAATTTTATTGATGTCAGATGCGAATTCTACATAAGTTTCATCAATTAAGCAAAGGATGTCTCTCTGTTTACAAATATCAAGAATTTTTCTCATATCAGATATATCTAGAGCTGTAGATGTTGGATTGTTTGGATTACATATTACTAACAAATCAAAGTCAGAAGTTAAAAATCTAGACAATTCATCAATCTGTAACCTAAAACAACCCTCATAATCAAGGGAGAAATATCTAGAAGATCCTCCTCCTAAGGCTACTTCCCTTTCGTATTCTGAATAAGTTGGTCCTATAATACAGGCTTTCTTAGGTCTTTTTATTTGTATTATTAAAGAAAGTAATTCAGTTGAACCATTGCCTACAAAGACACTATCAATTTTAGTATTTGTATATTTGGATATGCATTTTCTAAGACTAGTATATTCTCTATCAGGATAAGTTGAGATTACATCGATGTTATCTGCTAGTGATTTTCTAAGCTTAGGTGAAACACCCAAGGGATTTACGTTGGCTGCAAAGTTAATAATATCTTCCTTTTTAATACCATATATTTCTTCTATCTTTTCTAAATCACTTCCGTGAAATTGTGTATTTATTTCTGACATGATAAGTTCCTTTCTAAAGTAATTCATAGATAAGTCGACTACATATTGCTAAAAACTGTCGATTGGTGTTATAATTATTATAATCATAAAAAAAACTATATGCAAGGTATCTTTCGAAAATTGGGGTGGTTAATTTGAAGGAAAAGGTTAATAGGTTATATAAGGGTGGTTTCACTTATGAAACTCCGAAATTAATATTATCTTCAGAAGAGATTGATTTTAGTATTTGTGCGGGGAGTGTTTTTTATGGGCATTTTACAGTGTCTAATGATAGTAACACTGTAGTGAAGGGAATTCTAGATTCATCTAGTCCACTTTTAACCATAAAAAATGAACAGTTTATGGCGGCATCTAATAGGATTGATTTCAAGTTTGATGCCACATATTTAGAGCCTAATAATACTATTTATGAAATTATCAAAATAATTAGTGATTGTGGAGAATACACTCTAAGAGTACGTGCCCACATATCAAGGCCATACTTTGATAGTAGTATAGGTAAGATAATGGACTTAACTAGATTTACATATTTAGCAAGGTATAATTGGGATGAAGCTATTGAAATATTTAACTCTAATAGATTTCCTTATTATATATTATCAAATGATGATGATTATGCTTTTATTCGTAAGCACTTGTTAAAAAGTAAGTCACAAAATCATGCATTAGAACAGTTTTTAGTTGCTATAAATCAGAAGAGGCAAATTGAACTTAGTATAAATGATGATAAATATAGTTATGAAGTAGAAAGTGAAAGTATTGGGGATAAGATACTAATAACAATGGAAACATGGGGATACATTAACATTGATATAAGTACAGACTCACCATTTATAATGATTCAAAACAAGAATATCTCTAGTGAATCTTTTGTAGGTAATAGTTATTTTCTAGAATTTATAATTAGTCCAGAAAAAATGCATAAGGGAAATAATTATGGAAGGATTTATATTGCTAGTATATATCAAACATTAGTTGTTGAAGTAAAGGCTGTAAAAACTGGACAAGACCAAGAAGAGTTAGAAAGAGCAAAAAAGTTTAAATCATATAGAGCAGAGCTTACGACATCATATTTATCTTATCGACTAGATAGGATTTCTAAGGAAAAGTATATAGCTCGTGCAAATGATTTGCTTGCTGGAATTAAGGGGTTAAGCTCTAATGCAACAGGAGTTTATAACAACTTAGTTGCTGATTATTCCACCTTGTTTCTTATAGAGTTATTGATTGTTGATAAGGATGAAGAACAAGGGAAAAGATTATTAAATAAGCTAGAACTCCAGGCAAGAGGATGGAAGAAAAGTAATGCTAAGTTATATTGGGCTTATTTGGCCTTAAAAGCTAAATATTCTACGAATGAAGAATCAAAGAAAATAATTCATAAAATTACGCAATATTATGAAGGAGAAGGCAGAGGTAATTGGCAATCATTTTTCTTTTTATTGTATTTGGAATCTAGATATGTAGAAAATAAAAAGATGGCTTTAAATGAAATAAGCAATTATTTTTATAGGGGTATGAATAGTCCATATCTTTATTATGAGGCCTTAAGGATTTTTAATGAAAATCCAAATCTTTTAAATCAATTAAGTCAATTTGAGATTCAAGTCATGAACTTTGCTATGAAAACAGAGTTTGTATCAAGCGAACTTGCTAGACAATTCACTTACCTAGCAAGTAAGTTAAAGCATTATAATAATATAGTTTTTGAAATTCTGACAATCCTTTATGAAACCTTTGAACCACTAGAGGTTTTAAATGCAATATGCAGTTTGCTAATAAAGGGTAATAAGCGCACGAACAAATATTTTAAGTGGTATAAGCTTGGTGTATTATCCAATTTAAGAATTGCTGAATTGTATGAATTTTACCTATATTCTATAGATGAAGAAAAAAACAATACTCTTCCTCAAAGTTTGATTTATTACTTTTCATATAGTAATACACTTAATGTTCAAAAACGATCTTATCTATATGCATATGTAATTAAGAATAAGGATAGTATTCATGATCTTTATAAAACATATTTAATAAGTATAGAGAAGTTTGCCCATGATGGGTTAAAAGAAGGCCGGATAAATAGCAACTTTGCAATAATCTACCAAGAGATATTTTTTAATAGTGATTTTCTACAAATTCACAAACATTTATTGTGGAATGTTGTCTTCAGACATGATATTAAATGCAATAATCCGAATATAAAGGGCATATTGGTAGGTCATAAAGAACTAGAGAAGACCTCCTATATTCCTCTTGCAAAAGGACAGATTCAAATTGATATATTTACTGATAATGCAGAAGTGTTTTTCATAGACAAAAAGGATAATCTTTATTATAAAGATATCGATAATTCAGACGAAGCTTTAATGGATTTAGCTAGTATTGAATCTAGCAAGAAGGACCAATTGCAAGTAGACTTAGAGAATCCAACATCTGTTCTTTATACAGCCTATAGACTAATAAAAGAACAGAGCTATGATAATTCTTCAATGGAAATCAGAAAGAGAGCCTTGAAGTTAGAAAATATTACAAAGGACTTTTATAATAATAATTTATTATCTATTATTTCTTTTTATAATAACAAGTCAAATTCTATTATGCTAGATAAGTATATAGAAGAACTTGATAGTATACCAAGAAATGCAAAGAATAAGCAGAAGTTTATAGAATTATTAATTGATAGAAAGTTTTATTACAAGGCCTTTAAGGAAATTAAAAAATATGGATTTAATGCGATTAATGAATCAAAGTTATATATTCTATGCTCATATATTTTAAAAAAGGTTTTTGAAGAGGACTTAGCAGACCTAGAAATAAATATCGATGTAAGAGATGATAGCTTGCTTAACTTATCCTATTATTGTTATAAACATGATAGGCATAATAAGAATATATTAAGATATTTAATCAAGCATTTTAATGGTAATTGTGAGTCCTTATATAAAATATGGGAAGGTGCAAAAGACTATAATCTTGAAACTAAAGACTTAGAAGTTAAGCTATTAAGCCAAAAACTTTTTACTGAGGGTGAGTTACGGGAAAGTTATATGGTCTATGTAAATTTTACTAAGACTGGATTTAATTCAAACTTAGCAAAAGCTTTTATTAATTATAAGGCCTATGAATACTTAGTCAGGCAGCAGGATATAGATAAAAGATATTTTACTAGTATGGAATCATTAGTGAAGATAGAAAAAAATAATTACTGTATACTGGCCTTGCTAAAATATTATTCTAGCCTAGAAGAATTAGATGATGATAGAATAAAGTTTATTCATCGCTTCACCTTAGAATATATAAATAATGGAATTGTTTTTTCGTTTTTTAAGGAATTTATAAAATATATTCCTATGCCTTTTGACTTTGTTTATAAGACCCCAGTAGAGTTCGCATCCGAGCCTAGTAATACGATTACCATTTCATATTGTTATTTAGATAAGGATACACCTATAGAAGAGGTAAACTATATTAATGAAGAAATGAAACATGTATTTGCTGGAGTATTTTCAAAGCAATTCCTGCTTTTTTACAATAATAAGCTTAATTATTCTATTGTTGTAGAAAAACCAGATGGAAGCATACAAACAACTGAAGAAAAAACTATTGAATTAAGTCAAGACATGGAATTAAATGATCAAAATTTATACAATAAGATTAATTTATTGAAACTAGCCTTAGATTCTAAGGATAGCAAGACTTTTATAGAGTCTTATGATAAAATTATAAAGACAGATTATATTGTAAGTAAGGCATTTAAACCTTTATAAATTTAACTGGATAAAGATAGATTGGAGGAAGAAAATGAGTGAAAGAGAACTTATAATTGGCCTTGATTTAAGGGATGATTATGCTCAATTAAGCTACGCCCTTGATCTATCCAATGAAGTAGAATCTATTTTGATGGAAGAGCATGAACAAAAATTCTTAATACCAACAGCCATTGGACTTAGGAAAGATATAAGTCAATGGGCCTATGGAGAGGAAGCTCTTATATTAGGAGAAGAAGATAAGGCGCAAGTTGTTCAAAGCTTATTGGATAAGGTAATTAAGGGATACAGAATTAAGTTATATGGTTCTTTGTATGATCCGATTTATTTATTAGAAAGATTTATATATAAAATACTTTTAGAAATAAAGGGTAGAATGCCTGATAAAACTATAAGACAAATGGTAATTACAATAAAAGATATGGACATGATTTTAGTTGAGGGTATATATAAGGCCTTAGAAAATTTAGGATTAGGAAAAGATAGAGTTCAAGTTCAAAGCCATATTAAAAGTTATTTATCCTATGTACTTAGTCAAGAAAAGGATATATGGATGAATGATGTTGCATTATTTGACTTTGATGAACATGGTTTTAGCTACTCACAAATTATAGTACAAAGAAGAAGGCTACCATACTTGGTAGAAGTCTTTTCAAGAGATTATAGTAAGTCGCTTAAATATGAGGAACTAGGGCAAGCAACTGCTAGTGGAAATTTGGATTATATACTTGAGAACATTGTGAATGATGCAATGTATAAACAAATTATATCATCTATATATTTTACTGGAAAAGGCTTTATAGATGGACTTCCTAAAGCTGTAGTAAGAAACATTAGCAAAGGCAGAAGGGTTTTTATAGGTCAGAACCTCTATTCTAAAGGTGCCTGCTATTATGCACAAAAGTTAGTAGGGATGAGCGCATTAAATGATTTTGTTTTTCTTCTAGATGATACTATTTCTTATACGGTATCATTAGTTCTTTATGATAAGGGTGAATATAAAACGGTTACAATAGGTAAGCTTGGAGAATCAATCTATGAGCCAGTTACTGCATTAGAGGCAATATTAGATGGGGAAGAATCTATTAAGTATCAGGTTATGGACAAAAACGGTAATAGAATTCAAGAAGATATTCTTATACTAGACAATCTCCCTAAACGTCCAAATAAAACAACAAGAATTGAGTTTACAGTCAACTATACAAGCAATTCTAGATTTAAAATACATATTAAGGACAAGGGCTTTGGAGATTTATATCCAGCCACAAACATGTCATGGGAAAAAGAGGTGGTTATTTATGAGTAAGCTAATTCTCTGCCGTGGCAGATATGCAAAACATCCATATTATATGGAAATTGGCAATGCCAACATATATTCTATTGAAGAACTAAGTTATTATATGGTAAGTAACCTTGATCTAGTAATAGAACTTGACTATAATAAGTCACTATTTGAATGGATAAGAGATGAGTTAGAACTAGAAGATTTGGCAGAAAATCTTTTAAAATTGAAAGAAGAAAAAGTTAATAATAAGATTTTGATACAAACAATATTAAATAGTTCTAATTACTATAGCAATGCGGAAAGAATAAAGATAAGTCAAACAATAGAAAGTTTGGAGAATTTACCGGTTCTTCAAAGAAAGATTCAAAAAGCAAATCAATTTCTTGCAACAAGGCACTTTAAGGAAGCTGAAAGTGACTATGAAGCTATAATAAATGGTGATAAGGCTGATGAACTAGGTGCAAAAGAATACGCACAAATTCTTAATAACCTAGGGATTTCAAAAATGTATACAGTTGGAATAAAGGAAGCTTCGCTATTCTTCAAACAAGCATATGAGAGAAATAATGAAAATGAATCTTTAAGGCAATACTTTTTATCATTAAAACTAAGTAATCAAGAAGAATTGTTTGATGAAGAAGTGGTTAATTATGACTTGAGTAAAGAATGGATTTTAGAATTAGAAAAGGAACTTAACAACTATATAAATGAATATGAATCAAGTAATAATTATCAAGAAGTGCTTAGATTAAGGGAAACAAGTGATAATGACCAATCGTCATTTTTAGGTGAAGCAAGAAAGATTGCCATGGACTTAGAAAGTAAATATAGAAGGAGTATCAATGGGAATACTTAAAAATATTAGTTCATTTATTAAAAGAAAACTACCATCTTATAAAACTGATGATGTAAATGAAACGATTGATGATTTTCAAGTTTATGAGGACAGGTCAAGTTATATTGCGGGTATTTGTGAAAAAATAATAGAAGGACTTAAAAAGCAAGAAGAACTAAAGGTAGAATATGAAATAGTAACTTTTTATTTAACGGATATGCAAAGAATTGATAGAATCCCTACTGAGCAAAGAGAAGGACTTAATAAAATTGCAAATAGTATTTTTCAATTAACAAAAGAACGAAGGGATTTTCAAGAAAGTACAAGGAAGTTATCAAATCGTCAGTATAGAGTCTTAATGGAAAACGAAGAGAGAATGCTAGATATAATTGATAATTTGAAAAATAATGAAGAGTATAACAATGCTATAAAAAAGGATATGGAATATTTAGAAGGCGAAAAAGGCTCACTATTCTATGAAAAAGAGATTCTATATAATAGATTAAAGTTCACAAACTGGCTTGCTAAGGTTACTTGCATTTGGGTAGTCATTATCTTAGCTGTGTTATTGTTCTTAGGATTTGTACAAAACGTTAAAGTGGAAAGTCCTATTATTATTACTACAAGTATAGCAGCCATTTTTCTAATACTAATTTTGTTTAGTATTTATAGGAATAGAAGAAAGCAATATACAATTTCCCCCAAAATAAAAAAAGCTATTAGGCTTCTCAATAGAGCAAAAATAAATTTTGTAAATAATAAAAAAAGTCTAGACAACATATGTAGAAAATACATGGTCAGAAACTCAAAGGAACTTGAATATATTTGGAGCCAGTATTTGCAAGAAAAAGAAAAAGAATTGAGATATAGAAAGAATACTGGTCAATTAAACTCATTTGTTGATGAATTAATAGATATCCTAAAAAAGAATACTATTGAAGACCCTGATATATGGATTCACCAAGCCTCAGCCTTAGTTGATGACAAGGAAATGGTAGAAGTTAGACACGGCCTAAATAGTAGGAGACAGAAGATAAGAGAAGAATTAGAAAGTTATGAGGAATTAGTAAGTTCCAGTGTAGAAAAACTTAAGGAACTTGTGGAGAAACAACCAGAAAGTAGAGTAGAAGTAAGCGATTATTTAAACAAAATAGGCGTAAACTTATAGAAAGTTCTACTTGACAAAAGGCTAATGTTTGCATAGAATTATACAAAAGTAGAAAAATGTTGTGATAGAGAGTAGTAATCAAGCACTGCTAATAGAGATGATAACTCATAGGCTGGAAGGTTATCTTAGATAAGACTTGACCAAGTAGCTCTTGAACAGTATATCTGAACGCATAGGTAGAAGTGTAAGTAGGATATAACGGGTTGTTTCGTTAAAGACTTTAGAGATAATAAGCTAAGGGAAGTCAGATTTGTAGTGTATAGACTATATAATTTTCTGTTAGAATATTATAAATAAAGGTGGTAACACGGTTCTTCGTCCTTTGACGAGGAGCCGTATTTTTAT
>CAZOGN010000065.1:0-7823 GCA_964579655.1 uncultured Lachnospiraceae bacterium
AATATATAATATAAAGTTCTCTAGTATTAGAAAGAGTTAGGGAGGAGAGTCAATTTGCAAAAAAGAGAAATAAGGTTTTCAGTAATAGGAAAAGTTTTAATAGCTTTTTTATTTTTATCCATTTTCTTAATTGGACTTCTATTATGTATAAAGCCAGTATCCGTCACTGTTATACGACAGGCATTTATTGATGATGCAGTTCGTTTGCGTGTGAATAATGTGATTTATAATGAATATCCAGACCTGGAAATAGACAGCTTAATTGTAATAGATGAAGAAGTACGCAATAACTCTCAACTGGATTTGGTAGTAGTTAAATATCTAGATGCTCTTGCTAAATTAATAGGTGGTGGAGAGGAATTTATGCTTCCTAGTACAGGCAAGAATTTTGAAGAGATGAACTTGGAAATCATTCATATTTTAGAAGATGAGCTTGGGCATGAACTCACAGAAACAAAACAAGAAAAAATTATATACGGTTTAAACAATGTGGAATTGCAGGTGACTGACATTTTAGTAGATCTCCCTTACTATATTGGAAACTTTGGCAGCCTTGCACTTACAGCAGTAAAGTTTTATGGAATATTGACATCCAAGCTGTTATTAGTAACTATGATTTTATTAACAGGAGCACTTGAAGTTGCATTATATTTTTCACGAAGACAAAAGCAGAAATGGTTACAAATTACAGGTGTTATCAGTATTATTGATGGAATTATTTTAGGTGCTATGATACCAATTATAATAAGTTCTCTAGATTATCGTATTACAGATAGATTATTGGGAAGAAGTATGAATATAGATACTTCGGCATTTATCACACTAGGAGTGATTCTTGTTTTTTTAGGTATAGTTATTTGTTTGGGTAGAATTGCTTATATGAAAATATCTATTAACCATTCATTGGACAAGAATGATGTGAAAAAAGATTGATTATTCTAATGCAGAATCCATAGCATTTATGATATTGAAGCAAAAAAAATTTCTTTTTTTATATCGACTTCTTCTTGTTCCCATATTTGGAGTCCATCTTCTAATAAGTTATTATAGGCAGAAAGTTCAAAGTAGATTCCCATCAAATATCATTGCGAAAATATTTCGTTTCAATTATGAATATATAGAAAGGTTTTAAAAATTTAATTATGAGCAAACATGAAGAAATTTGGGACAAAGTACTAAACATAAAGACTACAGGCATGGATGATTCCAACTCAGACCAGTACCGTTATCCCTATGAACCAACACCTTACCTTGTACTAGAACAATTGGCCAATAGTGCTTTAATTAAAAAAGATGATGTGATTTTAGACTATGGTTGTGGAAAAGGGCGTGTTGGTTTTTTTCTTTCATACCAAACTAGAGCAAAGTCCATTGGTATAGAGTATGATGAAAGAATTTATGCATCAGCAATAGAAAACCAACAGAATGCTTTCTCATCTAATCGTGTCAAGTTTTTAAAACAGAATGCAGAGGATTATGAAGTCTCATCAGAAGTTAATAGGTGTTATTTCTTTAATCCATTTTCAATAGAACTTTTTCAAAAGGTGATGGCAAGGATTATCATGTCTTATTACCTTGAACCAAGAGAGATATTATTATTTTTTTATTATCCTTCATTAGAATATATTTCTTATCTTATGACGTTAGCTGAATTGGAGTTTATGGATGAAATCGATTGTCGTGATTTATCTAATAAGAATGATAATAGAGAACGGATTATGATATTCAGATTAGGAAGTGTGTAATATGACAATATTTAATGAGATTAAACATGAAATAATGGCTGATCCAATGAATGCTTTATATACAAAGAATGGAATTTTACCTTTGTTCAAAGCATCTAAAGATGCTAAAATTGCAATTGTTGGACAAGCACCAGGACGAAAGGCTGAAGAAACACAGTTGTTTTGGAATGATTTAAGTGGTGACCGCCTACGTGACTGGATGGGTGTATCATGTGAAGAGTTTTATGAGACTGACCGTATTGCTCATTTACCTATTGAATGGGTGAAGAGGTACGATGATAAGTTTTTAATACAAACAAAAACTGATACATATTACATTTGGATATCTAAGTACAAGGAATTTGATGAACTATTTTCTTCTTACAAAAATGAACTACCATAATTTAATAGATCCTAAAATAGTTATTGACATATGCCATAAATCATGTATTATATGAGTAAGTGGCATATGTCAATAACTTTTTGGAGGTGATATATTATGGCAAGACCAAAGAAGTGGAGAAAAGTCTGTGTCTTACCTGAGAATGACAGATTTGGACCTCTTAATTCAACTAAAGATGAAGAAAACCATGTAGTTATGACTGTTGATGAATATGAAAGCATAAGGCTTATTGATCTGGAGGGATTTACGCAAGAAGAGTGTGCCAATCAGATGAATATAGCTCGTAGTACAGTTCAGGGCATTTATATTAAAGCTAGAAAAAAGCTGGCTGAATCATTAGTTAACGGAAGTATATTATTTATTGAAGGTGGTGAATATCGCCTTTGTGATGGTTTGGGAAATGGTTGTGGTCGTGGTTGTCACAGGAATAGACGTGAACGGAGGTTCTTATGAAAATAGCAATTCCAGTAGACGAGAAAAATTTAAAATCAAAAGTATGTGTCTCTTTTGGGCGAGCTCCTTATTTTCTTATATATGATAAAGATACTAAGGAAAACAAAATTATTGAAAACTCTGCAGCAAGAAGCACAGGCGGTGCAGGAATTAAAGCTGCACAAATGATAGTTGATAGCAAAGCGGATGTTTTACTTACTCCAAGGTGTGGAGAAAATGCAGCGAATGTGCTAGATGCTGCTAATATAAAAATATATAAAACTATAGATTCTTCTGTAAAGAAAAACATTGATGATTTTATCAGTGGGAATTTATCCTTGCTTGATGAGATTCATTCTGGATTTCATGGACAAGGAGGAATTTAATATGAGAGTAGCTGTGCTAAGTGGTAAGGGAGGCACAGGAAAAACCTTAGTATCTGTAAATTTAGCGGCCGTAGCTAATATATCTACTTATGTAGACTGCGATGTGGAGGAACCAAACGGGCATCTATTCTTTAAACCCAAAGATGTTCATAAGGAAGAAGTATCGGTGAAAATCCCAAAAGTAAATGAGGATTTGTGTAAGGGTTGTAGAAAATGCGTTGATTTTTGTAAGTTTAATGCTCTTGCCTATATAAAAGATAAGCTGATCATATTTGAAGAAGTATGTCACTCTTGTGGTGGTTGTATAATTCTTTGTCCCAACAAGGCATTAACTAAGAAAGAAAAAGTTGTTGGTAGAGTAGAAATAGGAACTTCAGGTCAGGTGAAGGTGCACACGGGAATATTAAATATTGGTGAAGCTTCGGGTACACCTATTATTAAAAATCTCCTAGCAGATAGTAAGATAAAGAGAGAGCTTATGACCTTTGTAGACTGTCCTCCTGGAAGCGCTTGTATTGTAATGGATAGTATCAAAGATGCAGACTATTGTATATTAGTAGCTGAACCTACCTTGTTTGGAGTTCACAACCTCAAGATGGTCTATGAATTAGTAAAGCTATTTGATAAACCTTATGGAGTTGTTCTTAATAAGTGCCTTGATGGTGAAAATCCAGCAGAAAAATTCTGCCTAGAAAATGGTATTAAGATTTTAAGTAGAATTCCCTTTGATAATGAGCTTGGATTATTAAATTCAAATGCAGAAATTGTCATATATAAAAAGGAAAAATACATGGACTTATTTTCCTCTCTACTTGATACGGTGACAAAGGAGGTAGAACATGAAGCAACTATTAATCCTTAGTGGTAAAGGTGGTACGGGGAAAACAACCATAGCAAGTGCATTTATAAAACTTGCTGATGCTAAGGCATATGCGGATTGTGATGTGGATGCTCCTAACCTGCACCTAATTACAAAGTGGGATAAGAAACCGGGAAAAAAAGATTATTATAGTTTGCCAAAAGCCAAGATAAGTTCAGAATTATGTACACAATGTGATAAGTGTAGACAAAACTGTGGATTTGATGCTATTTCAAAAGATAAAGAATATAAAGTAGATCCTTTTGCATGTGAAGGTTGTGGAGTTTGTGAATATCTATGCCCCGTGGATGCAATAACTTTATTGCCAGTAGTGGCTGGTGATTTGATACTATATTCTGATGAGAAAAAAGTATTTTCAACAGCACAACTCAAAATGGGTAGTGGAACTTCTGGATTGCTAGTTTCAGAAGTGAAAAAACAGATGAATTCGGTAAAGGTAAATAGCGAATTGGCCATTATTGATGGTTCCCCTGGAATAGGTTGTCCTGTTATTGCATCACTTAGCGGAGTAGATATGGTTTTAATAGTTGCAGAGCCTTCTATATCTGGCATCAGTGATATGGAGCGTATTATAAACACGGCAATGAAATTTGAAATAAAGATAGCAATATGCATAAACAAATTCGATACTAATCTTGCAAATGTAAAAAAGATTGAAGAATTTTGTGAAAAAGAAGAGTTAAGCTTTATAGGTAAAATACCTTTTGACTCCAATGCAGTAAAGGCTAATAATAATGGTCAAACAATTGTTGATATAGATTCTAGTTCAGGAAGAGCAGTTAGGGACGTCTATAAAAAGACAATTAAAATGCTTTTTGAAGAAGGTGACAAATAATGATTATTAAAACTTTATCGGAAAATACATCAATATCAAAAGACATAGCTAGCGAGCATGGTCTTAGTTTGTATATAAAAACAAAGAAACATAAAATTTTATTTGATGTGGGTGCAAGTGAATTATTTCTTAACAATGCAAAAAAACTTGATGTAAATATTTCTGATGTTGATTTTCTCGTAATTTCACATGGACATTTCGACCACGGCGGTGGATTAAAAGTATTTTTAAGAGAAAATACTAATGCAGAAGTGTTTATCCATAGGCAAGCATTTGAAAAGTATTATGCTCGCAGATCAAATGATAAATTAGAGTTTATTGGCCTAGATGAAAGTCTAAAAGAGAACAAACAGCTTATTGCTACATCAGAACGATTCTTTATTTCTAAAGGCATTCAAGTATTCTCTAATGTCATTCAAAAAGAACCCTTAGCAGAATCAAATAATGGTTTACTAATGGAGCAAAAGGGGGAAATGACTGATGATGCTTTTCTTCATGAACAAAATCTTATACTAGATGAGGACGGAAAGTCACTACTAGTAACAGGTTGTGCTCATAATGGAATCATTAATATACTTGAACATTTTTACGCACTAAAGGGGCATATGCCTGATTATGTGATAGGAGGGTTCCATCTATCTAGTCATTCGAATGGAAATGAAAGTTTTAATACAATTGATAAAATCAGCAAGTATCTTATGGATACTAAAGCAAAGTTCTATACCTGCCATTGTACGGGTATAGAAGCATACGAAAGGCTGAAACACACTATGGGTGATAGGATTGAGTACCTATCAGCAGGTAGTAAAATGACACTTAATAAGTAAGTGGAATTTAAATAAGAAATCGGAGGAAATATAATAATGAAAATTGCAGTTGCAAGTGAAAACAAAATAGTAACACAACATTTTGGTCATTGTATTAATTTTAATATTTATGAAGTTGAAAAGAAGCAGATTGTTAAGAGTAAGTCCATACAAAATCCTGGACATAAACCTGGCTTCCTTCCAAACTTTTTAAATGATATGGGCGTAAATGTTATTATTTCAGGTGGTATGGGTGGTGGAGCTATAGATATCTTTAATGAAAAGAATATTGAAGTTGTTATTGGCGCTAGTGGTAATGCTAAGGAAGCAGTAGAAGCATATTTACAAGGTTCTCTAAAATCTACGGGTTCCATCTGCCATGAACATCAACATCATGATGAATGCGAAGAATAGCTTTATAAACTATCAATATTTTGTATTATATGATAAAATAAATAAGTATTAAATATATTTAAGAAAAAGTAGAGGTGGTAGTTATGGATTCTCATCCGGAACCTAATAATAATTATCAAAACAAGAATAATGTATTTAGAGCCATAACTGCTATATAAGCTTAGTATGTGGCTCTATTTAAGGAGGCCACGCATGAAAGAAAAGATTCTTAGCCTTATAAAACAAGGCAAACACGAAGAAACACGAAATGAAATTATCAAAATGAATGTGGTTGATACAGCAAGATTATTTGAAGAAATCGACCAAGATAAGCTTTTGATAATTTTTAGAATTTTACCAAAAGATTTATCTTCTGATGTATTTACCCATATGACAAGTGAACTTCAAAAATATGTTATTGATTCAATTACAGACGAAGAAGCTGTTGGGCTTTTAGATAATCTTTTTATGGATGATGCTGTTGACTTTTTAGAGGAAATGCCATCAAATGTTGTAAAAAGAATTCTGGAAAATACTAATGATGATACTAGAATGGTCATAAATCAATTTTTGAATTATCCAGTAGATTCTGCCGGAAGTATAATGACCATTGAGTATGTTGATTTAAAAAAAGAAATGACAGTAAAGCAAGCAATACAATATATTAAAAAAATTGGGATTGATAAAGAAACTATTGACACTTGCTATGTTATTGACGGTAATAGAATACTTGAAGGTTTTGTATCTCTTAGAAAGTTAATACT
Organism: uncultured Lachnospiraceae bacterium; assembly: GCA_964579655.1. GTDB lineage: Bacteria > Bacillota > Clostridia > Lachnospirales > Lachnospiraceae > JAAYRG01. Next base: position 6,624 of record CAZOGN010000065.1, read on the forward strand.
AGCTGATGAGACAACACTTGTTAAAGATATAATGAATACAGATGTTACATTGATAAACACATATGATGATCAAGAAGATGTTGCTAATTTATTCAAAAAATATGATTATTATGTTATGCCTGTTGTAGATAATGAAAAACGACTAGTTGGAATAATTACAGTTGATGATATTTTAGATGTTGTAGACCAAGAAGCCACGGAAGATCTTCATAAGATGGCAGCCATGCAACCATCAGAAAAGGAATATTTAAAAACAAATAATTGGACACTAGCAAAACACAGAATACCATGGCTTTTAATGCTAATGATTTCTGCCACTCTTACTGGAGGAATAATCACAAAGTATGAAAATGCATTACAGTCAGTAATGATACTAGCAGCCTTTATACCTATGCTTATGGATACAGGTGGAAATTCAGGCTCACAATCTTCAACGCTGATAATAAGAGGCTTGGCTTTAGGAGATATAAAACCTAGGGATATCCTAAAGGTTTTATATAAAGAACTATGTATAAGTGTTATTGTTGGAATAACCCTATCTATTGTTAATTTTTTAAGAATATATTATATTCAAAAAGCTGATTTACAAGTAGCATTAACTGTATCTATTACATTACTTTTTACAGTTGTGCTTTCTAAGATAGTAGGGGGTATATTGCCAATCATAGCTAAAAAACTTAAACTTGATCCAGCAATTATGGCTGGTCCATTAATAACAACGATTGTAGATGCTGTAGCTTTATTAATATATTTTACAACAGCTACATGGTTACTAGGTATATAAATATTGCTTACAAGGATGCCAACTAGAACATTGTGTTTTGGTTGGCTTTTTTTATTTAATAGGAAAGTGCTCCTATTAAATAAAAAAACGTTCCACTGTGGATGCGCACTCACGCGTTAAGTATTATGTCAGCTATGCTGACCGCGCTCGGCGCGAGAGTTTCGCAAGCGAAACTCTTTCTTGTCATTATTTTAGGCTTATAATAGATTTTTGCTAAAGGTTGTTGAAATTCTCCTGTAATAGTAATATAATTATCAAATAATACAAAAATTCATTCTGGAAGTTTTTATATGAATAATTCCTTAAAACAACGAACAGATCTATTTATAGAGAACCGAGATAGTATAAAAAATAATTTCAAATGGGATAATTCTATGCTATTTCCACTATGTGCTAGTCTGTATACAGAACAAGAT
>CAZOGN010000066.1:0-7486 GCA_964579655.1 uncultured Lachnospiraceae bacterium
TTAATTTATAATAGGTTGTATTTGCTTTCCATCTAAAGCGTATTCTATGGCATCCTTTAACAAGTTTGTATGAGCAACTAAAGAATTAGGCTTTTTATCTGGTTTATCTTGACCAAATGGTACAAAATATATATTTTTCGAATTCAACAAAACTCCTATATTCTTTAAGTTTAAGCCAAGTCCATCATTTGTCGAAACGGATATTAGAACAGGTTTTTGATTTCGAAGTTGAGCTTTTGCCGCCATTAGTACAGGTCCATCGGTAATCCCATTAGCTAATTTAGCCAAAGTGTTGCCAGTACAAGGAGTGATTACAAATATATCTAGATAACCTTTAGGTCCAACAGGCTCTGCAGCTTCAATTGTCGTAATAGGTTCTTTATTCGTCAATTCAGTAATTCTATTATAAAAATCACAAGCATTTCCAAAACGACTATTAATATTGCTAGAGGCTTCAGAAAAGAAAGGTATAATGTTTGCTTGAGCAATTGTTAAGTTTTCAATTTCTTTAAAAACATTATCAAATGTACAAAAAGAGCCAGTTATTCCAATTCCAATATTTTTGTTTTTTATATTCATGCGCATCTACTTTCTTAAATCCGACAAAATACAATGAGATAAAAATTCAGCACTAGATTTTGGGGAATACTTGCCGGGTAAGCCAAGACACAACTTGGCATTTCTATTAATTTTTTCGGCATAATTATAATCGATTCCACCAGGAGAAGAGGCTATATCAATTATTGTAAGGTCTATCTTAGTTTTATCTAATATTTCATCAATTAATACCAGTTTGGGTACCGTGTTAAAAACAAAATCAAACTGATCTATATGATTTTTTAAATCCTTAAAATTTACAGTGTTAAAACCAAGAGTTAATGCTTCAAACCTTGCTCTCGATGATCTTATAGCAATGTTTACATTTTTAGAAAGTCCTTTAAGTTTATTAGCTAATGTTTTTCCACATCTACCAAAACCTAAAACGAGTATAGAACTATCATGAAGATTGCAAGTACTATTAATTATTGCTTCGGCAATTGCACCTTCAGCAGTGGCTATAGAATTGTAAAGCATTATTTCTTCTTTTTTCATAAGATCACAATAAAAAACCTGTTTTTTATCAAAAGAAGAAATCAACTCATGGTTAAAAGAACCACCATAAATTCTATGATAAGAGCTTAAATTATTAATAAAATTTTCTATTGTCAAGTCAGCTTGATTTGTCTGTGATTTCAAATGAACTTTATCCACAGAAAAAGGAATAGCAATAATCAAATTTCTAGAAGAGCTCATAACCTCTTCTAATGACTTGCCAAAAGCATCTTCTTTTATTATAGAAGATGGACTTAAACCGTAGACAACCACAGAATATCCCTTATCTATTAAGTCTAAGAACATATATGCTTGCCTTAAATCCCCACCAATAATAGCAAAATCGTATTTATTTGATATCAATTGTACCCCCAATAAGGATTTAATAAAATTATTATAATAATAATGTATGACTTTAATTTTAAAATGTTCTTATTCTATAGTATAATATATGGAAACACACTAAAATATGTTATAATGACTTTGTCGAATATCACATTACATAGGAGGAAAGTTTTGATTCAAATAGAATTCTTTGATGATGAAAATTTAATTAATTTGATTTCCGTATTATCAGTAAAGCCGGATAAAGTTTGTTTTGTTTATGATAATAAGAATTTCTCAAAAAAAGACATTGATAAAATATTTAATACCTGTAAGGTGCATATTAAGGATTTGCAGTGTGAATTACATCCTGTTAATTCTAAGAATTTGAATGAAATATATGATTTGACTCTTAAATTAATACCTGAGGATGAAGAGTGTGTCATCGATTTAACAGGTGGTAGTGACTTAATGATTATTGCAGGTTATAAGGTTGCCACACAAAACGACCTAGTAAAGATGATTTATATAGACATAGAAAAGGAAGAAGTAATTAATCTTGAGAATGGACAGGTTATATCTAAAACCTCAAGTGTTTCCTTAGAAGATTATTTATCTTCTATAGGTGCATGGTTCTTACCTAATACTATAGAAGCTCCAAAATCAGAAGATTTTGATAGAATTAGTAAGATGGCAAAATATATTTTCAACAATATAAGTGAGTGGAGAATGACCTCAAACTATTTGCAACAATCTATGTCCTTTAATCCTTGCCTAGAATTTAAAAATACTTATTCATATAGAACTTGCAAAAGTAAATATAGACCTAATAAGGCCTTGTTAATAGAAAGTGAAAGATTAGGTTTTATTAGTGATTTAAAAATAAATAATATGGTTGAGTTTTCATTCCCATCTCAGACTTACAAGTATTATATGACCACATATGGGATTTGGTTAGAACTTTTTGTTTATATTGAGGCTCATAAACTTATGAATGTTAGCGAAATTATTCATGGAGCAATAATTGATTGGGTTGTAGATGATGGAATTGATAAGGCTGGCAACGAAATTGATGTACTTCTAAACATGAAATCAAGACCAATTTCAATATCATGCAAGTTGACAGATCCAGACATTGAGAGTATTAATGAGATATTAGTTAATACTAGAAGAATTAGTGGAAGAAAAGGCAAAGGTATTTTAGTTGCTTTTTCAGATATGAAGAAAAACAACTCATCTACTTTTATAAGAGCAAAGAATTTGGGAATTGGTGTCATTGATAAGCAAGATATATTAAGTGATAATTTTTCGGAAAGATTAGAAAGAATAATTTACAGATAAAGATATATTAAAAAGGTTTACATTTATGCTTTCTTATGTTATTATTTTTATGGTACAAAACCAATGCTCGGGATTTGGAATCTCCGCCCTATTCTTAGTATCTGGTTATAAATTAAAACAAGGAGGAATATCAATGATTAGTAAAGAAAAGAAACTTAATATTATTAAAGAATACGGAAGAGCAGAGAATGATACAGGCTCTCCAGAAGTTCAGATTGCTCTTTTAACTGAAAGAATCAAAGAGCTAACTGCACATTTAAAAGATAATAATAGGGACTTTCACTCAAGAAGAGGACTACTTAAGATGGTAGGTCAAAGAAGACGTCTGCTTGAATATCTAAAGAAGAAAGATATTGTGCGATATCGTGAACTTATATCTCGTCTTGGATTAAGAAAGTAACTTTTAAAATTATCAACAATTCCCCCTTAATATTTGATGAAAATCATTATAATATTAAGGGGTTTTTATTTTTATGGTATTTTATTATAAAAAGTGGTATACTAATGAAGATTAGGTGAATTTACGAGAATTTTTTATAAATTGTCGAGTCTTATGGAGATATTATCCGAGACTTCTGAAAAGCTCATAAATAATATTGAATTTGTGGAAATCTAATTAGTAGTTTATGATTTTTTCAGTGGTTTCGGTATCTCCAACCTAAATAATAATAATAAAAGGAGAACAATATGTACAGAAGTTATTCAATGGAACTTGCTGGCAGGACACTTACCATAGATGTAGGTAGAATGGCAGCACAAGCTAACGGAGCTGTATTAATGCATTATGGAGATACAGTTGTACTTTCAACTGCAACAGCTTCAAAAAAACCAAGAGAAGGTATCGACTTTTTCCCATTAAGTGTTGATTTCGAAGAAAAATTATATTCAGTAGGTAAGATACCAGGTGGATTTATTAAAAGAGAAGGAAGAGCATCAGAGAATGCAGTTCTAACTTCTAGATTAATTGATAGACCAATGAGACCTTTATTCCCAGGAGATTATAGGAATGATGTTACTCTTAACAACTTAGTTCTTAGTGTTGATCAAGATAATAGCCCTTCTATAACAGCATGTCTAGGTTCGGTTTTTGCAACACTTGTATCAGATATACCTTTTTATGGTCCAATGGCATCAACACAAATAGGTTTAGTAGATGGTGAATTTGTTGTTAATCCAACAAGTGATCAAAGAGAGGCCTCAGATTTAGAATTAGTAGTGTCTTCTATAAAAGGTAAAGTAGTAATGATAGAAGCAGGCGGTAATGAAATCCCAGAAGAACAGATGATAGCTGCAATAGCTAAGGCTCAAGAAGTCAACGAAGAAATTATCAAATTCATGGAAGAAATTGTTGAAAAAGAAGGAAAAGCAAAACATGAATATGAGAGATTTGTTGTACCTAGTGAACTAATAGCGGATATTAAATCAAAGGTTTCTTCAGAAGAGATGGAAATTGCAGTATTTTCTGATGAAAAACAAGTAAGAGAAAACAATATAACAGAAATTAAAGATAAATTAACTAAGGCTTACGAAGAAGAAAATCCTGAGTGGTTGGAATTTATTAATCCTGCTATGGAAGAGTATCAGGAAGAAACAGTTAGAAAGATGATTTTAAAAGATCAGAAACGTCCAGATGGTAGAGCAATTGATGAGATAAGAAATTTAACTGCAGAAGTAGATTTACTTCCAAGGACTCATGGTTCAGGAATGTTCAAAAGAGGACAAACTCAAATCCTTAATATTACTACATTAGCATCCTTAGCAGAAATTCAAAGATTAGATGGACTAGATACTAATGAAACTACAAAGAGATACATGCATCATTATAATTTCCCTTCCTACTCTGTTGGAGAGACAAGACCATCAAGAGGACCAGGTAGAAGAGAAATTGGACATGGAGCCTTAGCAGAAAAAGCGCTTGCACCAGTATTGCCAACAGAAGAAGAATTCCCATATGCAATTCGTACTGTTTCAGAAGTATTAGAATCTAACGGTTCTACTTCTCAAGCTAGTATTTGTGCCTCTTCTTTATCTCTAATGTCAGCTGGAGTTCCAATTAAGTCTCATGTAGCTGGTATTTCAGTAGGATTAATTACTGATGATAATTCAGATGATTATATTATATTAACAGATATTCAAGGACTAGAAGATTTTTATGGAGATATGGACTTTAAGGTTGCAGGAACACATAAAGGAATTACAGCAATACAATTAGATATGAAAGTAATAGGAATAACAGCGCAAATGGTTGCTGATTCTATTAATAGAACAAAGGAAGCTAGAACAGAAATCCTTGATAACGTAATGACACCATGTATTGCAGAGGCTAGATCAGAAGTTGGCCCATACTCACCAAAGATTGTTCAAATCCATATTGATCCTGAAAAAATAGGAGACGTAATTGGAAAACAAGGCAAGGTTATTAATGCTATTATTGAGCAGACAGAAGTTAAAATTGATATTAACGATGAAGGTGATGTTTCTATCGCAGGTTATGATTGCGATAAAATAAACAATGCAATCGATATAATTGAAACTATTACTACTGATTTTGTTAAAGATCAAAAATACACTGGTAAGGTTGTTAATATAAGAGAATTTGGTGCATTTGTAGAGTTTGCTCCTGGCAAAGAAGGAATGGTTCACATTTCTAAGATAGCTAAGGAACATATTAAACGTATTGAAGACGTACTTAATATTGGCGATGAAGTAACAGTGGTTTGTCTTGGAAAAGACAGACAAGGAAGAATTAGTTTTTCAATTAAAGATGCGTAATAATTAAACAAATCAAACAAAAATATATAGGTGCCAGACCCCATTAATTAATGGTGCTTGGCACCTATATTATAATTTTAAGGAAAAGAGGTATGTATATGAGTAAACATATTGAAACTCAGTGTATTCAAGAGGGTTATAAGCCAAATGACGGTGAAGCAAGAGTTTTACCAATATATCAAAGCACAACTTATAAGTATGATTCAAGTGAAACAGTTGGCCAATTATTTGATTTAGAAAGAGAAGGATTCTTTTATACTAGACTTGCTAATCCTACAGTAGATGCAGTGGAAAAGAAGATAGCAGCATTAGAAGGTGGAGTTTCTGCCCTTTGCACTTCATCAGGACAAGCAGCTACTATGATTTCAATATTAAATATCTGTGAAGCAGGAGATCATTTTATATCTTCTTCTGCAATTTATGGTGGAACAACTAATCTTTTTTCAGTTACACTTAAGAAATTAGGAATTGAAGTTACTTATGTAGATCCAGATGCTAGTAAAGAAGAATTGCAAAAATCTATTAATGAAAATACAAAGGTTGTTTTCATTGAAACATTAGCCAATCCTTCTCTTGTTCTTGCAGATATTGAGAAGTTTGCAGACTTTGCTCATAATAATAAAATACCACTAATGGTTGATAGTACTTTTGCCACTCCGTTTTTATGTAAACCAATTGAGTTTGGGGCTGATATTGTAATTCATTCAACCTCCAAATACATGGATGGACATGCAGTTGCTCTTGGTGGCGTTATAGTAGATAGTGGTAAATTCAATTGGGATAATGGTAAGTTTCCTGGATTTACCCAGCCCGATGAATCCTATCATGGAGTTATTTATACGAAGACATTCAAGGAAATGGCTTTTATAACTAAGGCACGTGTACAATTAATGAGAGATATGGGCTCAACTCCTACAGCGAACAATGCATTTCTATTAAACTTAGGTCTAGAAACCTTACATTTGAGAATGGAAAGGCATAGTAGCAATGCCTTAAAAGTAGCTAAATGGCTTGAGAAAAATCCAGCAATTTCATGGGTAAACTATCCTGGACTTGAAAGCAACAAATATTATGATTTGGCTAAAAAATATATGCCAAAAGGATCTTCTGGAGTTATATCATTTGGAATAAAAGGTGGAAGAGAAGAAGCCACCAAGTTTATGGACAGTTTAAAATTAGCGGCTATAGTGGTACATGTGGCTGATGCAAGAACTAGCGTATTACATCCAGCAAGCACTACCCATAGGCAGTTGACTGATGAACAATTAGAAGATGCAGGAGTATCGGCAGATTTAATTCGTATGTCAATTGGAATTGAGCATGTAGATGATATTATAGCGGATATAGAGCAGGCGTTGAAATAATGGATAAGTTGTTAATTAAACTAGCAGAAATGTATATAACACTTTTACCAGTGATACTTGCAGGTGTATTTAACATGATTTGGTGTAAGCTTTCTATATGTGATTTCTTAAAAAAGCCCATTGATTCTGGTTTTCACATATGGGACGGTAGAAGGTTGTTTGGGGAAAACAAGACATGGAAGGGTTTCCTTGGAATGATATTAGGAGGAGCTTTCTTTACAATTCTCTGGGGACTAATCTGTAATGCAAATCCATTTCTTAACGCCCATAATTACATATATATAACAAAAGAAAATACAGTCTTATATAACACTCTTATGGGGGTAGTGTTAGGTTTTGCTTACGCTCTTTTTGAACTTCCCAATAGCTTTATCAAAAGAAGAATGAATATCAATCCTGGGAAGACAACAGAAGGAATAAAAAAGCCAATCTTTGTTTTTATGGATCAAGCCGATTCAATATTTGGTTGTGTTTTAGTAGTAAGTATGGTTTATCCAATGTCAATAAAATTTTATTTTATTTATGTATTGATTGGTGCATTAACACACCTTATATTTAATATATTATTGTATTTTTTGAAACTAAGGAAAAAC
>CAZOGN010000067.1:0-6789 GCA_964579655.1 uncultured Lachnospiraceae bacterium
ATAAAATTCTCAATATTCCAGTTTGCCTTAGCCTTACATTCATCAAAGACAAAAGCTTCTAATACTTTTTTTCTTTCATCTTCAGTATCTGACCAAGCTTTAGTTCCTTTATGATCAACTGATAAAAAAGGAACTTCCACATTATATAATGCCTTGGATGCATCTATTTCTATTCCATCTACTATACGGTTCTCTCCACCGTTTAGTATTATTCCTTTTACATTTTCAAGTTTATCTAATTCTTCCTGGCTTAAATCATGAGGATATATCTCAGTATACACACCTAGTGAACGTATTTCTCTAGCTATGTCTGTATTACTGGTGCTTCCTAAATCTATGATTAAAATCCTATCTTGTTTCATCCTTACCTCCTAAAGTATATAGCTTTTATGTGCTTTCTATTTTAGCACATTTTAAATTATTATTTAATACTTTATTAAGATTACTTTAGCCAAGCTCATCTAAAGTTTTACTATATGATGGAATAAATTCTTCCATGAAAATATTAACTTCTTCTATATTAAGTTCCTTTATTAATTCTAGAGTACTATTCTTAGCAGATATAAACTCTTTATTTCCAGCATTCTCTTCTTGAATACATTTTATTAAAGCTGATAACTTATCTGCTCCCTTTACTAATTTCCATAAGTATTCATCTTCCTTTTGGGGAACAAACAAGTCTGTATATTCATCCCTTAAATCTTCTGCAAGCATATTGAGTAATCGCTCTGCTGCTTGTCTTTCGATTTCCTTGTAAGAACCTTGTATCGATTTGTTAAAATACTTGATAGGGGTAGGCATATCTCCAGTAATAATTTCCGTGGAGTCATGATAAAGGGCAATTAAGGCTACCTTTTCAACATTTAAATTATTGCCTAATCTCTTGTTACTAATAACAGCCAAGCAATGAGCTAACATGCTAACCTCTAATGAGTGCTCACTGAGATTCTCGGATGATGAGTTCTTCATAAGTGACCAACGTTTAATGTACTTCATTCTTGAAACCATTGCAAAAAAATCACTTTCCATAATCTCCACCTCTTTTATTTTATACTACTTTAGTTTGTTTATTATTTGAATCCCCAAGCATCTCTTTTAAATATTGACCTGTGTAAGATTCCTCTACTTGGGCTATTTCTTCTGGTGTTCCTTTTGCTATTACTGTACCGCCTCGGTCTCCACCTTCTGGACCCATATCTATTATATAATCAGCGACTTTAATAACGTCCAGGTTATGCTCAATCACCAAGACTGTATTGCCACCTTCCGTAAGTCTTTGAAGTATGTCAACAAGCTTATGAACATCTGCAAAATGTAAACCTGTAGTTGGTTCATCTAAAATATATACGGTTTTTCCGGTACTACTTTTGCTTAATTCCGTAGCTAGCTTAATTCTTTGGGCCTCTCCTCCTGATAATGTAGTTGATGGTTGTCCAAGTTTTATATAAGTTAATCCTACATTTGCAAGGGTTTCTAGCTTCTTGTGAATTTTAGGTATAGGTTTAAAAAATTCCAAAGCTTCTTCAATAGTCATATCCAATATATCAAATATTGTTTTGTCTTTATATTTTATTTGTAAGGTATCTCTGTTGTATCTTTTTCCACCACACACTTCACAAGGAACATAGACATCCGGCAAGAAATTCATCTCTATTTTTAGAATTCCATCACCCCTACAAGCTTCACAGCGACCACCTTTTACATTAAAACTAAAACGTCCCTTTTTATATCCTTTCATTCTAGCATCAGGGGTCATTGCAAACAGATCTCTTATATAATCAAATACACCTGTATAAGTAGCTGGATTCGATCTGGGTGTTCTTCCAATAGGTGATTGATCAATATTAATTACTTTATCTAGTTGTTCAATGCCTTTGATATCTTTATGTTTACCTGGAGGATTTGTTCTAGCTCTATTTAGGTCTTTTGCTAACCTTTTATATATAATTTCATTAACAAGCGAACTCTTACCTGAACCTGATACTCCCGTTACACATGTTAATACCCCTAAAGGTAGTTTAACATTAATATTTTTTAAATTATTCTCTGCAGCTCCTTTTATGCTTAGGAAACCACTTGGCTTTCGCCTACTACTTGGAACAGGTATTTTCTTTCTACCACTCAAATAATCACCAGTAATAGATTTTGGCTCATTAATTATATCTTCTACAGTTCCAACGGCAACTATCTCTCCACCTTTTTTCCCTGCAGCAGGTCCTATATCCACAATAACATCTGCAACTTGCATTGTTTCCTCATCATGTTCTACAACAATTAATGTATTACCTAGGTCTTTTAGATTATTTAATGCTCTTAAAAGCTTATGGTTATCTCTTTGATGAAGTCCTATGCTAGGCTCGTCTAAAATATAGGCAACACCAACAAGTCCTGAACCAATTTGCGTAGCAAGACGAATCCTTTGTGCTTCACCTCCAGAAAGTGTAGCTGTTTCTCTGGCTAGAGAAAGATATTCTAATCCAACATCAAGAAGAAACATAACTCTTGCCTTTATTTCCTTTAAGACTAGTCTACCAATCTGTTGCTGACTTTCACTTAGTTTTAAATTCTCAAGATGACTTTGTAAGTCCTTAATAGAAAGCTTAGTTACTTCAGCAATATTCTTATCCCCTACCCTAACAGCAAGAGATTCTTTCCTTAAACGATTTCCTCCACATTCTTTACAAGGAGTAATCTTCATAAAACTTTCATATTCTTGCCTTGAAGTTTCGGCACTTGTCTCTCTATAACGTTTTTCAACGTTTCTAATTAGTCCTTCGAAGGCCACATCATATACTCCCTTGCCTCGCTGACCTTGATAATGCACAGTTACCTTTTTCCCTTTGGTCCCATATAATATGATATCTTGTATCTTCTTAGGATACTTCTTAAAAGGAGTATCTAAGTCAAACTTATATTCTTTTGCTAATGCATCTAGAACAGCCCTTGTATAGCTTGTCTTTTTACTAACTGATTGCCATCCTAGTACTACTATAGCACCTTCTGCAATACTCATATCCATATCTGGCATCATAAGATTAACATCAAACTCCATCTTATGACCAAGCCCATGACATTCTTCACAAGCACCAAATGGACTGTTAAATGAAAAACTACGTGGCTCCAATTCACCAATACTAATATTACAATCTGTACAAGCAAAATTCTCGCTATATACAATCTTTTCTCCTTCTATGTCTACAACAAGTAAGCCGTCTGAAAGCTTTAATACTATTTCAATAGAGTCAGACAAGCGCCTTTGTATACCATCCTTTATTATTAGACGGTCTACTACTATATCAATATTATGTTTTTTATTCTTATCTAGTTTAATATCTTCACTAAGTTCATATAGTTGATCATCAATAATAGCACGAACATAGCCATTTTTCCTAGCTTGCTCTAATACCTTTTCATGTCTTCCCTTACGGCCACTTACTACTGGGGCAAGTAGCTGAATCCTACTTCTGTCTTCTAGTTTCATAATAGAATCTACCATTTGATCAACTGTTTGTTTGTTGATTTCCTTAGCACAGTTAGGACAGTGGGGCACGCCTATTCTTGCATAAAGCAAACGAAAATAATCATAAATCTCTGTAACTGTTCCTACGGTGGAACGCGGATTACGATTCGTAGACTTTTGGTCAATTGATATAGCTGGTGGCAGACCTTCTATACTTTCTACATCTGGTTTATCAACCTGACCTAAAAACTGTCTTGCATAGGAAGAAAGTGATTCCATATATCTTCTTTGTCCTTCTGCATATATTGTTTCAAATGCCAAGGATGACTTTCCTGAACCACTAAGTCCTGTCATTACAATAAATGAGTCTCTTGGTATATTCAAATCAATGCTTTTTAGGTTGTTTTCTTTTGCACCTTTTATTCTAATGTATTTCTTATTGTCTTTCATTTTATATTCTCAATATCCTCTCACTAATGAAGTGTTTATTAATCCACTTGAAAGTTCTACTTGTCCATATTATTTAAATTCTTCTTTAATTCAATCATGTAATCACGTAATTCGGCTGCTCTTTCAAAGTTAAGTTCTGTTGCAGCAGAATTCATATCTTTTTGAACCTTCTTTATTGCTTCTTTTAGTTCTTTCTCATTCATAGATTCAAAATCTTTTTTCAACTCATAAGTATCTTTTTTTACTTTCTTAGAAATACTAATAATATCTCGTACTCTCTTCTTAATAGTAGTTGGTGTAATGCCGTGTTTTTCATTATATTTGGCCTGTATATCCCTTCTTCTATTTGTTTCATTTATAGCCATATCCATAGAATCTGTAATTCTATCAGCATACATAATTACACGACCATCCTCGTTACGGGCAGCTCGGCCAATGGTCTGTATTAATGCAGTTTCTGAACGTAAAAAACCTTCCTTATCCGCATCTAATATGGCCACTAGAGATATCTCAGGAATATCTAAGCCTTCCCTTAATAAATTTATCCCTACTAATACATCAAATACATCTAATCTCATATCTCTAATTATCTCAGATCGTTCTAAGGTATCTATATCTGAATGTAGGTATTCTACCCTAATTCCTACTTCCTTCATATAGTCAGTCAAGTCTTCCGCCATACGCTTTGTAAGCGTTGTAACCATGACCTTGCGCTTTTTCTTAGTTTCTTTTCTTATCTCACTAATTAAATCATCTATTTGTCCTTTTACAGGACGCACATCAACTTTTGGATCTAAAAGCCCCGTTGGCCTTATTACTTGTTCTACTCTCATAAGTTCATGGGAATCCTCATACTTTGATGGAGTCGCTGATACAAAGAGCATTTGGTTGATTTTTGATTCAAATTCCTCAAAATTTAATGGTCTATTATCGAGAGCTGACGGTAATCTAAAGCCGTAGTCCACCAAGTTTGTCTTTCTTGCTTTATCTCCTGCATACATACCTCTAATTTGCGGTATAGTCATATGAGACTCATCAACTATTATTAAATAGTCATCTGGGAAATAGTCAATTAGTGTATTAGGTGTGCTACCTGGTTCTAAGCCAGACATATGCCTAGAATAGTTCTCGATTCCTGAACAAACACCAGTTTCTCTTAACATCTCTATATCAAAATTCGTTCTTTCACTAATCCTTTGAGCTTCTAGAAGCTTGTCCTCACTTTTAAAATAACGAATTCTTTCTTCTAATTCTTTTTCTATAGTTCCAATTGCCCTCTCTAAATTCTCCTTTGAAACAACATAATGGGAAGCTGGAAATATTGCCACATGTTCTAAGGTAGATAGGATTTCTCCTGTTAAGGTATCTATCTCAGTAATTCTTTCTACCTCATCACCAAAAAACTCTATTCTTACAGCATGGTCATCTGATGAGATAGGAAAAATCTCTACTACATCACCATTAACCCGGAAGGTACCTCGTGCAAAATCCATTTGATTCCTAGAGTACTGTAATTCAACTAGCCTATGAAGCACATCATCTCTATCCCTTATCATCCCTGGCCTCAAAGAAAGAACCATGTCTAGATAGTCAACGGAATCACCAATTCCATATATGCATGAAACACTAGCAACTATAATTACATCTCTTCTTTCTGAAAGAGCAGCTGTAGCTGAATGCCTTAACTTATCTATCTCATCATTAATTGCTGAATCCTTCTCAATATAAGTGTCACTTGAAGCTACATAGGCTTCTGGTTGATAATAATCATAATAACTAACAAAATATTCAACTGCATTCTCTGGAAAATACTCTTTGAACTCTCCATAAAGTTGAGCTGCAAGAGTCTTATTATGAGCAATTACAATAGTTGGTCTGTTAAGTGTTTCTATGATATTAGCCATCGTAAATGTCTTTCCTGAACCCGTCACACCTAGCAAGGTCTGAAACTGGTTACCTTCTTGAAAGCCCTTAATGAGCTGATCTATGGCCTTAGGCTGGTCACCTGTAGGCTTGTATTCTGAAACGAGATTAAAGTTACCCATACTCGTCATCCTTCCTTAAAATAAAATCAAATATCTTATATTCTTCGTTTCCTAGTACAATAAAATATAACATAAAGCTAGAACAATTTCAATACAAATCGAATATTTGTTCTGTTTTTTTATGGGATAGAGATAGCAGGCACCATCAATTAATGGCGCCTGCTATCTTAATTTATAAATTGCAGTTAATTATTATTTATTTATTATATCTTCTATGACTTCAATTCCTTTTTGCAATTGATTATCTTCGTCTTTTTCTATTACTACTTTACGTCTTAACTCTTCATTTAATTCTACTTCTACATCAGGGGCAATTCCAATTTCGTGAATATCTCTTCCCTTAGGAGTAAAATACTTAGATACTGTTACTTTTATGGCTGATTCATCAGAAAGCGGGAATATTGATTGAACAATTCCTTTTCCAAATGTTGTTGTACCTACTGTAGAGCCAATTTCATAATCTTGAATAGCTCCAGCAAATATTTCAGATGCACTTGCACTGTTGCCATTAATTAAAACAACTAGTGGTTTATCAAAGGATTCTTTTCCATCTGATCTTATTTCTTCACGATTGCCATATTTGTCTTCTGTATATACGATTAAGCCTTCTGGTAATAAGCGGTCTAACATCTCTGATACTGCATTTAATAATCCACCCGGATTATCTCTAACATCAATTATTAAACCTCTTTGACCTTGATTATCTAAATCCTCAATTGCATCTTTAAATTGTTGCACGGTTACCTGATCAAATTCTAAAATACTTATATAACCTATTTGATTATCAAGCATAGTATATTCAATTGTAGGTATTTCTATTTTTCTTCTAGATAC
>CAZOGN010000068.1:0-6499 GCA_964579655.1 uncultured Lachnospiraceae bacterium
TTCATGCAAATTTTCCCTCGTATGCTAGATTTAAATTACTCTTATGTCTTTTGCTTTTTTCTTGTAAAAAATGATTCTTTGCGAAGTGGGTCTAGCAAGTAGGCTGACCATATAATTAAAATTATTGAAATAATAAGTTGCAAAAGAAGACTGATTACAAACCAATTGTTCACAATCACATCGGGCACTACTCCAAAGTCGCTTAAAAACTTAGCCAAAGCATCACCTGTACCTGTTTGTTCTTGCAACATAGAAAAGCAAGTAACAGCAGGATTAATAAGAAACAGTAAAGCCCAGTTGCCAACATCCGGGTAATAATAAACATTACTATCTACTACTTGGTTGGCTAATTTGATTTGAGCAACTAGTTTAACTGCAAAAACAATAACAAATGTACCGATAACAAGGAAAAGTAAAGCTCCATATGAGGATACAGTTGCCGCAGTAGTTCTTTTATATAATGTTGAAAAAAATATTCCTATACTACCTACAAAAATCGCTGTCACAATAATTAAAATCAAAAACTCTAGGAAATTCCAGATTGTTATTCCACCTATTGAAAATATCAGACCAAGTACTGGTAGGCTTGAAAATGCAAGGAGAATCATAACACTTATGGAGGAGCTAAGCTTCCCCCTAATAATTTGCATAGGGCTAAGGGTAGTAGTTAGAAGTATATCAAGTGTCTGCTTTTCTCTTTCTCCAGAAATCGAACCAGATGTCAAACCTGGTATTGTAAAAAGCACCAAGGCAAACTCTATGGCCACAATTGCCGCGTAGATTCCAAGGATATCTGAATAATTAATTCGTCCAGAGTATCTAATTCCTGCATCAAATACAACATAAAAGAAAAATAGTCCAAAGAGAGCTAATATCCCATTATATAAGAATAAAACCGCTCCTGCTTTCTTAGTCCTTACTCCTGTTCTTATTTCCTTAAGATAAATCGGATTAATCTTCTTCATGCAATCATCACCTCTCTGCGTTGATATTCCAATCGTCTTCATCTATATCTTCTTTCTTGGTTACATCCATAAATAAGGATTCTAAATTGCTCTCTTGTCTTGCAAATGAGGATATTCTCACTCCATTTTTAATCAGCTGGGCAAGTAAGTCTGTTGTTTTTTCATCATTTCCATTAAAAAGCACTGTTAAATTATTAGCTTGTATGGTAATATTTTGCACTAAATGGTTCTCTTTTAAAATCTTTATAGCTACTTCCTTGTCACCAAGAATCTTAATTTTAATAGGAGCAAATGCACCCCTAGCCATAAAGATTTCATCAACTGTGCCCTTGACTACCATGCTTCCACGCTCAATAATACCAATACTAGTACATGTTTCTGCTATTTCCGGCAAAATGTGAGAACTTATTAATATTGTCTTTCCTCTATTTTTAATCTTTTCTAAGATTATTTTCATTTCATAGCGAACTCTAGGATCTAAACCTGATGCTGGTTCATCTAGTATAAGAAACTTAGGATCATGTATTAAGGTCCTAGCAAGGCATAGACGTTGCTTCATTCCTCTTGATAAGCTATCTACATATGTCTTATCCTTATCCTTTAATCCCACAAGTTCCATTAAATCCAAGCAAGTTTTTTTTGCTGTATCTCCTACTATACCATAGGTAGAAGCATAAAACATCATATATTCCATAGCCTTTAAGTTATCATAAACTCCAAAGAAGTCAGGCATATAACCTATTTTTTGCTTAAGGGCTTGAGGCTCCTTAAGAGCATCTATTCCATCTATTATTACAGAACCCGAATCTGCCTTAAGTAGTCCCGAAATTATTCTCATAGTTGTAGTCTTACCTGAACCATTAGGGCCTACAAACCCAAAGAATTCTCCTTCTTCTATTTGAAGATTAAGATTATTAAGAGCTCTTACTTTACCATAACTTTTACTTAAGCCTTTTATTTTCAGCATCTATTTCCCACCCTTCCAGTATGAGATATTAGGAAGCAAAATCTCATGATTTATCTGAGACAGACCAGTTTCATACTTGAGAGTTAATTTATTATCTTGTGCTAAATAATTGGCTAATTTATCAGTAGTTATTAATGTTTTATCTTCATTTTTTGAATCGTTTTTAGAGAATATATGATCAAACTCTCCTGTCTTTCGATTTAAAGCATATATCTTACCTGTAAATAATTCATAGTAGTCAACTCTTGTAGCTTGATTAGGCAAACTATAATATTCTATAGAAAGAACCTTTTCATCTTTAGGGAAATAGTATTCTATTATAGTTTCATCTTCCATTACTGTATCAGGGTGCTCCTTGTAATCATACTTGCCACCTTTTCGGCCAAAGTTGTCTATCTCCTCTTTTCTTATCAATGAAGATATACTAGATACAAATACTTTATCTCCTTGATTATAATCCACATCAATCTTTGATAAAATAGCCCTTGTACCATAAACATCTAATTCATTAGAAATCTCCGTAATGAGACTATTAGGATTCGTATCTTCAGCAAAGCCTATTATACAACTTTCATTAGGTGAAGAAGTAATATGGGAATCTATAAGATAGTATAAAATTTCTCTTTTTCTATTTTTATCTACCATATCCACGTTTGTTTTCCATTCTTCATCATTAGCTGATTCATTTTCTATGGACCCTGATTTTCCCGAAACTATATCTTCAATAATTTCACTTTGAAAAATATCAAGGCTATTATGGAGAAATATTATCTCTAAGTCCGATACATCAACTGTCTGGCCAGCACTTAGCCTTCCTATATTGAAGATAAATTCATCTCCTATATACATTGTGTTATATATGGCGTTAGTTGATGTGTTCGTTATACTTCCTTCTATTATATCTCCTATATAATGAATGTCTGCCTCTATTGGATTCTTTCCTATATATTCATCCCTATATTGAAAATATACAGGGTTAAAGGCTGGATTATTATTTATCTCTATCATAGTATTATTGCTAGAATAATTTATTGAAGTTTGATACTTCTTTGGCTTTGTTTTGATTCGACGGAAGCCATATGAACTAAATTCTTGGCCTCTTGATATCAACTCTGTAACTCTATAATGAGGGCTTACCTTAAGTGTATATTTATCATTGTATGGAGCTGTTAAACTAAAATACAGTTCATCTTCTACTGTATTATCACCTTTAAACGTACGCATTTCTAAATAGCCTACAAAGGGTTCTTCCACTCTTGTATTACTTCCCGCTAGATAAACAATAAATGTAAAGATCATGGCAGTTATGGGTATTGTAATCCATATTAGTCCAAACTTATCTTTTTTCTTTAATAGCAAGTACATAACAGGTCCAATAACTATAATGTAAATCAAAAGAATTATAATATACTTGCCAACTCTAGGGATATTCTCGGTATCTGTGTAAGACATGCTATCGATAATAGGTGAATACATCATGCCTTTTTCCATATCTTCATAGATTTGAATTTGCTTACTTTTACTTAGATTCCCTAAAATAGTTGCAACTAAAATATGTTCATAAGTTGTCTGCTCACTATCATTGCCATTTGTTGCTAGGTCAATATTAAATAATAGTATGTTGCCCCTGCCTAATTCCTTCCTTTGATAATACAAGTCTTCTTCAAAATCTTTTTCTAGAAAGTATAGATTTGCAAAGTCCTTTGTAATATTAGGAGTTTTGTATTCTGCTATGGTTTTTGAAGGCCAATCTTCTTCGATAAGATTAGTTATTGGAATAGTAGGATTTCCATCTGCAAGAAGTTGCTTATTTTGTTCTAATATCCCTTTTCTAAGCATTTCCCTCTCTTCTTCAAATCGAATCCTCCTATAGGTTAATTCTTCAATACCTTCCGCATCAATATAAGAATCCATTGAAACACTACTTAACTTAAGCTTTGACTGATCGAAAGTTTTTGAGCTAGTTGTTCCTATACCAAATTCATCAGCTATAGGTTCAACAGCTTTAAGGGCTTCTTTACCAGAAGCAATGACTAGAGTCCCACCCCTTATAATCCACTGTTGTAAAGCGTCTATCTGTTTCTCATCTAAAAGGCTAGTATCAAAATCATTTATAATTAATATATCAAGGTTATCCAAATATAAATAATCACTTGGAAATGTCTTTTCATTTAAGGGAAAGGCTTTTATTGCTATGTTATCTAAATAAGAAAGTGCAGGCATATCATTTGATAATACTCCTGCAAATATAATCTTTTCATAATTACCTAGTTGAATCTGATTTATACTTTCATCTATTATATCTCCTTCATCATCAACTAATTTTATTTCAATAGTTGCATAGCCTCCAGTTAGAGGTATTAACATACTTACTTCTTCTGTCTGTCCTGCTGCAATGCTTACTTCCTTGCGATATACTTTGCTCTCTTCCTTTAGAGGAATTGAAGCTTCAAGCCAACCACTAAAATCTTCCTTACTACTCACCTTTGCAGTAATTGGCATGTAGCGACCAAACTTTGCATATGAATCATATCCATATTCTGTTTGCACTATAATCTCTTCGTCTGCCATAGTGGCTGAAACTTTTTTACCTAGAGGAAACTTTGAAAAGCATATGGCTATAATACCTAGAATCATTATATATAAAATCTTTCTTTTCCTTTTCATCATTTTCTCCACCTTCTTTCGATTTTAACCTCACTTGGAAAACTGTTCCTTTGAAATCACTGTTAACTGTTATTTTACCGCCGTGTAACTCGATTATTTCTTTTGCTATAGCAAGACCTAGGCCAGTTCCGCCGGTATGTGTAGACCTAGAACCTTCTACTCTGTAGAAACGCTCAAATATATGAGTTAAGGATTCCTTTGGTATTAATAAGCCGTAATTAATAATATCAAGAGTCGCATAATTATTTACAACTTTTAAATGAATATCTACCCTTTTACCGTCTTTGCCATACTTAATAGCATTGCTAATTAGATTATTAATAGCCCTTGATAGGAGGTCTCCGTCTCCTTCTATATATATAGGGCTGTTTTCTATCTTTATGCCATACTCCAAATCGTTTTCACGAAAACTTGGATAAAATTCATCTACAATTTGATTTATAAATTGGACCATGTTAATCGTAGTTTTTTCTGTTTTTATTTGACCAAGACTTACTCTAGTATAATCAAACAAATCATTAATTAAGTTCTCTAAAGAAATTGACTTTTTGTATACAAGTTCTAAGTAGTGATTGTATGTTTCTTCTGATATATCTTTAGCGTTAACTAACAATTCCAAATAACCTGTTATTGATGTTAAAGGGGTTCTTAAGTCATGAGCTAAACTGGTTATTATTGCATTCTTATTCTTTTCATTGTTTTTGTTTTCTTCCATAATTTGTTCGAGCCGCAAGGCCATCTTATTTAGACTTAATGATATAAGTCCGAATTCATTAGTACTTTCTATTGGTAGACGATAGTTAAAATCTCCTGATGATATCTCTCCTATACCATAAACAATATTTTTTAGTTCTCTAGTAAACTTCCTTGTGAACATAAGAAAATAAAAGATAAAAAGTCCAATACCAATAATGATAGCTAAGATAAATATGCTTGTGAAAAATTCGGGATTAAACCAAAAGGATAATTTTACATCTTCATTATAGATATATTCCTCATAACTACTTAAAGGATTAACAATTCCAATTATTAAAAATATTACTCCAAACATTGCAACTTCTGTTGCAATGGTGAGTATTAGGCTAAGAACAATATATATAACAACTTCAACTCTAAAACTATTTGCTAAATTTTTCTTCACTTTTAATTCCAACTCCTAGAGAATTAGCTCTATCCAAATTCTTTTTCGATTTTGTATCCAACTCCCCAAACAGTTTTAATTATTTGGGCATTTCTTGAGTCCATCTCTATCTTTTCTCTTATACGTCTAATGTGTACCATAACTGTATTATTAGCTTCAAACATTTTCTCATTCCATACAGTTTCAAATATCTCTTCAGTGCTAAATACCTTGCCCGGATTAGATGCTAATAAGTATAATATATTAAATTCAATAGGAGTTAACTTAACTTCCTTCCCATATGCAATGGTCCTATGATCTTCCTTGTTCATGATAAGGTTCTTAAGTACAACATTTTTACTTTTATTATTGTCACCATTATCTATATTAAATGTTGTATATCTTCTAAGTTGTGAATTCACCCTTGCAATAAGTTCTAGTGGGTTAAATGGTTTTGTAATATAATCATCTGCTCCTGTGCCAAGACCTTCTATCTTTTCTGAATCTTCTATCTTTGCACTTAACATTATTATTGGAATATTATTGACCTTACGAATAGTTTTACACATAGTAAGCCCATCTACTTCTGGCATCATTATATCTAAAATAATCAATTGAATATCTTCAGATGCTAATATATCAAACCCTTCATTGGCGCTATTAGCAGTATATACTTGATATCCACTCTTTGTTAGATGGATTTCTACTAAATCTGCTATGTCCTTTTCATCATCAACCACTAATATCTTTTGCTTTGGATTATTATTCGAATCAAGCTTA
>CAZOGN010000069.1:0-4871 GCA_964579655.1 uncultured Lachnospiraceae bacterium
AATCAAACCTATAGTAATGTTCGACTAATCATAATTGTTTAATAATTAGTAAATATAAAAGCCTCAGAGCGTTATTAATAGCTCTCGGGCTTTTTATTTCATCCATTATTATAATGATTTGTGCTTGCTGTATGCATCCTTTGTATTAGGCTTATTAAAATTTAAAAATTTTAGCGAACATCCAAATGCTATCATATTCTTGCAATACATTAAAAAAGGTACTAAAATAGTATAGTCGGTCATTAGAAAATTTTAAGTTATTATCAATTTTTATAGTTTCAATAATTATATATTTAACTGTGTACAAAGGAGGTCTTTATGCCCAACATACAAGATATTATCATCATTGGTGCCGGTGTTTCTGGTAGCTATATCGCAAGGGAGCTATCACGTTACAATCTTAAAATTCTCTTGCTAGAAAAAGAAAATGATATTGCAAATGGAACCACCGCTGCCAACAGTGCAATTATTCACGCAGGATATAGCACAGAATCCGGGACAAATATGGCTAAGTTCAATGCTCCAGGTAATCAAATGTTTGATCAGGTCTGTGAGGAATTAGATGTTAGCTTTAAGCGCTGTGGTTCCTTAGTTCTTGCCTTTAATGATGAAGAAAGAAAGACTCTTGAAGACTTATGTGAAAAAGCTATTGAAAACAAGGTTCCTGAAGTTCGTATTATAGAAGAAGATGAGTTGTTTGCTATGGAACCCAATATCAGCCGAGATGCTAAGTGGGCCCTATATGCTCCTAGTGCTGGTATAATTAATCCATGGGAACTCTCAATAGCTTTAGCAGAAAATGCAATAGACAATGGAGTAGAGTTAAAACTAGAAACTGAAGTTAAGGATATAGAAAAAGAAAGTAAGATTTATAAAGTTATTACTAGCAAGGGTGACTTTAAGACAAGGCTTGTAATTAATTGTGCAGGAGTATTTGCAGACAAAATCCACAATATGGTAGCTAGGCCTACTTATAGTATCAGGCCAAGAAAGGGGAATTACTATGTTTTGGACAATTTTGTTAAAGAGTTAGTAAACCATATAATATTCCAAACCCCTACTGAGTCAGGAAAGGGTGTCTTAATAGTCCCAACAGTAGATGGCAACTTCCTAATAGGTCCTGATTCAAACTATATAGATGATAAAGACGATGTATCTACCCAAGCAGACAGGCTAAGCTTTGTTAAAGAATCTGCCCTTCGTGCTTGTCCAAATATACCTTTCGATAAATCAATTCGTACATTTGCCGGACTTAGAGCATCTAGTAATAAAAGAGATTTTATTATTGGTCAGGCAGAAGATTCAAAAGGCTTTATAGATGTAGGTGGTTTCGAATCACCTGGCCTTTCTTCTATTCCTGCAGTTGCTAAATATGTTGTAGGCCTAGTTGATGAAATCTCAGAGGGCCTAGAAAAAAACCTAAGCTTCAATCCTAGAAGAAGAAAGGTGGTCCGTTTTAATAAACTATCGCCACAAGAACAAGCAGACATAATCAAGATAAACCCTGCCTATGGAAATATTATATGTCGGTGTGAAACTGTAACAGAAGCTGAAATAGTAGACTGTATTCATAGAAGTGCTGGAGCACGTACTGTCAAGGGAGTTAAGAATAGGGTTAGGCCTGGTACTGGTAGATGCCAAGGGGGTTTTTGTGGTCCTGGTGTAGTCGAGATATTAGCAAGAGAACTTAAGTGTGATTGGGTAGATGTTCCTTATGATAGTTCCAATGCTTATATCTTAACAGGTAAAACCAAGGAGTAAGGAGACAAATATGTTAAACTATGATATCGTTATTATCGGCGGTGGACCAGCAGGTTTGGCTGCTGCTATAGAAGCTAGGAATGAAGGCGCGGATAGTATTTTAATAATAGAAAGAGACAAAGAATTAGGCGGTATATTACAACAATGTATTCATAATGGTTTTGGCCTTCATTTCTTCAATGAAGAGTTAACAGGACCTGAATATGCAGATCGTTTTATCCAAGAACTGAAATCTTTGAAAATAGAATACAAGTTAAATACTATGGTCCTATCTTTGTTAGAAGACAAGACTATACACGCAATTAGCCAAAGTGAAGGATACCTATTAATTCGGGCCAAAGCAGTTATACTTGCTATGGGTTGTAGAGAGCGTACAGCTGGTGCGATTGGAACTCCTGGAACTAGGCCATCCGGCATATTCACAGCAGGAACTGCTCAAAGATATATTAATATTGAAGGCTATATGGTTGGAAAAAAGGTTGTAATTCTTGGCTCAGGTGATATTGGTCTTATTATGGCAAGAAGATTGACCCTAGAAGGGGCACAAGTTCTTGCGGTTACTGAGATAATGCCTTACTCAGGAGGTCTAAATAGAAACATTGTACAGTGTCTGAATGATTTTGGGATTCCCTTATATTTAAGCCACACCATCACAGATATTAGAGGAAGAGATAGGGTGGAGGGAGTTACTATCGCCGAAGTAGACGAGGACATGAGACTTATTCCTGGAACAGAATTTGATCTTGAATGCGATACTGTTCTCTACTCCGTCGGTTTAATCCCTGAAAATGAATTATCTGAAAATGCAGGAGTACAAATTGACCCCAAAACTAAGGGACCTTACGTTACACAAAGCATGGAAACATCCACGGACGGGATATTTGCCTGTGGAAATGTAGTCCATGTTCATGACCTTGTAGATTTCGTTTCTGATGAAAGTAAAAGGGCTGGAAAAAATGCAGCCAAGTATATAAAAGAGGATTTATCTCACAAAGGGCAAATAATTAAAACTATCCCTAAGACTGGAGTAAACTATATAGTTCCCCATAAGATAAGAATGGATAATTTAGAAGACAAGCTTGATATATTCTTACGAGTTTCAAATGTCTATAAAGATGCTAAATTAGTCATTAAAGCAGATGGTGAAACAATAAAAGAATATAAAAAGAGATATTTAGCCCCAGGTAAAATGGAACATTTACTCTTGGATAGAAGTTTGTTAATGGATAAACATTTTGATAGCTTAATCATAGAAGTGGAGGAAGCATACTAATGGAAAAGACGAATTTGATATGTATTACATGTCCAATAGGATGTCACTTAGAGGTAACAAAAACCAGTGAATCTGGCTGGTTAGTTGAAGGAAACCAGTGTAAGAGAGGTCAAATATATGCCGAGAAGGAACTTACTGCCCCTACTAGGCTACTGACTTCTACCGTGAAAGTAGAAGGTGATGCTCATAGACTTCTACCTGTTAAAACCAAGGAGCCAATTCCTAAGGAAAAGATATTAGAAGCTATGAAAATAATAAACAAAATAACTGTGAAGCCTCCTGTTATGATTGGAGATGTTGTAGTGAAAAATATACTTGATGTAGGTATAGATGTTGTGGCGACGAAAAGCCTGCTAATTAGTTGAAAGGTTAGATTATGCTTTAAAAAAGTAAATTTTATAATGCTTATAAATACACTTTTATTCAATCAAAGATGCAGAAGAAAAGGGATGATAATAAAAGCAGTTTAAAAAGGGTAGGACAACTTAATGGGGCTTCTGATATTAGTAGGAATTTTAAAAATGGTTAACCTATATAGTAACGAAACTTTTTAAAAGAGGTGTGATTTTCTTTACATGTGAAGAATAACGTGATAAAATTCAAATAGTGAATAATATCGTCAAATTAGAACATAATAGTTTTAATAATGGAACGTTATTATTCAAATATAAAGAAAAACATGACGAAAATAAAAAGAGGTGAGTTGAGTGGATGTATTTATAGAATTAGCGAAACACCCGGTTTTTACGATAAATGATGTGATGAAATTTAAAGAAAATGAGAAAACTGCCTATTCTAAGTTAAACCGTTTAATGAAAAAGGGGCTAATAAGAAAGATACGGAAGAATATATACTCTGCAGTTAACCCAACAACAGGACAAATAGTAGCGACTCGTTATCAAATAGCCTGTGCCATAACAAATACTGCATATATATCTCATCATAGTGCTTTTGAATATTATGGTCTTGCAAACCAAGTGTTCTATGAAGTATATGTTTCTTCAGAAACAAGATTTAACCATTTTGAATATGAGCATGTGACTTATAAATATGTAGCTTCAAAAATGAAAGAGGGCGTTGTTAAGGCAAAGAATACTACTGGTGTCAGAATCACAGATTTAGAAAGAACAGTCATAGACAATATCCGAGATTTCAATAAAATCGGAGGATTTGAAGAATTGCTGAACTGTTTGGAAGGTGTCCATTACTTGGATGAAATTAAATTAAAAAGATATCTAGATATATATAATACCAAGGGGCTTTATCAAAAGGTAGGATATCTTCTGAATCACTATCGAAAAGAGATGCAACTCTCTAAAGAGTTTATAGAGTTTTGTAAAAGTAAAATAGGGAAAAGCATACAATATCTTGTAAGCGATGCAAAAGAAAATAGCTATTATAATAATGAGTGGAAGTTAATGATTCCAGAAGGTCTATTTGAAACTACAGACTATGGAGGTGATTTACTTGTCTAATTACGACATTACTTATTTAGGGAAGAAAGCTGAGGAGCTAGGCTTTGTAAGAGACACCTTAGAGAAAGTAACTAGATTAGCAGATGTCTTGGAGTATCTAAATACAAATCCTATTTTAAAAGATAGTCTTGCATTAAAAGGTGGGACGGCAATCAATCTAACGATTTTCGACTTACCACGTCTTTCTGTAGATATAGATTTGGATTATCTAATTACTAATAATAGAGAAGAAATGCTTAAAAGTAGAGAAGTCATTAATGGTACTATTGATCGCTATATGCTATCACAGGGTTATTCAAAAAGTCCCAAGACAAAGAATCCTCACAGTTTGGATTCGTGGGTATATGATTACATAGGAGCTA
>CAZOGN010000070.1:0-4763 GCA_964579655.1 uncultured Lachnospiraceae bacterium
TTACATATACATTTATTAATTTTGACGCTTCAAAGGCATTGCTTAGAACATTTGCAAAAACCGTACATAAATCCATACTATTCAAAGTAATGTCACTAGGAATACTTCCTGTCCAATCAATAACTGTATCAGGATGCTTTATTGACAAATCATTAATAATTGAATCTATTAATTTATTACCCGTATTTACACTAGCTGTTAACTCACTAAGGGAGGATCCTATTCTAGTAAAGTATCTATCTAACTCATCATATTCTTCATCTATTAAAAGCGTGTGCATACAATATATATGGCTAGACATATCATGCCTAAACTTTTTAGTCTCTTCATCCTTATTAAGAAGCATTTTATAATATTCTTCTTGAGTCTTTACTAGTTTGGCATTTATTGCATTTTCCTCTGAGAGATGCTTATTCTTATTGCGGGTAATAATTAATGATGTACATATTACAATAAACATCAGACTACTCATACTTAAACCCAGTGCAATTAACTTTGTTGTGGAACTCTTTAATTCATCAAATCCAAAATATTGAACAGATGTAATATATAGACCTAGTCCAATCCCTCCAAATATGTAAATAAGTATTTGGGTAAGTGTAACAGAATTATAAGTTTTTTTATATCGACCTTTGATTTTAAGT
The DNA here is from genome assembly GCA_964579655.1 of uncultured Lachnospiraceae bacterium. Lineage (GTDB taxonomy): Bacteria > Bacillota > Clostridia > Lachnospirales > Lachnospiraceae > JAAYRG01. The sequence goes on from CAZOGN010000070.1 coordinate 645, forward strand.
TTTATAAGTAAAAACAATGATATTACTATTAATGATATTGAGTTGACTATTATATTTAACATGTAATTGCCCTGCAAATCATTTCCTGTATGGGTAAATATATAAATAAAAACTGCAGAAAAAATCATATCTACTATACATATAAAGATATAAATGAGAATTATGTATTTTACATTTTTTTTGGGAGTAGTTATGAACGATATAATAACAATAGATAATATTCCATAAAACAAACTATGTAGAGACCAATCTATATAAATCGAACTACAAAAAACAAAAAGGCTCGCAGATGACAATATATATAATAGGATTTTTGAATTCTTTGTTTTTATGTCTATAACCAACTTGCAACATAAGAATAATTTTAAGAATTCAATTATAAAATTAGTAGTATTATGTATAAGACTATTCACCTTAACCTCCTAAATAAATCTAGCGTACTTCTTAATATAAGTAAATAAAGCATCTTTTAAAGCTACGTTATTACGTCTTGATATTGGAATTAGATGATTGATGTAATTCATTTTAACTTCATTGTTGTTCAATTTTTTAATGTATCTAAGAGCAACAAAATACGACCTATGAGTTTGGAAAAAATGTTCAGTTCCCAACTCGCTCATCCAATATTTAAGTTGCCTATTACTTTCTAAAACATCATTCTTGGTATAAATATATGTTCCATCTCCAAAGGCTTCAACATATATAATATCTTGAATATTTATAAGCTCAACCTTTCCTTTTTCATTAATTGCTATCCTCCTGTTGTTTAAAATTTCTTTTTCCACTTCACAAATTGCTTCCTTAAATTTGTCCATTTCAAGAGGTTTACATAAAAATCGAAAAGCCTTCACTTTAAATGCCTCAGGCATGAATTCCGAATGACTTGTAAGAAAGATAATAAATTCTTTGTTTTTTCTTTTTCTTATTAAATTGGCAGTTTCAATACCGTCTAATCCCTTCATTTCGATATCAAGTAATATTAAATCAAAAGTTTCTTTTGAATTTAATAACTGTTCACCTGAATTAAAAGTCGTAATATTAAACTTCGAATTGATTGATTTTAACTGTTCTTTAATTTTGTTAGATATTATTTCTTCATCATCACAGATTGCAATTCTTAATTGCATTTAAACCACCTCAACTATTTTAATAATCCTTTTATAATATGTCTTGTTACAATTTTAACAGAAAGTGTAAATCCTTTCAACCATTTTTAGACAATAATAGACTTTGACTACTTATCTATGTTAGAATAACTTATAATATTTCTTAAATTATATTAGAGAAAGGATTTTTTATAATGATTGATTTACATGTTCATTCTAACTATTCAGACGGAAGTTTATCTCCAACTGAATTGATTGATTTGGCAGTGCAAAAAGAACTGTCTGTTATTGCTTTGACAGATCACGACACACTCGCTGGCATAAATGAAGCCAAAAAAGCTGCAAATTCAAAAAGAAATAAGGGATTTGAAATCACCCTAGTTCCTGGGGTTGAAATATCTGTCTTTTATAAAGGACTTGATGTTCACATCTTAGGATTGTTAATTGATCCATCTAACAGCATTTTAAATAAAGCTTTAGATGAAGCCAAGGATAAGCGAAATATAAGAAATGAAAAGATTGCAGAAAAGTTTAGAAATAATAACATAGCTATTACAATAGAAAAATTACAAGAAGGTGCAAAAGACTCTGTGATTACCAGAGCTCATTTTGCAATGTATTTAGTTGAACATAACTACGCCGAGTCAACAAGCGATGCATTTAAGAGGTTCTTAGGTAAGGAATGCCCCTATTACGTGGCTAGAGATTATCTTTCATATGAAAAAGGAATCGAATTAATTCATGAAGCAAATGGATTGGCTTTTATTGCTCATCCTCTCCTGTATGGTCTTAACAAAGCACAAGTTGTTGAAATGATTAAGGATTTTAAGAAGATGGGTCTAGATGGAATCGAAGCTATATACTCATCAAACACAAAAGAAGAAGAAAGCTTTCTAATAGATCTAGCAAAAGAAAATGATCTTTTAATTACTGCTGGTACAGACTTTCATGGCGATACAAAACCTGACCTAGAACTAGGCGAAGGTAAAGGAAACATGAAAATCCCCTACTCTATCTACGAAAAAATAATAGGTGCCAGGCAACATTGATTTAATGGCGCCTGACACCTGATATTATTTTTCTTCATTTCCTTCATTAGCTTGTCCTGGTTTTTCAACCTCAACTATAGCTGATCTCTTCATTGGTATTCTACAATTCTTATTGTTTCCGAATTCAACAATTACAATCTCTTCCATGGAATCAATAATTACTCCGTAAAATCCACTACTTGTAAGAACACTATCGCCTATTTCAGCGCTATCTACCAAGAGTGCATGTTCCTTTTCTTGTTTCTTCTGTGGACGAATAGCAATAAAGTAAAATATTCCAAACATTATAACTATCCAAATCATTGAACCCCATATTCCTGGATTAGCTCCTGCTGCGGCTCCAGTCCCTAAAAAAATATTTAACATAGTAATTTCCTCCTAAAATTCTAAAATATATATTCATATGTTTCACTTCTAATAGTTATTATTCACCTGTTCTAAAACCGTTTATCTTGTCTTTCTTATAATTTTGATATCGGTTTTCTTCAATGGCATCTCTTATTTCTTCCATCATTGTGTTATAAAAATGCAGGTTATGAAGTACCATTAACCTATAGCCTAACATTTCTTTTGCTTTTAACAAGTGCCTAATATATGCCCTACTATAATTCCTACATGCTGGACATTCACATGTCTTATCAATTGGCCTACCATCCAACTCATACTTAGCATTTAAAAGGTTCATCTTGCCATGATTAGTGTATGCATGCCCATGCCTACCATTCCTAGATGGATAAACACAGTCAAAAAAGTCTACTCCTCTATCAACAGCCTCTAATATATTCTCAGGTGTTCCTACACCCATTAAATATATAGGTTTGTCTTCTGGTAAATGTGGCACTGTCTCTTCAAGTATATGGTACATTTCTTCATGGCTTTCACCAACTGCCAAGCCACCTATTGCATAACCATCAAGATTCATATCCCTAATGGTTTTTGCATGTTCTATCCGAATGTCCTCATATATTGCACCTTGATTAATACCAAACAACATTTGATTTTTGTTAATTGTATCTGGCAAAGTATTGAGTTCTTTAAGACTTACTCTACATCTTTCTAACCATCTACTTGTTCGATCTACAGAATCCTGAATGTAGCCCCTTGTCTCCGTTGCTGGCGGACACTCATCAAATGCCATTGCTATGGTAGAAGCAAGATTAGATTGTATTTTCATGCTCTCTTCTGGCCCCATGAAAATCTTTCTGCCATCTATATGAGAACTAAAGTGCACTCCCTCTTCCTTAATCTTACGTAGCTTTGCTAAAGAAAAGACTTGAAAACCTCCTGAGTCAGTTAAAATAGGCTTGTCCCATACCATAAACTTATGAAGCCCTCCAAGTTTCTGAATAACTTCATCTCCTGGCCTTACATGTAAGTGATAAGTATTAGACAACTGTACTTGTGTCTTAATCTCCTTTAGATCCATAGTAGAAACTGCACCTTTTATAGCTGCTACAGTACCTACATTCATAAACACTGGAGTTTCTATGACACCATGCACTGTCTCTAGTCTACCACGTCTTGCATTGCCATCTTTACATATTAATTCGTACATCACTAACTCCTATCTATAGCTACCATCAAAAAAATGAGTGAATCTCATGGTTAGCATTAACAGTATACCTTTATTATTAAATAATTTCAATATTAATTTAGACTTTTAATACTTGACTTTTTTTAAATTCCATTGTAACATATTAAAGCAGTCAATTTTTGCAATGAATAATATTTAACATAGGGGTATAGTTCAGCTGGTAGAATAACGGTCTCCAAAACCGCAGGTCGCGGGTTCGAATCCTGCTGCCCCTGTTATAGAGAAAGCCTTACAATCTGATGGTTGTAGGGCTTTTATTATGTCTTAAAGTTGAATTTCCATGAGTGTTTATTATAAAATAATGGACAAATAATGGACTTGATGAGCAAATGATATTATTAGTTATCGTACATTATTGAACGATATTAAA
>CAZOGN010000071.1:0-4535 GCA_964579655.1 uncultured Lachnospiraceae bacterium
TCCTGCAGATATAGAATTAATTGAAAAACTTAAAAACTTATTATAGTTCATACTCAAAGACATAATGCTTTAATATCTCTTTCGCTACTTCTATGTCATCAATATCATCAATAACAAAAACTCCACCTGCTATGCATATATCAGGTTTAATATCAATGATGCAATATGGATATCCTTCAAAAACCGACTCTAACCTATACCAAATCGACAGAAGCTCTGACATACTAGAGGCCTCATATACCTTCTGAGGTATATACTTTTCAAAGCCTTCCTTATCCCATTGGTCAAATGGTAAGTCAAAATATGGATCATAAATCCTTATTTCATAATTTGACATAATATCTCCTCCCCTAATGCCTTTCTTCTTTACCTAATGTTACCATTTATGTGGTAGTCCGTTAATACTTTTTCGAATGTTTGTTCTGGATGTTTTACATTTTTACTAACTTTTTTAGTAATTGATACTTTATATATATCTTTTTCCTTAAAGTTTAGATATAATAATTCTAGTAAACAAATTTATAACACGCAAACAATTACACTGTACAAACAGATGGAGGTATATATGAAAAAAGTGAACTGGGGTGTTCTTAGTACTGCTAATATTGGAAAGACCGTTACCATTCCTGCTATGTTAAAAGCGAACAATTGTAATCTTTATGGTATTGCTAGTCGTAATCTTGATAAGACAAAAGAATTTCAAGATCTTTTTGGTTTTACTAATACATATGGAAGTTATGAAGAATTATTAGATGATGAGAATATTGATGTAGTTTACATTCCTCTTCCAAATCATTTACATGGTGAATGGATAAAGAAAGCCGCCAAGGCAGGCAAGCACATTTTATGCGAAAAACCAATCGCAGCTTCCACTAAGGAATTAGAAGAAGTTTTAGAGGTGTGTAAGGAGAATAAAGTTATTCTTATGGAGGCATTTGCCTATCTACATAGCCCAATTATTAAGGAGATAAAGCAAGTAATTAAAAATGGTGAAATAGGTGACATAACTTTTATTGAATCTACTTTTGTTGCACCTAGTCCTCCAACTACGGATATTCGTATGAGAAAAGAAACACTTGGTGGTAGCATATATGATTTAGGCTGTTACCCAATTAGCTTGATTTTGAACTTTATGGATGAAAAACCTATTGATGTAAAGGCTATTGCTAATTTTACAGATGCCGGAATTGATGACTATGGAAATGTATATCTAGAATTTGAAAACAATGTTAAAGCAAATGCCCTATGTGGCATGTGCTCTGGCAGACGTGGCGATAGATTCTATATTTATGGTAGCAAGGGATCAATAGAGGCACCAATTGAATTCAATCAAGATGGTGACCTAACTTATTATATAGTGAATGATACACAAAGGATTGCTAGAACCCTTAGAGTCCCAAACAATTATACCTTGGAAGTTGAACAAATGGGCAGATGTATAACAGATGGCGAAAGTCCTTTTGTAAGTAATGAGTTTTCTTTAATAAATGCCTGGGTTATTGATAAGGCATTGGAAGACGTTGCTTATTAATTAATAAAACTTGATTTGTAAGTTAAATAAGTCACTAGCTGTTTCTAGCTAGTGACTTATTTATTATTACATACCTTTTAACGGTGGTAATGGTGATCCTTCAGCTTTCCAAAATCTTTTTAAGGTCTCAGGTAACTTCAAATCATCAAATCTATTTTCAACAGAAGTTTCAATTTCATCTTCCCGTCCTTCACGGATTTTTACAACAAAGTCTGGATCAATTATTACTGCCCTTCCCAGCGCTACAATATCTACATAGTTTAGTAGATCTAATGCATCGTCTGGTGTAAGCGCAGAACCTGCTGCCATTACAGGAACTCTACCATCTACTGCTTTATATATTGTTCTAGCAATTGGTTCATCACTAGTTCCATCTGCAGGAATATCATCATATTTAGCCATAGATAAATGAATATAATCCATACCATGTTCAATTATTTGGTCTATTAGTTTTATAGCTTCACTAACTTTATATCCAACATTTTCTCCATGAACCTCTTCTGGAGATAAGCGGTAACCTACTATAAAAGAGTCATCAGCATATTTTTCTATAATAGAATTAACTTCATCAATAACTGCTATGGCAAAATTCATTCTCTTTTCAAGACTTCCTCCCCACTTGTCTTCACGTCTGTTAGAATAGGCAGAGAAAAATTGTTGTATCAAATAATGGTTTGCACCATGAATTTCTACTCCATCAAAACCAGCTTCTATAGCCCTTCTTGTAGCTTGTCCATAATCTTTAATGAATCCATCAATCTGCTTACTTGTAAGTTCCTCAGGAGTATAATCTAAAAACGGAAAGTCTATCTTAGATGGGGCGTATGTTACCCCTTTACGTTTATAAGTCCCACGAGATTCTCTACCAGCATTATGCAATTGCATAATAGCTAAGTTATCTTTTTCTTTTATAGTGGAAGCTAGCTTAGTTAATCCAGGAACTTTATCATCATCAAAAATTGTTATTTGCTTCTCCATACCATGTCCATCTTCAGAGACCGCAACTGCACCTGTTATAATAATGCCTCCTGTATCATTTCTTACTGAAAAATATTCAATATCCTCATTTCCTAATGTATCATCATCGTTTGATCCAAAAACTAACATAGGAGCCATTGCAAATCTGTTCTTTGTTTCAATACCATTTTCTAATTTAATTGATTCAAATAGTTTTTTATATTTTCTATTCATTTTCAGCACCCTTTCATTTTCGTTATTCTTATTATTGATAGTTTTTCTATATCTATTCTTTATTTCAAACAAAATGTAAAATATAAGCAGTATATTCTGCTTGAAAGCACTTCCATCACTTATATTTTAATTGATATGTCAAAACTAATAATTGATTTAAATCAATTATTAGTTTGTTTTGTCTTTATAGGCATTTTGTTCTTACTTATACACCTACTTCTACTACTTTGCTATACCTTTACAATTAAGCCTTTTTAAAGTATAATTTAATATATACATAGTGAAATAAAGTTAAAAGCATTAAGAAAATTCACAGTTCCTCAAACACCTGAATTAAACATTTGATTTAGTAGAAAAGGAGAAGTCATATGATTAGAATCGACTCCTCTCAGATATTAGAGGGCATGATCTTAGCAGAACCTATATTTTGTGGGCCAACAAACAATTTATTGATGAGTGCTGGAACAATTATCACCAAATCTCATATTCATTCGATAAAAAGATATAACATAGAAACAATTGCAATAACTGAACGTTATACTATTTTGATTGAGCCCAAGTCTGCAATTCAAAAAGAAGTAAAAGAAAAGCTTACATCAGAGATTTTACGTCTTTCACCTGATAAGGTTGAGGCCAGTAAATCAGATTTCATGCTCTCAATATCAAAAAGTGTACGAACCACTGCATGCAAAATATTAGAAAGTCCCATTGTTATAGAGTTTCTGGTTCGCATAAGCCTTCTTGATGATGATTATTTGTTACGTCACAGCATCGAGACATGTGCTATGAGTCTTCTTGTTGCTGGCGCCCTTGGCTTAAACAAAACAGAATTATATAACGTAGGAATAGCAGCCATTCTTCACGACGTAGGTTTATGTGAAATGCCTCATCTTATAAATAAACCTCATTTGCTACCTCACGAAAAAAAATTATTAAAGGAACATTCTGTTTATGGCTACTATCTTACAAAAGAATCCGGTTTATCTAGGGATATTTCTAGATTGATTTTATATCATCATAAAGACTGGAATGGAGAAGGAGACTCTGATCGAATATCAAAGGAAAAGATTCCTCTTGGTTCTCGCATCATTAGAGTATGCGATCACTATAACAGATTACTTCGCCAAGATAAACTCCCTGAATACCAAGCTATTGAATACTTATACGGTGCTGGAGGTCTCTATTTTGATACTAAGATTGTCAAAATTTTCTTCAACAGTCTAGCTGTATACCCACTAGGTTCTTTGGTTAGATTAACAACTGGAGAAGTTGGTGTTGTAATAAATGTCCGCAAAAACTTAGGACCAAGACCTATTGTAAGAGTCTACTATAATAGAGTAAATAGACCCCTTACCGTTCCTAGAGATGTTGATTTAGGTAAGGAACTAACGGTTTTTATCAAACAAGTTCTTTAATATTATTCTTTCATAATTTGTCTTTACAGTTCTTTTATATTAGTGTATAATTGAATTAATAGAACAAGGTAACTTTACACCAACCAACTTATTAAAGTTTTGAATTTATTTGATATTAGATTAGTTTTTAATATTTAGATTTAAAGAAGATTCAAGAAATAAGATTTTGGTTATTTTTAATTTTATGAATTTGAAATGTGTTCTATTTTTAAGAAATGTTATTTAAAAGAAATGTTTTAAGAATTATAAGAAATAATATAAGAAAGTGTAAGTGTGACAATTTGTTAACTGAAGTACCAGTAGAGAAGTTAGTTGGTTGGTAACTTACCGTGAGTTCTATTTAATATAAGGACGGATAATCTCCAAAAAGAGATTTCCGTCCTTTATTTATTCCCAAA
>CAZOGN010000072.1:0-4504 GCA_964579655.1 uncultured Lachnospiraceae bacterium
AGATATTAGTTTGCAAATACAGAAAGCCAGGAACAAGTTTTGCAAGCCAGATTTTAAATGATGAATATCTTGCGGAGGATGTGGTGCAAGATTGTTTTGTAAAGATATTTGTTTTAAGGGACAGGTATAAGGAGACGGGTTCATTTAAGACCTATTTATTTACCATGATTAGGAATCGTTCCATAGATTACATAAGAAAGCAAAAGCATGCAATGAGCCTACCTGATATTGACATTATCAACAACATTTCTTCAAAGAGTACTGAAGATGTTTATATTGAAAAGGAAAAGATGAAAGCTATTAAAGATCAGCTAAAACTCATATGTGATGACTCTAGGCAGATGATGTATTTGCATGCAATTGAAGAACTTAGCTATGATGAGATTGCAAAAGTAATGAAGCAGACAAAGGCACAAGTAAAAATAAAGCTTTATCGTGCCAGGAAGCTATTAAGATTATATAGGCAGAAGGAGGGCTAACATAATGAAAAGTGATCAAGAATTTTTAGATGATATGTGGTTGAAGGTTGAACTAATGGAAGATAAACTAGTGGAAAAAGAAGAAGTTCGCCTAAGGACAAAAAAACTTATAGTAAATAAATTAATTATTAGCTCTATATTTATTCTTTTATCTTTAACATTGTTTTTGTTAAATTTATATACGGATTATTTACCCACATATTTAACAGCTTTTTTAGTTATAGGAGTGGCGTATTTCATAGAGGAAATTAATTATACTAATGTGCTGTCAAATTAGTTCGAGGAGGAAAAGCAAATGGAGATAAGTATTGATAATCTGACAAAAAACTTTGGCAAAACGAAAGCTTTAGATAATATTTCATTAAAAATAGGGCAGGGTATGTTTGGACTTCTAGGTAAAAATGGTGCTGGAAAAACGACATTAATGAGAACTATTGCCACCCTTATAAACAAAACCCAAGGTGAAATAACAGTATGTGGTGTTCCGGTAGAAAAAAGCGCCCAGGTGAGAAAGATAATAGGTTACTTGCCACAAGAGTTTTCACTTTACCCGAAAATGAGAGTTTTTGATGTTCTAGATTATCTTGGAGTATTGTCTGGTATGAGTAAAAAAGAAAGAAAAACTTCTATTGACAAAGTTTTAGAAGAAGTTAATCTTTCGCAATATAGAAAAGCAAAAGTAAAGGTACTGTCTGGTGGAATGAAAAGACGGTTAGGTATTGCTCAAGCTATTTTACATAATCCAAAGGTGCTTATTGTGGATGAACCCACAGCAGGCCTTGACCCTCAGGAGAGAATTAGATTTCGTAACTTACTTTGTGATCTAGCTAAGGATCGAATTGTGATTTTATCAACACATATTGTGGAGGATATACAATCTACCTGTGAGGATATAGCTATACTAGATAATGGAAAGATACTATATAAGGGTAGGGTAAATGAACTTATTAAATCAGCCCAAAATCATGTGTTTACAATAAGGACATCCAGAGAGCAGTCAGAAATAATTAAGAGTCAATTTAAAGTAACAGCTATGGTCGTAAGCGGCGAAGATATAATATTACGCTTAGTATCAGAAGAAAAGCCATTTCCTGAAGCTCTTGTAAGTGAGCCAACCATGGAAGATGCATATATATATTTGCTAGGGGGTGAAGCTAATCATGTTTCTTGATTTGTTTGGCCAGGAATGCAAGAAGATTAGTAAAAACATATTATATTATGCATTGATAATTATAATGATTTTATTTTACGCTACTCAATATGCTACAGATAGCTCAGAAGATATTAGTCTTATGATTAGGGAACCTAGAGAAAGCGATGCTGATTATGGTTATAGATATGCAGAGATTCCTGAGCAGGTAATGTCAGAATTAGCAGGCAATTTATATAGAGAATACTCCAATAATAATTATCCTTCATATCCTTTTGGATTTATCAAGTATGTGAAGCTAAATGCAAATAAACAGGTAAGAGCTGCGGAGATATTTTATGAGATTACGGGATACACCATAGAGGAATATAATGACTTTCTTGTTGTTGAATACAATAAACAGAAGGAAGAATTTAAAGAAGAATTTGAAGAAGAGTTTGGAGAAATGATTTTAGACGGTTATACGGTATCAACGCCTATAGCAGAAACAATGACCTATGAAAGATTTAAAGAACTTATGGGGCAAATGAGTGAAATGGTAGGAGTTGGTTCATCTTATTCAAATTTTGAACGATATGGAAAAGAAGAGTTAACTTATGAAAATGCCATAAAAGAACATGAAAATCTCGTGGAAAAGGATAAGGTTAGCGGAGCATATGCCAGAAATTTTAGTGATTATATGGGAATTGTGCTTGGACTTTTTCCAGCATTTCTTGTTGTAAGTTTTTCCTTAAAGGATAAAAGAGCAAAGATGGAAGAACTTATATATTTGAGAAAGGCATCATCTCTAGCGATTGTAGGAAGTAGAATGCTAGCCCAAACTATAATGGTGTTCTTGCCTCTTCTTATACTTGGGCTTATATCAACAATAGAAATATTTCTTGTGGCAAAAACCATGAGTTATGGGATTGACCTACTTGCCTTTGTAAAATACTCATTTGCTTGGCTATTGCCTACGCTTATGTTTACAATTGGTCTATCATATTTAATTACAGAGTTAGCTGAAAATGCAATTGCTATATTAGTTCAAGTAGTGGTGTGGTTCTATAATATATCTGGTACTTTGCTTTATGGTGATTATGGGTTGTCATTAATGATTCGTCATAATATATTTGGAGGCTATGAAATATATAAGGCAGGATTTAATGAGATAGTTGGAAACCGCATATTTTATGGTATGCTTTCTTTAATACTATTATTTATAACTACATTTGTTTATAGTCAAAAGAGAAAGGGTAAGTCTTATGTTAAGAGAAAACCTATCAAGGTATTTGCGGATTCTTCAAAAAAATCTGTGGCTTAGCCATGGGGTAAATATGCTGTTGGCATTCTTGTTTCTTGCTCTAGCACCTATAATATTTAGCATTAATGATCTTACTTATAGTGAAAGTGCAAGAATAACCGAACAATATGTATCAGTAATAGGAATCTTTCTGCTTACCCCTATTTTCAGACCTGAATCTGATCATGATATTAGGGAAGTCGTGGAATCGAAATATACTTGGCAGATTGGAATATATTTAATTAGGATAGGAATGGCTGTAATTACAATAATCTTATTAACCATGGGCTTTATATTTTGTATGAAGACAAATAATAGCATGGTGGTGTTATGGGATTACATATTTGCTACTTCGTGTACTGCCTTGTTTTTAGGAAGCATGGGGTTACTAGCATATGGAATTAGTGATCAACTTATCTTAGGGTACATGATTCCCCTAGGCTATATTTTGCTGAATATGTTTACTGGCAAGAAGTACGTTAAGAAGTTTTATCTTTATTCACTTATGAAAGAAAGTATGGAAGAAAAATATTGGCTACTAGTTGGTGCAATTCTCATGATACTAGCAACCTTAATATATAAATGCTTGCTGGCAAAGAGAAGCTAGTATTATAGACAGAAGTTATATGGTATAATAAAATATGAATTCATCCATAGTATAAGCATGAGAGGAGATTGATCAATGAACAATAAACATTTTTATAAGTTATCTAATGATGTATCAATACCTGTTTTAGGTTTTGGAACATGGAAAGCTGAAAATGGCAAGGAAGCTACTAGTTCAGTAAGCCAAGCATTACAAGCTGGATATCGTCACATAGATACCGCTATGATGTATGGAAATGAAGAAAGTGTTGGAGATGCAGTAAAATCTTCAGGAATTCCCAGAGAAGAGATTTTTATAACAAGTAAACTTGATAATATAGTAAGAGGTTACGATGAGACAATAAAGTCAGTGAATGAAAGTCTTAAAAAACTCCAAACAAACTATATTGATTTGTATTTAATACATTGGCCAAACCCAATTAAATTCAGGGATAACTGGAAAGAGCAAAATGCTGAATCTTGGAGAGCATTAGAAGACTTGTATAGAGAGGATAAATTAAAATCGATTGGAATTAGTAATTTTGAACCGCATCATATGGATGCTTTATTTGAGACTGCTATTATAAAGCCAATGGTTAATCAAATTAGGGTTTGCCCTGGTGATGAACCTATGGAAATAATTAAGTATTGTGATGATGAGAATATATTAATTGAGGCATATACTCCTTTAGGTAGAGGAAAGTTATTAAATAATGAAGTTTTAAAAGACTTAAGCAAAAAATATAACAAGTCAACAGCTCAGCTTGCAATAAGATGGCATTTACAAAAAGGATATTTACCACTTCCCAAGTCTGTTACACCCGAAAGAATAAAAGAAAACTTTGAAGTCTTTGATTTTGAAATAAGTAGTAGTGATATGGACACTATGTCAAAGATAGAAAGTTGTTTTGATGGACCAATTTTGCCAGACGAAATCACCTTTTAAGCTTTTATTTTATGAAACTTAGAAAAACTATTATTATTTTATAATATCATAAAATTTACAAA
>CAZOGN010000073.1:0-4353 GCA_964579655.1 uncultured Lachnospiraceae bacterium
CTCTGTAAGCATAGTCTTTTCTTTTGTCTTATCATCCAAAAGCGTAAAGAGACTGCTTCTTAAAAATGCAATCTTTTCTTCATATTCTTTCTTATCTAACATGGCGCCTTGAAAAGCTGTAGCGCTTTCACGAATCTCTTCCCCATCCTTCTGGAATGATAAAATAGTTTCCTTACGCTCAATATTTGCTTGGTTTTCTTTATATAGCAAGATGAATTTATAGATTATCTTTGCAAATTCTTTTATTCGGTTCTCATCCTTATTAAGCTTGCTCTCAACAGCGGGTAAAAACCACTTTTCCACAAGACCTGCTTCATCTTTAGCATCCTTAAACAAATCTGACAAACCGGATTCCTTTAAATTTACCTTCTTAATAATCGTTTCCCATTCCGTGTTGTTAATCTGATATTCCTTTAAACGTTCAAAATATCTTCTTTGCTGAGCATACTGGTTCATATCAAAGCATTGAAAAGCAATACCTTTTTCTCTCTTAGCTTCTTCAAATATCCCTTTACAAGCATTAAATCCCTTAAGTTTTTTCACTTTCCCATTCACTTCAATCACTGGAATATTGTGAATATCAAAGTTGTTGGCTTCCTTATATTCATATATAAAGTTCACCATATCTAATTCATCCCTAGAATCCTCTTCACCAGAGGCTTGCTTCCTGCGAACCATCATTCCAACCATGACATATCCTGCCCCTCCATCCAGTACCCATTCGGTCAGAATAAAGGTTGGACGATTAGTGGTAAAAAAGCTGGCGAAATCACGATCTGGAGTATCCCTATAACGTTTTCTAACCAAAGGTGCAATCATCATCTGTACAAGTACTGATTTGCCACCTCCGTTTTGCAAAGATAACAAAGTACTTTCTCCATCAAAATGAAAGGTTTCGTCTTCTATAGTAATAGCATTATTATTATAATTTAGATTGATTGCTCGAAAACAGTTTATCTTACTCAACTTCCTTCACCCCCATCACTTTCATAACACGGTTATAGTTGTTCTTGTTTAATAAATTAAAATCCATGAAATGATCAAGTTTTTTTGTGGTTTTTATCATATCATCCGCTTCAATATAGTCTATAAGGCCTTGTTTTTGCAAGAATGTTAAGATGGAATGAATAAACCCTTCCTTAGTCGTCTTTGCTCTGGAACCACGATCATCACTTCTAAGAGCTTCATAAGCCTCTAACATATTGGTAAAAGCAAGTCCATCATGTTCTTCCTCTTCTTCCTGCTTGGAGGCTCCTTCTTTTAACCTATCCGAGATACAGTTAAGAAGTTCTCCTACCTTTATAAAATCTCTGGTTTTACTAGAGCTACCCTGCCCATCGTAGAATTCCACAAGCAAGGTAAGGATAACAAATTGGGAAAGGTAATAATCCTTGTCAGTTGCAGTGGACTTGCATAAGGCTGACTTAAGTAATGCCTTGGAGAAACCAAGGAAATCATTATCTTCCTTCGGGATAAGATAAATTACATTACCATATCGCTCTATATTACTTTCCGCCACCTCTCCCTGTCTTTTAACTAGGTTCATGATTGTTTCATTCTCAGTATATGCTTTATATAACTGAGTTTCTTCATCTTCTCTTAACTCTCTATTCTGAAGCAGATAATAAAATATCATTTGACTTTTACTTATCTCTTCTAATTCATAAGCCATAAAATCACTCCCCTATTCTATAGTAAATATGACATTTGAACAGCCTACCTTTTTCATCTGCCCACTTTCATCAACTACATTTAAAAACTCGACAATGTCTCCATCTGCTCTTGATACTTCAAGGCTCTTAACCCACTTAAACCTTTCCTGCTCTTCGATCAATTCCAATAGGCATAAATTAATTTGAAATCCATCTATTTCATCTGTAAAATGCTCTTCCCGCTCTTTACGAAGGTCATCAAAGATAAAAATTCTATTCTTAATCAGCTCTACCATAATCTCTCGAAAGATTTCCAGATTAGGAATAAGTAGACTTCGCTCCTCTTTTGTGATTACTTCATTTAATTTTTGCAATGACAAATTTTTGTATTGATATGCGTATTGTAGAATACACAATAAACTATCCTTATATATTCTAAGTCTTTTCTCTAACTTCAATTTTTGTTCCTGCAACCAAGCCTCATCATCAAAATCTTCTAACACTTCAGACTCTTCATTCTCCCTGGGGTTAATTGTCCTTTGATATTCAAATGCCTTGCCAATATGGTAGGTCTTGTCCACATCTTTGTTAAATAAAGGCCGTAGGAATATGTCTAAACGGTCAAGATTATCTGCTTCCTTTAATACTTGATCATATAAGTCATTGCGGATAGAAAACCTTTTTATTAATGACATCTGTGATAGAGCCTCTAATTCCTTTGTGTACATGGATTTTAAATCAAAATGGGTTGAAAGTATCCTCTGATACTCATCCAGTGCACGATTGATATAATCTTCAATTGTTTTCAAGTGCTTCAGGTTATCAGCTTCCATTTGTCCTAACTTTTCCATATGTATATCCTGTTGCTCCAGCCCTTCCACTAATTTTCTTACATGTTCCTTGTAACCGGCAAATTTCTTTCTGGTCTCATCAATGGTTGTAAGATTATCCTCCAGAATCTGGCTATATTCTGCAATAGAGAACATAAGGGCGTTCTGCCTGATTCTACGCATGGCTTCCTGCATTTTTTGCAATTGAATTCTAAGTAGATTGAAAATCTGCTTAATAGTATCCACTGCCTTATCATAACTGGCTTTCTCCATTTGAAGCTTAAAAATCATCTCTTGTATAGTAAGCTTCATATTGCTCTCAATCTCTAGGGTGGATAGGACCAGATTATACCCATCATCCGTAAGATAATAAGAGGTTCTCCTTACATCTTTATCAATATAGACAACCCTATTTCCAATAAAACTAATATGTATCTCTTTATAATCCCCCTCATCATAATCAAACCCTTGAAAATACATGGCACGGCCTTCATCACATAGGATTACATTTACAATAAACTCTCCTAATTCCTTACACTGATCATAGGATAAGGGTTTCTTAAACCAAGTTATATTAATTACATCGATAAAATTACCTATATCATCCATGGTACAGTGCTCATCCTTTAGAGACTGCTCCATAATATATAGTAAAACAGAGAATATTAAATTCGTCTGCTCAAATATGGTATCAATTCCATACCGCTTCCAAGTTCCCTTCTGAATACTATTCTTAAAAAGCAATCCATAGGAACCAATATTCTTCATTCTCTTTGTAAAGTTCTTTAAAAAATCCAGTTCCATAATAATACCTACTAAAAATCCTTTCGCTGTAATATCTCTTGTGGTATGTATCTGTTCTGTGCTAATATTTCTATGATCTGCCTCTGTATATCCTGAGTAAAATGGGATAAAAATCCAGCGCCTATATTTTTATTCTGCCCCTTCTTCATCTTGGGTAATCTTGATAAGTCAGATTTGTTAATCATTGTTTCATAGGCAATGCAAAAGGGTTCTATCTTTACTTTGTCTCTGAAATTTCTATGTAGGGTTTCATAAATAATAATACCTTCATAATCTAGATCACCAAAATACAATATTTCATTACTAGGATCATTAAGATATGGCTCCATACAAAAGGTGAAATCCTGAAATGATTTGTGAATGCTTTTACCTGCTCCATATATAAGTGTCCCTAGCTGGGTTCCAAGTATGGTCGTACTACCTGCTATAAGATGTCTTCTCATACTGTAGAAAGTATCCTTATTCTCCAATATCAATATCTTCTGAGGTACTAGCTTATGATGAGAATAATATGCTAGCGGCTCAGTCGTATCGTATACATTAAGTTCTCCTAGACTTAGTCCAAGGTTTTTTAGGATACGGATTCCCCCTTCTCTTAAAAGGAACTTTTCCCTTCCCCAGATTTCAAAACTACGTTCATTATAGGATACTGAATCTAGCAGATTATCCCTCTTGTCCTTTAGATAATCATTTAACTGTAAGACAAACAACCTATCCTTACGATAGGTTTCGATGTTCCTCAGATAATAATCATTGCCTAGCATGGGTACTAACTGATAGGTCAGTTCTTCTACTAACTTACTATTATCCTTACTAATGCGATGGATCCGATATGCCTGATAGAGGGCTGGTTTTTTGCCATTAAGCTTTGAGTTTTTTATCGGTGAAATTCGGCCTTGCTCAATAAGATCATATACTTTCTCTGTCAATTCCATATAGGTTGTTATTCGATAGAAAGCTTGTAATTCCTCCAAGCTTATTTTGTTTTTATCAAAATCAACAATATTTCTCATATACATTCCTTTATTATCTTAAATACAACAGCTTCTTATATTTATAATAGCATA
>CAZOGN010000074.1:0-4033 GCA_964579655.1 uncultured Lachnospiraceae bacterium
CTGCAAATACTGGTTCACATAGGTATGTAGGAATAACTCCTGTTCCATTATCATATGTCTCGTTATCATTTACAGGAACTTCTTTTCCATCAGCAATTGCATTAACCATAGCTACTACTTGAGAAGCTAATGTACGAGTATCTTTAAATATAGACATTGATTGAGTCCCAGCTATTATATTCTTTACTGATGTAACATCACAGTCTTGACCAGTTAAAACTGGGAAATTATCAGCTTCAAATCCTGAAGCTGTAAGAGCATTTGTAATTCCATTTGCTACGGAGTCATTACTTGAAAGAACAGCGTCTAACTTAGTTCCATCAGCATAATATGCTGTGATTAAGTTTTCCATTCTTCTTTGAGACTCTTCAGTTGACCAGTTTTGAGTTGCAACTTCTTCAAATCCAACTTGACCTGAAACAACTACAAGAGTTCCATCATCAATGTATGGTTTCAATACGTCAAATGCTCCTCCAAAGAAGAAACGAGCATTATTATCATCTGGAGCACCTGTGAATAATTCGATGTTAAATGGACCATCTTGGTTTTTTAAATCTAGAGCATCTTCAATAAATTCACCTTGAATAGTTCCAACCATGTAGTTATCAAATGTTGCATAATAGCTAACTGCATCTGATTCCATAATTAATCTGTCATATGCAATTACTGGAATATCTTCAGCTTTTGCTTTTTCAAGTACTGTTCCTAATGAACTACCATCAATTGATGCAATTACAAGAACATCACATCCACCAGTAATCATATTTTCAACTTGTGAAAGTTGAGTTGCTATTTCATTGTTTGCATACTGTAAGTCAACTTCGTATCCAGCACTTTCTAATTCTGCCTTCATGTTAGCACCGTCTTGATTCCAACGTTGTAAGTCTTTTGTAGGCATTGCTACACCAATCTTAGTATCGCTTTTTTCTCCGGTACTTTCTTGCGTCTTATCCTCTCCGTCTTTTCCAGTTTTCTTGCTATCATCTGAACAAGCAATTAAAGATACAACTAATACAATAAGTAAAATTACTGATAAAATATTTTTCTTCATAAAAAATCCTCCTTTATGTAATGTTTTCTACAACACTATTATTACATAAAAGAGTTAGCACTAATTTGTTAATGCCTATAAGTTCTTATGGTGCAACCATGGTTTTGGAAATACCTAGCATTATATTGATGCAAAATAATGCTAGGTGTCTATTCTATATAGTTTAAATAAACTTCTTCACGCACATGAAAGCCACTATCTATTATAACTTCATCTAAGTTTTCAATTGTAACAGCTACTGGATCTAGTTTTATACTTGGAACCTTGTAGCTACCATCAATAGTTGTTTCTTCGGTTGAAACCTCTTCACCTTTTGCAAGTTTTACTGCATTCTCAGCCGCTAGAGTTGCTAATCTCTCAATTGGCTTGTATACCGTCATAGTCTGTGTTCCTTCTACAATTCTTTGACATGCACTTAAATCCGCATCTTGGCCGACTACAACAACTTCCCCTGCCATTCTTGATTCAGCCAAAGCTTTAATAGCATGACTTGCCAAATCATCATTGCCACAAATAATCCCATCAAAACTATCATTTATTAATAATGTTTCTGTTACGGTTGAAAAAGCTTCTTCAGCAAGCCAATTTTCTGCATATCCTTTTCTTAAAATCTTATATTTAGATGTTCCTAATGCTGTATGAATACCTTGTTCTAATAACATAACGTTATAATCTGTTTGTGGGCCTAGGACTATAGATATCTCACCTTCATCTGCAACATTATCAACTATACATTGGCCCATTAATTCCCCTACTTTTTTGCTATCAATGGATATATACAAATCAACATTTGCATTTTTAATTAATCTATCATAAGCAATTACCTTTATTCCATTATCACGTGCTGTCCCTACTACTTCAGCTAGAGAATTAGAATCGGCTGCTATAATAACAATAACGTCCATTTTTTTATCTATAAAATAATTAATCTGCTCAATTTGTTTTTCTAAGCTACCACTTGCAGTTTGAACATTGACATCTGCACCTAGTTCATTAGCTGTTGATACAAAGACATCCCTATCCCTTTGCCATCTTTCTATTACATAGGATTCGAAGGTTACGCCAATTTGTATCTTATCTTCCTGTACACTAGGTTCTTTAATTAAATCTTCTAGCTCTTTTTCACATCCAACAAGTAGTAGCATAAGTAATACTAGAGCTATTAACTTTATGTTTTTATAGTTCATACTTCCCGCCCTACAACTTTCTTTCTCTGTATTGAGTTGGTGTTTGCCCTGTACACTTCTTGAAGATACGACTAAAATAATTAGGATCACTATAACCAACATCCATACAAATGCTTTTAATACTAGTTTCTTTGTTATTTAATAATAAATTCTTTGCCTCTTCAATGCGAACTTTTGTTAAATAATCAATAAAGTTTTCTCCGGTTTCTTCTTTGAATAATTTACTAAAATAATATGGGCTAATATCTACTTCATGGGATACATCATCTAATGATATATCTTTCCCATAGTTTTTTGATATATAATTCTTTGCTTTTAATATAATGGTATTAGTTTCAGTCTTCTTCTGGGTGACTATAGTCGTACATATTTTAGTCATCTTTTCTAGATACCATTGCTTCAATTCTTCAATTGAATCTATTTTTATTAGTTCTTTTAAATAATCACCCCTATTAATAAAGTTATAACTTTCAATTCCTAGGTCATAAGCCTTATCTTCAGCATAAATTAGTACTTCATAAATCTTTGCGTGTAAGTCAAATTTATATATTTTATGATTATTTATTAGCCATTCGATATATTGTTCTGCTTCAACTTTAGCTCTAATAGTCTTGCCCTCTTTAATTAAGCGTATAATTTCTCTTTTTCTATTGTCAGGGTAATTGTTTTCTTTATCGATGCCAGCAGATATATCTTTTACATGAATTATTCTTTCTTTGTTTTCTTTTAAAACACATACCGCCTCTTTATAAGATTTTGATAGCTGGTCAAGTCTTTCAACATTTCCTATACCTATTCTAAAGGCAGTATCTATATGAATTTTTAATTTTCTGCTTAACTTTCTTGCCTTATCAATTATATCAATTCGTTCATCATAACTAATCTCACTTTGTTCCCACGGTACAACAACCACTATTTGATTTACCATAATTGGACCAACAATTCCATCAAAAAATTCTCTTGTTATCTCTTTTAGAGCCGGATAGAAAGACTGGGCCTTTACACTATTACCTACTGGATTGGTGAGCTTTCCATATTCATCTTCATCTCCATATTGAATAATCATTACAAAGCCATAATCAGATGTTAAGCCTAATAAATTCTTAAAATTAGTTAACTCCGTAGAGTAAACCTCTTGAAATAAAATAGAATAAACCATTCCACTTTCAATAATTGGAACTACTTTATTGATTTTTTCTTTCATTAGTAGATCACTATTTCTTTTTTCTCTATTTTTATCTACGATAATCATAGCTTTTTCTATTGTATTTATAATTTTTTTCTTATTTGTAGGTTTAGTTAGATACTCCATAACCCCTAGCTTTAAAGCTTCTTTTGCATATGTAAACTTATCATAAGCAGATACAACTATAAAGACTGCGGATTTGTTAGTTTTCTTTATTTCCTTAATTGCTTCTATTCCATTAATTCCAGGCATTTGAATGTCCATTAATATTATGTCTGGTCTAAACACTTCTGCAATTTCAATAACCTGCCTACCTGAAGCAGCAACACTTACAGTACATTTATTGTTAAATTCTTTTGAAATAATTAACGATAGAGACTCTGTTACTATCCCTTCATCATCTGCAATTAATATTTTATAACCTTTTTCAACCATAATATTTTACCTCTTACTTTTCTCTAGGAATCTTGCTTAGGAATTGTAATCCTAATTTCCGTGCCTCTTCCTTCTCCTTCGCTATATATCTCAAGTACATCTTCTCTTTCAAAATATAGTCTTAAACGACTTATAACATTCTTAAGTCCTATTCCATTAGAACTTCTTTTAAGG